>JALSOP010000091.1 GCA_026986435.1 Desulfurococcales archaeon | reverse complement strand
GGTGTTCTTCAGGGCTAACATGAGGAGGAAGGCCCTGGAGCTCGGCGTGACTGGGTGGGTGAGGAACCTCCCCGACGGGTCTGTGGAGGCTGTTGTGGAGGGGGATGAGGACGCTGTTAGGGAGCTGATTGCTTGGGCTCATGAGGGCCCCCCGCTGGCTAGGGTTGAGAGGGTAGATGTTGAGTGGGAGGAGTACAGGGGCGAGTTCCGTGATTTCCGGATCAGGTACTGGTGATCGGAATGGGAGAAGGGGTTGAGATGGAGGTTAAGTACAGGGTCGAGGACCTCGACGCCGCGGTGGAGGCGCTGGTGAGGGCCCTAGGCCTCCGGCCCGTGTGGGAGGGTGTTGAGGAGGACACGTACTTCAGGCTCCGGAGGTGCGGTGTCGACGCTGTGGCCAGGGTTAGGAGGAGGTTCGGTGGCGGTGCTGAGGAGTGGGTGCTGACGTTTAAGTCGAGGGTGCCGGGGTTCGAGGGTGTTAAGGTTAGGAGGGAGTACGAGACAAGGGTCGAGGACGGTGACTCCATCATCAGGTTCTTCACTGATGCTGGTTTCGAGCCGTTAAGGGTTAGGAAGTCGAGGAGGGTGTTCGAGGGCTCGCTCGATGGTGTGAGATTCAGTGTTACTGCTGACTTCGTTGAGGGGCTTGGGTCGTTCGTGGAGGTTGAGGTGATGGGTGATAGGGAGGGCCTTGAGAGGGTTCTCTCTGTAGTGGAGGAGGTGCTGGGTAAGGGGAGGGGCGACAGGATAGTTCGTTCTTACTTAAGCATGGTCTTGAGGGCCCGGGGTGGGTGAGGCCGTTATTTTTGGTGCCTGCTCCTCTTCTTCGGGGTTGTGGGTTTGAGGCCGATAGTGTTCATGACGGACTTTGGGCTGAGGGACCCGTACGTGGGGGAGATGAAGGGTGTTGCCGCCTCCATAGCGCCAGGCGCGCCCCTAATTGACCTGACGCATGACGTGCCTAAGTTCGGTATAGCCTACGCGGCTTATGTCCTCCGCCTCTCGTACAGGTACTTCCCGCCGGGCTCTGTGTACGTGGTCGTTGTTGACCCTACTGTCGGGTCGGAGAGGAGGGCCCTGGCGGTTAGGGGTAGGAGGTACTTCTTCGTCGGGCCCGACAACGGTGTCCTCGTCCCGGCCGCGGAGGACGACGGTATTGCTGAGGTAGTGTCCCTCGACCCGGGTAGGGCGGGCCTGCCGAGGGTCTCGCCCTCTTTTCACGGGAGGGACCTCTTCACACCCGCTGCGGCGAGGATAGCTGCTGGTGCTGACCTCCGGGAGCTTGGTGACCCTGTTGAGCCGGCCTCCCTCGTTCGTGTTGAGGTCCCGCCTAGGGCCCCGAGGGTCTTGGGTGAGGGGATCGTGACTGAGGTGTTCCATGTCGATGACTTCGGCAATGTCGTTACTTGGGCCTCCATGAGGGACGTTGATGAGTTGCTCGGGCTGAGGGTCGGCGACGTCGTCGTTGTCAATGGTGTGAGGTGCAGGCGTGTGAGGGCGTTCTCGCATGTGAGGCCTGGTGAGTGCGCGCTGTATGAGAGCTCGTACCTCCTTGCGGAGCTGGCGGTCTTCATGGGCTCCGCCGCGGAGGCCTTTGGTGTCAAGCCCGGGGACAGGATCGTTATTTCCTGGCCCCTCTCTCGGTGAGCCGCTTGCCTTCCTACGCCGAGGTGCTTAGGGGGCTGTGGGGGAGGGTCAGGGCCTCGGTGACGCCCGAGGTTAGGGCCCTGGCGGAGGAGTTCGGTTACAGGCCCTACATGGTCGCCAGGTATGTCGAGCTCCTCGGGGGGCTGGGGGAGGTTAGGGAGCTTCTGGAGGCTTTCCAGCGCCCCCCTCCTCCGGCTGTTAGGTGCAACCTCCTCCGGGCACCTTCGTGCGGGTTGCTTGCGGAGAGGCTTGAGGGCCTGGGCTACTCCCTTGAGAGGGTTCCGTGGAGTGACAGGGTCTTCGTGGTCGGTGGCCGTGGCTCTGTGTCGTTGGGGGCGACGCATGAGTTCCTCCTGGGTTGGTACTACCTCCACAGGGGCCCTGGGGCTACGGTCCCTCCCCTGCTCCTCGGTGTTGGGCCGGGTGATAGGGTGCTTGACGCCGCTGCCGCTCCTGGGGGTAAGGCGAGTTTCTTGGCTGACCTAATGCGTAATGAGGGTGTGCTCGTGGCTGTCGAGGTTAGTAGGGCCCGTGTGGGTGTTTTGAGGAGTAATCTTGAGAGGCTGGGTGTGCGTAACGCCGTTGTCGAGAGGATGAGGGCTGAGGCCGCACCTTCAGTATTCGGGAGGTTTTTCGGTAGGGTGATCCTCGACGCCCCCTGCACGGGGGAGGGCCTAATAGGTATTGACCCCCTTAGGAAGGTGAGGACCAGTTACGAGGACCTGATCAGGTCTCATGAGAGGCAGGTCAGGCTATTGGTAGCGGCCCTAAACTCCGCCTCCCCCGGCGGTAGGGTTCTGTACACTGTCTGCTCGATAGCCCCGGAGGAAGGGGAGGCCGTGGTTGCTGAGGCACTCCGCCGGGTCTCTGGGACGAGGGTGGTTAGGGCCCCGAGCCTCCCAGGCATCGACCCCGCCCCAGGCGTTAATGAGTGGTTCGGGGCCGAGTTCGGTGAGTGGGCCAGGTACTGCTGGAGGCTCTACCCCCACACCCACGGCACGGAGGGGTTCTTCATATGCCTGCTGGAGGCCCCACGATAAGGTGCTCATGGGGTAGCGGGGACGTGCTCGCCCACGTGGCGAGGTTGTTCGGGGTGGAGGCGCTCAAGCCCCTCGAGGGCCTCCGGGTACTGACATGCAGCGACTCATTCACAGAGGCCTACGCCCTAACACCTGAGGTGGCGGAGGCCGTTGAGGC
>JALSOP010000090.1 GCA_026986435.1 Desulfurococcales archaeon | reverse complement strand
ATAACTGGGACCTACACTGAGGAACCCCTCGCCGCACCCGTGCTCGTGCAGAACAAACTCTTTGGCGGGGGGAGGAAGCATGAGAAGATCGCTGCTGCACTAGCGGACAGGGTCCTCCTAATAGCCTCACGAATCTATGCCCTAACAACTAAGGAAGTGAAGGACTGCGTCACCAAGGGCAGGCTGGGGGAGCTAGCGATTAGGGCTGACCAGCTGGCGTCCGGGTATGACAGGATCGCCGTGAGCCTGATGACGAGGCAGGAGCCGCTAGGGAGGTGGCTCGAGGGGAAGGGCCTCGGTAGGGTATACCCGAGCACTGCCGTGGTCACGGGGCTCTTCAACATTTTTGACCCAACCACGAGGGCCGTGGGCTCCGTAAGCGACCCTCACCCGCCGACGGCTAGGCGTGGGTGCCGCAGGCGGGGCTTCAACGCAATAAAGGATGCCGTGGCCGAGTTCATCGAGGAGCTTTGTAGGCGTGCCAGCAAAGCAGCCAGCGCCTGCGGGTGCAGTAAGCCAGAGGATGCCCTGCTCACGTTTTACCACGTCTTCTCGGCCCTGTACGAGCCACTGTGGCACAAGCTGAGTAAAGGGGTCTCGTGGGGTCCTGCGGACACTAGGGTACCGCATCACAGCGTCTTCGACCACCTATACGCCAGCGCCATGGCCGTGAACATAGCATCGAAAAAGAGGGGGCTCGTTGCCGGGTTCCTGGCCTACGTAGGTTTCAGGGGGTTGGGTGAGTGGTTGAGGGGGTCGAGGAAGCTCAGTGACCTATGGGTGGGTTCGTGGCTAGCGACCGCGATGGTCTGGTACGCCATTAAGGACATCGTCTGGTGCATTGGCCCGGACGCATTACTAATCCCTGGCTTTAGGTGGAACCAGTTCTACCTAAGCACGGTGAGGGAGAGGCTGGGCGAGGAAGCCTTCGAAGGTGCTTTGGGGGACGTAGCGAGGGAGTTCTACTACTGGGAGGGGTTCCCCTACTACGCGTGGGAGCCGGCCAAGGCCGTGCTCGCCCTACCCCTAATCAACCCCGAGAATATTCTAGCAGCCAGCGACTGCGGATTCCTAAACAGGGTATATGAAGGGTTAAGACGGGAACCGGCCGCCGAAGACCTCAAGCGAGTTGCTCAGAGGATAAGGGAGTACCTAGAGGATAGGCTGAAGGAGTCGTGGAGGAGGGTAGCTGAGGCAGTGAGGGGGTTAGCTGAGGAGAAGTTCAGCAAAGAAATAGCCCGCGTGTTCGACGAAGCTGCTGCCCTCACCAAGAACGCGCCGCCGATGGAGCCGGTTGTCGAGGTCATGCCCCTGATGGTTAGGATCACAGGGGCCGGGGTGGAGGTGGTCATCGGCGACAAGGTGGTCGGTGTCAGCGCTGAAGATGAAAGCGATGCATGCGCTTCCCCGGAATGTACCATAGCTAAGATGCTGGAGAAACTGATTATTGACTTCGATGAGAGCTGGGACGCTTGTGAGTTAATTGATGCAATAAAAAGATCGATAGCAAACCTATACTCGGTCCACGGACGGGGTACGGAGACTGTGATCAAGGATCTTCTAGCGAAGATCACCTACTCCCTCGGCTACTACTACCTAATGAAGAAAGTGAGCGAGAGAAGGGTCAGGCCCGCAGTACCGGGTTGGGCGAAGATCCACCTCAATGCCGGCGAGGCACAGTATCCAGCGCCCGGTGAAGGGAGGTCGAGTGTCTGGAGGAGCTGCTCTGTCTGCAAGCGCGGTGTTGCACTGCTCCACGTACCCGGGAGAGACCTGCCCAACGGGGACGTGAGCGACGAGTACAAAGAATTCGCCGTTAAGCTATGCGGCCCCGGCGCCGACAGGGAGAGATGTTGGAGAATGTGGAGACCTGTCCTGAGGCCGGGCGAGAGGCTCTGCCCCCACTGCCTCATAAAGAGGTTCACAGGGCTACCCGAGTTCTTTGAGGCGGTGGCTGAGGAGCTCGTTGGGTACCGACCAGATAAAGAGGTCAGGTTCCCCTCAACCGACGACGCAGCCGCCCTCGCCACGAAGCTCGCCCTACTCAAGCTGGCCGAGATGGTCATAGTGGCCGAGAAGGCAGCAGGTGGCCAGGACGGACAGGGGTGGGTGAGAGCCCTAGCGGGGCACCTCGGGCGCATCAAGGAGCTGTTCCGAGTGCTCGCCGAGGAAGCGTTGACGATCCCGCACAGGAGCGAGGCACACACAGAACTGGCCAACCACCTCCGCCAGCAAATCGTTGTGGGAGCGGATGTGAAGAAGGAAGAGCTCGAGAAATTCGTCAAGGCCAGGTGGTGGACACCTAGAATCCTCTACGACGCCGTGAGATCCTTGCTCAACTCCGTGACAGATGAGGGGAGCAGTAGTGGAGAAGGGACCGGGCCTGGCGCCATAGCCGCGGCAGCGCTCCTTGTAGCTGACATCGAGTTCAGGGATATGCTCGAGGCGAGACCCAACGTACGTAGGATACTGAAGGATCTGGGCAAGGAACTGAGGGACGCCGCAAAAGAGCTGGAGAGGGAGCACCGGAGGGACAGGAAACTCCTGAATGACATCGCCGAGGCGTTGGAGAAGCCGAGGCTCTACTACGCGCTCATAAGGTTCGACGTAGACAGGGCTGGAGAGCTCCTCGACGGAATAATGACCGAAAGTGACGAGATTGTTGACCCGATCGATTACCTCGGCACCATTATCCGCACGCACGAGGAGGTGCTTCAGGAGGGGATCGGGCAGGTAAGTAAGAAGAAAACGTACGAGAAGGCCCTCGCAGCCAGAATCACCCTAGACTACTTCGCGGACAAGATAGACGAGATCAGGGAGGCAGGTAACGACCCCCTAGTAGCCCTCGCCAGGGCGGCAGGGACCGTGCTCGTCACACCGAGCTACCACTACGCGATAAGCAACGCAATAAGCTATACCCTGCTCAAGGCCGCCAGGAAGGCACTGAACCTCGGAGGACTTCCAGTGTACATGGGCGGCGACGAAGGACTCGTCGTGATGCCGGCCTGGCTCCCGTGGAGCCTGCTCCGAAGCATTAGGGGCCCGGAGTACGAGGAAAGGACAAGGAGGGCCGTGCTCAAGTCGTCAGGACTCAGCAAATACCCGTTCGCTGAGAACCCCGGGCTCATCTACTCAATCATAGTCAGGAGGCTGTTCTGGGGCGCTGACTCACCCATCCCGGGCTTCCACACAGTATGGGCCAAGGGGGCCGGCACAGTGTACGCGGTTCCCGCACTGGTGACCACCGGGCTCAGCATAGGCCTGAGATACCCCCACTACAGGGACCACCTCTACGCAGAACTGGCCGCCGCGGAGCACCTTGTCATGAGTGCCAAGAGCGAGGGAGGCGACACGCTAGTAATGAGTATGGGGAGACTCTCCCCCACATCACCGAAAAGGGCGGTAGAGGCATCAGCCGCGGCCAAGTTAGCGCCGGGCAAGAAACTGAGTGAGGTACCCCCCGAGAAAGTCGCTAGGGAGGCGGCCCTACCTGGCGTAATAGCCGGGCTCATAAGGGAAAGGGAGGCATCGGTGGCCATGCTGAGAGCCCACACCCTCGCCCTACCAGGCGGTGAGGACGCCATCGCGTCAATAACCAGGGCCGGCGACAGCGCCGAGAGCATAGTTAAGGGCCTCGCATGGGAGATCATAGAGAGACACGTTAATGAGAGGTGGAGGCGCGGACTCCGGGAGGCAGTTACCGAAGCCGTAACGGCTGGAGAGGGGCCCATCGACCCGTGGCGGAGATTCCTGCACCTCATGCTCGCCTCCAAGATCGTCCTAGAGTCGATGGAGAGAGCAGGGTGATAGAGATGACCACGATCACTAGGATCGTAAAGATAAGGCCCGCGGGAACAACACTCAAACTCCACGGAGCAGGCGACAGGCTCCCCTGGTCCCCCGGCCCGGGCGCCATCCCCAGCGAGGAGCCCCTGCTACCGAGGCTCGAAACAATAATAGGTATGCTGGCGTCCCTAAACTACTCACGCAACGCAGCTACCACGGGCGGGTGCCACGCATGTAACTGCAGCAATTGGTGCACATGCAGCCTGAAACCCGCCGCACACTCGCTGTGCATCAGGCCTGAATCAAAAATAATCGGCCCCTTCCTCGTAGCCAACATAAGGTACCCCACCGAAGCGGGTCACGTAGACACAAGGGTATATGTAAACGTAACCACAGGCCTGCTAGATACTGAAGGCGTGAACCTCTGGGTGGAGGCTGCCGAGCAGATCATGAGAGCACACAACACTGTATACCCAAGAACCCGTTCCAGGCTGATGAAGAAAGCGAGAGACCTAGTAAAGGAGCTCATGATGAATGAGGGGTTACCCCTCCTCATACCAGCCGAGGCACTTTCGCGGAAAATCACGAAATTGTCCCTAAACTACGCAAGGAAAACTGCAGAGCACGGGATGATATATAGCGTTTCCGAAATAGATATCCTGGGAGGGTTAAGGACCGCCCTCGCCAGCATAGCCTCGGTTGAATCAGTGTCTATAATCATACTGGTGGTAGACGAGGGGTCCTGCATAAGCTACCAAAGCATAGCGGAGACGGTCGCCGCTACCCTCGGACCAAAAGGGGCCCCAGTGATCGTTAGTATAGAAAGCTCTAGAGAGGAAATTAAAAACAGAGTGACTGGTAAGTACTCAATCACACTCACGCCAGCCCCCATCCTAGAGAGCGTGGACATGGCAATACACCCAAACCCACCTCAGGCACCTCTGGAGGTTTACACAAGGGCGTTCAGGCAAGGCAACGGGGAGTTCATGAAGGACAGGCCTATGCCCGCCTACTGGCCAGGCACCGTACTGAAAGGCTACGAAAACCCTGCCACGTGCCCGGGGACCGCGAAGTTAGTCTATGCTCTCGACATCGTAACGTTGGTGAGTCTAGGGGAGGCGTTGAAGAACATTACTAACATTCGATGAAAGAGGTAGAGAGTTTGGGGGCACAAGCACAGACAAAAGGCCTGACTTTTCGGGTAAGCCTCAAATGGGATGATTAGAGAGGATATACGTCGTCCAAAATAAGTAGCCAGAGCGGGACCAAAATAGCTTAGTAAAAGTAAAGCGGGCTAGCCATAAACAGTGTTTAGTTAGCCTTTGTAGTGTGTTATTCAGCTACGCAAGATTTGTTTGTATATGGTTAACAATGTTTACGTAAGCAAATTAACTAATTAGTCAAATGCTACTTAGGTTTATTTGATTAAACAAGTATACTTGATCTCGAGGTAAAAGACTTGTCAAAAACCGGCGTATACGCCATAGCAGCCCTTGCAATCGGGCTGGTAATAGGCGCGGCAATAGGCATGTATATCAAGCCAGCGCCGTCAGGCACCGGCACCCAGTGTCCTGAGTGCGCCATACCGGTTACCTCCGCGTGCAAGTTCGTGACCGCACCGCCCGAGGGCGAGAAGGTTCACATAGTCCTCGGGTTCGACGCGAACTACCCGCCATTCACCTACGTGTTGCCCAACGGCTCGGCAGCGGGCTTCGACATAGACGTGATGAAGTGGATAGCGAACAAGTACGGGTGGGAGCTCGAGCTCAAGCCGTGGGACTGGTCAACCATCGTGACTGCCCTCGAGAACGGTGACCTTGACGTAATCGCCTCCGGCATGAGCATAACGCCTGAGAGGGCCTCGGAGAAGATATGGTTCTCCATACCCTACTACTCTTACATCCACGAGCTCGTGGCGAAGGCGGACGACACCCGCTCCGCGGATGAGATACTGAACTCGGGCGCAGTGATAGCGGTTCAGAAGGGCTCCACCGCCGAGGAATGGGCCGACAAGCTCCTCGCCGAGGGCTACAACTTCCAGAAGCTAGCCCTCAACTCCTACGTCGAGGCCCTTCAAGCACTCCTCGACGGCAGGGCCCAGGCACTAATAACTGACTCAGCGTTCCTGGAGCCCTACCTCAAGCAGCACCCAGACGTAGCGGCCCAGGTCAGGGTAGTCACCACCCTCGGCGCCCCCGAGACCTACGGCATAGCTACGAGGCCGTGCGACATATGGCTGAGGACAAAGATCAATGACGCACTCCACGAGCTCATGACGAGCCCGGAGTGGAACAAGCTGCTAGAGAAGTGGGGCCTAGGGTGAGCACGACCTAACACACCGCTTTTTTTATTTGATGAATCTGCACCGTAACCCCAGCACGATCATGAGCCAGCGGAGGGGGAGGGCGTGGCAGGAATGGACCCGGTGTGGTGGGAGTACATCCCGTACATACTCCAGGGAGCGATATGGACATTCACCCTAGTGGGCGGGGGCCTCGCCCTCGGCTTCGCGATAGGCGTGCCCGTGGCGATGGGTCAGAAGTACGGCCCGACCTGGCTGAAGGCCGTGCTCGACGCCTACGTCTGGTTCTTCAGGGGTACCCCGCTCGTCGTTCTCCTCTTCCTCTTCTACTGGGGAGTCTTCCCCGTCCTCCTCGGGATCAAGCTAGACGCCCTCACAACCTCAATAATAGTGCTCGGCCTGAGGTCAGGGGCATATCAGTCACAGATATTCAGGGGGGCACTCAACTCCGTTGACGAGGGCCAGATGCTGGCGGCGAGAGCGCTAGGGATGACCAAGTGGCAGGCAATAACCAACATAATACTCCCCCAAGCCCTCAGGATAGCCATACCCGGGTGGACGAACGAGTACGCCATCATACTCAAGGACTCAGCCATATGCTTTACCCTAGGCGTGATCGAGATACTCACCAGGACAAGGTACGTCGTCATATCCACGGGAGAGGCCCTCGGGCCCTTCCTCTTCGCCGGCATCCTCTATATAATATTCACGTACGGAGGCACGAAGGTCTTCAACATCATATACGAGAAGTATCACATACCGGGCCTGGTTGGGAAGGGGGTCTGAGATGGTAGGGGACGAGATAGTACTGAGGGTTGAGAACATACACAAGAGGTATAAGGACCAGGAGGTGCTGAAGGGCGTCACCTTCGAGGTGAGGAGGGGCGAGACGAAAGTAATAGCAGGGCCGAGTGGTGCGGGTAAGTCAACGCTCCTGAGGTGCATAAACCTGCTCACGAAACCCGACAAGGGCAGGGTCTGGCTAGAGGGGGTCGAGCTAACGGACCCGGAGACCAACATAAACAAGATGAGGCAGAAGATCGGGTTCGTATTCCAGGAATTCAACCTCTTCCACCACCTGACAGCGCTGGAGAACGTGATGATAGGGCTGACTAAGGTTAAGAAGCTCCCGAAGGACGTCGCCAGAAAGAAGGCTGAGGAGGCCCTCCTCACGGTACACATAACTGAGGACCTCTGGCACAAGTACCCGGCCCAGCTGAGCGGCGGACAAAAGCAGAGGGTCGCCATAGCTAGGGCCCTCGCCATGGACCCGGTGATAATACTCTACGACGAGCCGACCTCAGCGCTAGACCCCCAGCTGGTCGGGGAGGTCCTGAGGGTCATGGAGGAGCTCGCGAGGAAGGGAGTGACGGGGTTGGTGGTCACGCACGAGATAGGCTTCGCCCTCGAGGTGGCCGACGAGATACTCTTCATGTACGGCGGGAGGATACTGGAGAGGGGCCCGCCAAGGGAGGTCGTGTTCAGCCCCAAGCACGAGGTCACCAGGAAGTTCTTCGAGAACATAACGAAGCTCTACGGTGGTAAGTGATGGGGTTCTGGGAGGAGTTCATCCCCCTCGTCCTCCACGGCGCCGTCAACACCCTCTGGGTACTCGTCATATCGATACCGGCCAGCGTCGCCCTAGCGATAGCCCTCGGCTCCGCCAGGGTCTACGGCAACGCACCCATCAAAGCAATAGCGACGGCGTTCGTCGTCACGTTCAGGGGGTTCCCGCTGGTGGTTACCCTCTTCCTGCTTTTCTTCGGCCTCGCAGACCTCGGCATATACCTCACACCCTACCAGACAGCGACGCTGGCGTTCGTGCTCTGCGGAGGCTCGTACATGTCCGAGTACGTTAGGGGCGCGATAAGATCAATAGATATAGGGCAGTCCCTCGCCGCCAGGGCGCTGGGGATGACTAAGTTCCAGGAACTCATCTACATCATACTCCCCCAAGCAATAAGGAGGGCCCTCCCAGGACTCTCGAACGAGATAATCTACCAGATAAAGTACTCATCCCTAGCATTCGTCGTCGGGTACGAGGAAATATTCGCCGTGTCGAAGACCTTCATATCAAGGTACTTCATGCCCCTCCAGGTATTCATGGTCGACGCCGCCCTCTACCTAGCCATGACCACCGCAGCCGCCTACGGGCTGAGAGCGCTCGAGTACAAGCTAAGGATACCTGGCCTAGAGATGAGCATAAGGTGAGGCCCCACCTTGCGGGACCTCGCCGACATCATTAAGAGGTACCACGTAGTAATAGCGAGCATAAATAGGGTCGACTACGCCCCCATAGTCCCAGCAGAGGGGAGGGGCCCAATAATCAGGGACATCACCGGGAGGGAGTACATAGACCTCTCAGCCAGCGCCGCTGTAATGACCCTCGGCTACGCCCACCCCCGTATCATCGAGGCAGCTGGTGAGGCCCTGAGACGAATAACTCACTCAACCCATATGTACGGCTACGTCCCAGAGACCCTAGAGCTGGCCGAGGAACTCGCGAGGATAACCCCAGTCGACAGACCGAAAGTCTCCTTCGGCCTAAGCGGCAACGACGCCAACGAGGGGGCGCTACTCCTCGCAAAGGCATACACAGGCAAGGAGGTCTTCATAGCGTACGAGAACAGCTTCCACGGGGTGGGGGCGGCAGCGGCCTCCGTCTCGGGGATAGGGCTCGAGAGGGAGGTCGTGGCGAAGATCGGTCCGTGGGCCAGGACAGTCTTCGTTCCATACCCCAACTGCTACAGAAGCCCGTACCCGAACAACCCAGGTAAGTGCGTCAAGCACTACCTCGAACCACTGAAGGAGGCCCTCGACGAGGTAGGTGATGAGGCAGCCGCCCTCGTCCTAGAGCCCATACAGGGGGACGGAGGCATCATCGTGCCACCGGACGACTACTTCCCGGCAGTCTTCAAGCTAGTCAGGGATAGGGGCGCCATCGTAATAGATGATGAGGTACAGACCTGCGTAGGCAGGACAGGGAGATGGTACGCGATAGAGCACCACGGCCTCCGCCCCGATGTCGTGGCGGTCGGGAAAGGATTGGGGGGCGGTCTCCCCATATCAGCCATAATAGGTAGGGAGGGTATCATGGAGTCCCTCCCGCCACTAGCCTACACATTCACACTGGCAGGCAACCCCGTGACCGCCGCGGCTGCGCTGGCAGTGATTAGGGAGGTGGAGGAGAAGGGGCTGGTGAAAAGGGCCGCAGAGCTAGGGGAGAGGGCGCTCCAGTACCTTAGGGGTGTGCAGAGGAGGCACAACCTCGTAGGGGATGTGAGGGGGAGGGGCCTCATGATAGGTGTCGAACTAGTGAAGGACAAGGAAACGAAGAAGAGAGCGGTCGAGGAGACTAAGAAGGTTGTGTGGAGGGCCCACGAACTGGGCCTCATAGTGCTCTTCGTGGCAGGGAACGTTCTCCGCATACAGCCGCCCCTAAACATAGACTGGAGCACCCTCGAGGAGGGCCTCGCGAGGCTCGAGCAGGCGATCGAGGACGTAGAGGAAGGGAGGGTCGGTGATGAGGCACTGAAGCACGTGCAGGGCTGGTGAGTAACTGGTCACAAATTGCTCACTTAGTCTTTATTAAACTGATTATCGTGAACACGCCATTACTTATGACGGGGAAACACATGCCCGAAGAACATGAGCACAAACCCCGGAAAGAAGAGGAGAGGGACGTCGAGGAGCTGAAAGAGGTCCTTAGCGCCGTGACAGAGTTCATAGCAAGCCTTAAGGAGCCCATCAAGGAACTCCTAGACACTATGGCCCAGAGCCTGAACGGCGAGAAGCTGGGGAAGGAGGTCGCGTCGTTCTACAAGCAGCTCGTTGAGTCGGGCATACCGGAGGACATGGCGAAGGAGATGACGAAGGAGTACTTCCGTAAGAGGCTGGAGTCAGCCCCCAATCTCGGCTCGATAATGAACATGTTCAGGGGAGGCTTCAAGGGGCCAGCAGGGGTGATGGTCGCGAGATCCCCTAAGGATGCAGTGAAGCAGCTTGAGGCCCTGAAGAAGGCGTTCCCAGAGAAGGCTGACCAGATAGAGAAGGCGATCAAGGCCATCAAGGCCCTAGAGGAAGAAGAGGAAGAGGAAAAGGAAGAGGAGTGAAAAACCACTTTTTCCCTAACACAAACTCACCCACCCTAAAACGTGGGCGCCGGGGGCGGCGGGCATGCCTGAAACGCCTGAGGAGAGGCTGAGGAGGGTTGAGGAACTCCTCGCGAAGGTACTCGCGAGGCTAGAGGGTATAGAGGCGGCGCTCGCCGCCCTCGGCATAACGGACGACACCCTCACCTCAGCCTTCCGGATAGCCACAGCATTCTCAATGCCGGCTGCCGCTGCAATAGAGGCGGCTAAGAGGACAATTGAGGTGGTAAGGGAGGCAGGGGCTGTCGACCCAATAAGTAAGGCGATCATAGAGGCCCTGGCCGGGTGCGAGGAACTGAGCACCTCAGAGGTCACGAGGAGGGTGAGGGCGATAAGGGGGACAGCCTCAAGGAGGATAGTTAGGGAAAGGCTCGAGAGACTGGAGAAACGGGGCATTGTTGCGAGGGTAGGGGGTAGCAGGCCCAGGTACGTCCTGAGGAGGTGCGTCAAGGAGTCCAACTACGTAACCGACCAGTGAGCACGTCCAAGCCGGCGTCAACGCAGGCCCTCAACCCTTCCCCAACCGATGGATCCCTAAACCCCGGTACCCACTCACCGTCGTGCCTCCAGCTCATCACTCACAACCAACGCGATCGCCAGCTCAACACCCTTGACACTCGCCACCGTCATCAACCCGGTCGACTCCATGTCGACGCCGAGGACGCCCTTCCTGCTGTACTCAACGACCTTGTCAAGGGTCTCCCTCAACGGGGCATCCGTAGACCACACCCCGCCCTCGAGTACCCTCCCACGGAATCTCCTCGTAAGTGCAGTGGCGAGCATACTCCTCAAGCGCTCGGAGGGCCTTGGCACGTAGTCGGGGTCGGGGACGTAGTGGTAGCTGGCGCCCTCCTCCCTCAGTCCCCAGGAGGGTAGGAGGATGTTCCCTATTCTCGCTTTAGGGGATACGGAGCCCGCGAGCCCTACGACGACAACCTCCTTGACACCCGATGCGGCCATTATATCGATCATCGACGAAGCCATCACCGAGCCAGGGTTCGAGAGAGTAACAAGAACCTCCTCACTCTCAAACCACGCCCTCGCCGACTTACCGCTAAATACTCTTCGCGCGGGTTCCCTTCTATCAGCGGCTCGGAGGACGTATTTGTAGACATTGGGCATGAACGTAACGAGTGCCTTACTTGGGGCGTTATCGAGGGCGAAGAACTCGGGCTTCACAACGGGCTCTCCGCTACCGAAGCGGAACAACGACAGCCCCATAACCCCTGTGTGACCATG
>JALSOP010000089.1 GCA_026986435.1 Desulfurococcales archaeon | reverse complement strand
GAAGACGTCAATAGTGGAGCCGAGCAGGCACTTCCGCGATAACATCTTAGTCACGTTCAACGTGCTGGAGGCGTCCAGGAAGGCCGGGGTGGGTTCCTTCGTCTTCGCCAGCTCCTCCACGGTCTACGGGGACGCTGGCGTATTCCCGACTCCGGAGGACTACGAACCCAAGGAGCCTATATCGGTGTATGGCGGGGCGAAGCTCGCTGCCGAGGACCTTGTGAAGACCTGGGCGAAGGTCTATGGGCTCCGCTCCCTCATACTGAGGTTCGCTAATGTTGTTGGGCCTAGGCAAACTCACGGCGTCGTAGTTGACTTCATTCACAAGCTCCTCAGGAACCCTAAGAGGCTCGAGATACTGGGTGACGGCACACAGAAGAAGTCCTACATACACGTCGGCGACCTGATAGCCGGGATGGAGAGGTGCAGGGAGTACCTCTTGAGGTCCGGTAAGGAGTACGAGATATTCAACCTCGGGAACAGGGACTGGGTCACTGTGAAGGAGATAGCGGACATAGTTGTTGAGGTGATGGGGCTCGAGGACGTCGATTACGTCTACAAGCCAGCCACCCCGGACGGGAGGGGCTGGAAGGGAGACGTCAAGTTCATGCTTCTCGACATAAGCAAGGCTGTCAAGTTGACTGGTTGGGAGCCGAGCATGAGCTCCGCCGCCGCCCTGAGGGACGCTGCCAGGAGGTACTTGGAGACTATTAGTGGGGAGTGAGGTAGTAAACTAAGACTCATTTCCTTCATAGAGGTAATTATTCTTAGGCGGGACTGTTATGAGGGTCGTGTACGGCGAGGTCTTCAAGCTGCACGACCCCAACGGCATACCGCACGCCGAGAGGCCTGAGAGACTAGAGAGAGCGTTGAGGGCTCTGGAACCGCTTCGGGAGCACCTGAAGTTCGTCGAGCCTGCGAAGGGGAGGAGGGACGTTGTGGAGAGGATCCATGAGAGGGCGTACGTGGAGCTCATTGAGGAGGAGTCAAGGGATAGAGAGGCCCACATGCTGGACCCCGACACCTATGTCTCCTCGGGAACGTTCATGGCCGCTACCGCTGCCGTGACGTCCGCGTACACCGCCGCCAAAGCCGCTGCCGCGACTCTCGAGCCACACCTTGTGCTTGCTAGGCCGCCGGGGCACCACGCGGGCAGAGCCGGGAGGGCGTTGGGTGCGCCGACCCTCGGTTTCTGCATATTCAACAACGCTGCAACGGCGGTGCTCGGTTTCAGGAAGGCTGGGAAGGAGAGGGTGGCGGTGATCGATTTCGACGCCCACCACGGCAACGGGACGCAGGAGATTTTCTGGAAGGACCCGGGGGTTCTCCACATAGATATCCACGAGGACGGCATATATCCGGGCACTGGCTCCGTAGAGGACGTAGGCGGGGGTAGTGCGGCGTTCACTAAAGTCAATGTGCCAATGCCTCATGCTGCGGGGGACCCCGATGTTGAGGAGGTGATAGAGGCCGTGATAATACCTGCTGTGGAGAGATTCTCTCCTGAGGCCATAGTTGTTTCGGCTGGCTTCGACGGCCACCACTTCTCCCCCATGGCCTGGCTTAGGTACACCTCCAATACATTCTACAGGCTTGGCGCTCTCATCAGGGAGTTGGCTGAGAAGTACAGTGAGGGCGCCTTCGTCGCCGTTCTGGAGGGTGGGTATGAGAGGGACTTGGAGATAGGGCTGAGGTCCTTCGTCGAGGGTGTTCTGGGCCTTAAACTGAGTCATGAGGAGGAGCTGACTAGGAAGGCTGGCCTGGAGCACGTGCTCGAGAAGGTTAAGGACGTGGTTAGGAGAGTGCCGAGATGAGACTAGCTGAGGTCTCCGCAGGTGCAAAAGGTCTCATGCACTAGCTTGTACAGCTCGTCCAGGCCCTCACCCGTCGCTGCTGATACAGCGACTACCCTGACTGACTGCATGTACTGCTCCAGTAAGTCTATGAAGCCCGTGGCTATGTCCGTGAGCACTCCCCTATTCTCTTTCTCTAGCTCCTTCTTTACCTCACTTAACTCGAGGTGATAGGTCTCCATGAACTCCCTGCTCCCCACCAGGTCTATCTTGTTTATCACAGGTACCGTGTCGAGGTCAAGCCTTAGCTGTGTGACGAGGCTCATCATGAGGGCTATTGCTGCCTCCGTCCCCCTAAGCCCCAGGGTTGGGTCAGTTACGTAGACGCCCACCGCGGGGGCGACCCTTCTTATGACGCGGAGGAGTTTCGGTCCCGCTGGCCTGAATATGAAAGACTCGCTCTGGCCTGGGGTGTCCACTATCAGTATGTCTCCCTTTAGTCTGGCGAGCCTCCTGTAGATCGCTGCCGATTTCTCCGCTAGGAGGTCTATTGACTTCACTATGGCACCGTTAGGGCCGAGGCCCTCCCTAACCATTAGGTCTCTGGCCCTCACCAGGGTCCTGGCATCGAAATGCGGGACATAAGGGAGTATCTCGACCGCTGGGTCCAGGTTCACGTAGGCCACCCTGAGCCCCTCGTTCCTCTCTATCCACTCACCGAGTGCCTTGCCAAGGCTTGTTTTGCCCGAGCCCGCGGGCCCTATGAACACTATCGCGAGTGTGAACGTCATGGAGCCACCCTAAGAAAGGTTGTGGTGGGGCTCATCAGGTTTTGGTCTGTCAAAAACGCGTCAGAACGGCGAGATGAAGTCCTCCGGCTTCGGCGGCTCCGGCGGAAGGCCTTTCCTCTGCCTTATCTTCCTCACTAGGTCTAGGAGCATTGAGTCCGGTACCGGTGCCCACCTGCTGAACTCTGTGCCCCAGAAGGCCCTGCCTGCTGAGGCGCTCCTCAGTTCGTTGGCTAGGTCGAAGGACTCGGCCACGGGTATCTCGGCTATTATCCTCACGTTGTTTGCTGAGATGTTGATGACGTCTATGACCCTGCCCCTCTTCTTCGATATTATCGCTATGATGTTGCTCATGTAATCCATCGGTGTCCTTATGTCGAGCTTCTGCAGCGGCTCGAGGAGGGTCGGCCTCGACGTCAGCATGCCGGCGTATATCGGGTTCCAGGTCGCTGGGTAGAGCTGGGCCGGGCCCCTGTGCGCTGGGTCCTCGTGGATTATCGCGTCGTGTAGGATAACCTTCAGCCCTCTGACTGGCTCCTTGGCGAGCGGTCCCTCTCTCATGGCTAGCCTGAAGCCTTGTATTATGGTGTCCTTTACCTCCCTTAGGTGCTGTACACCGGTGGTTAGGTTGACGAATATGTTGTAGTTCTCGTCTATGGCCCATATCCTCCTAGCCTCGTCGTAGTCCCAGCCGGCCTCGTCCCTCAGTATTTTGGCTCTCTCCCTCGCGTCTTGATCCTCCCTTATGGCTCCCTTCTGTATGAGCTGTACGGTCTCCTCGTTCAGTGGTGCGACGCTTATGTAGAGCTTGTTGTGCTTGTTAGGTGATTTGCCCTCGAAGACCTTGCTCGCCTCTCTCACGGTCTCCCTGTACACGACTATCGGTGGGGACGGCTCTACCTCTACGCCGAAGTTCTCCTTGAGGAGTGTGAGAGCGATCTCTAGGTGGAGCGGGCCCATACCCGATATCAGGTACTCACCTGTCTCCTCGTTGATCTTGATAACGAGGCTTGGGTCCTCGATGCTGAGCTTTCTCAGGGCCTCAATCATCTTGCCCAGCTCTGCAGGGGACCTGGGCTCGACTGCCATGGTGACGACGGGCTCTGATACGTAGTGCATCCTCTCGAACGGGGCGGCGACGTCCTTTATGTCGAGGCTCACCAGGGTCTCTCCGGCCCTAGCCCTGTCGACGCCGAGGAGGGCTGCGATGTTACCAGCTGTAATCTCGTCTACCTTCTCCCTCATCGGGCCCATGTAGAGGCTTACCTGAAGTATCCTCTGCTTCGTCCTAGCGTTGAGCAACCACACCTCCTGCCCAGGCCGGACGGTACCCGAGAAGACCCTTCCGGTGGCGATGAGGCCAGCCTTCGGGTCGATCCTCATGTCGTTCACGAATAGAACCAGCGGCCCGTTCGGGTCGGCGTTGAGGAGTGCCTGCCCTAGCTCGGAGTTTATGTCGCCTCTCCATATCTTCGGTATCCTGTACTTCTGGGCCTCCCTCGGGTTCGGCACGAACTTGACGACCATGTCCAGGAGGGCCTCGTGGAGTGGTGCGTACCTCTTCAGCTCCTCAACGGCTTCCTTACCCTTCTGGTAGGCCTTGATTATGTCGTTAAAGGAAATCTTCCTTGCCTGGGCCATCGGTATGGTTATGCCGACGCCGTCCTTCGCTGAGCCGAAGGCGACCATCCCCTGCTTGACGTCGATAAGCCACTTCTTCTTGAACTCCTTGTCAGCGTACTCGAGTATCATCTGGTTGACCTGCTTGATGATTTCGATGAACCTCTGCTGTATCTCCTCGGGGGTCATCTTGAGCTCCTTGATGAGCCTATCTATTTTGTTGATGTACAGGAGGGGCCTTACCCTCTCCTCGAGGGACTGCTTCAGCACGGTCTCGGTCTGGGGCATGACGCCCTCGACGGCGTCGACCACAACGATCGCGCCATCGAGAACCCTGAGGGACCTGGTGACCTTGGCAGAGAAGTCTACGTGGCCGGGTGTGTCGATTAGGTTGATGACGTAGGGCTTGCCTTTGTATTCGTGGTAGAGGCTTATGTTCGCTGACTTGACGGTTATGCCCCTCTTCTGTTCTACGCTGAGGTAGTCGAGGACGAGGGCCTCTCCAGCGATCTTCTCTGAGATTATTCCTGCCATGGCGAGCAGGTGGTCTGAGGTCGTGGTCTTGCCGTGGTCGACGTGCGCGATGATGCCTATGTTCCTCACTTGCTCGAGGTTCTTCATTATCTTCCGGATCTGCTCTACTGCCTTTACCCTGGGCATGACTCTAACCTAAGGGCTATTGCATAAGCACCTTTAAAAAGTAGTTCTTCGGCATCAGCAACGACACAGCGATCCTTAATCCTCCCCATATTTTGCCTCCATTATCTCCTTGAGTTTCCTCGCCTTCTGCTCGCTCAGACCCCCTAGCGCGATGAGCTGCGGTATGGGGGCGTTGAGCACCGCCTCAAGTGAGCCGAACTTCCTGAGGAGCCTGTCAGCTGTCTTGCTCCCTATTCCGGGGAATGAGGAGAGTATGTAGAGTTGCCACTGCTGAGGGGTTGCCTCCTCGCTTGGTTTTCTGCTCTTTCTGTAGGTTGCTGGCGTCGGTACTTGCGGGCTCTGTTCCTTGTTCGCTTGGAGTCTCTCGGCCACGTACTTAATGACCTTAGCTGTGTGGTAGGTGTTCTCTGTGTAGAACATGAGTATCTTGTTGTACAGGGAGGCCGTTATGAGTGCTGCCTCAATAGCCCACGCCCTGTTTCCGTACCTGTTCTTCAGGTACCTCATATCTCCCTCTACGACGAGGATTGCGTTCATGCCCGAGTTGGCGAGCCTCCTCACCTGGTCGAAGAACCTGCCCTCGAAGACCGAGTGGGCTAGGTCGTCCACCCTCTTCCTCTCGATGAGGACGCCCTCGGCGGGTATGTAGTCCCCTAGGGGGAGCTGCCTGAACACGACCGTGACGCCTAATGAGCTGAGGTGCTGCGGTACCTTAGAACGCCTCTCCCTTTCGTCAGCGTATACCTTTACCAGTCCCCGCACCCACCTGGGTCTCTGGGGCAAGCCTAATATGGTCGACTCAGTCGGAGCACTCCTCCTTCCAACGACCTTCCTCGAGAACCTTCACCCTCAACCCCTTAGAGGCGAGGTACGATGCTATCGCCCCCCACACCTCAAGAGGCTCAGCCCTCACCTCCGCCCCAGCTGCCCCGGCGTGCCCTCCGCCCGAGCCCCCGAGGGCTGTAGCTATGTGTGAGGCTATGTCCGCCGAGGGCGCGCCCCCAAGGACCTCTTCGGCCCTCTTCGATGACCTTATCGTGACCCTTGTCCTGTCCTTTCTCCTGCTTATCCCTATCGCTATGTCAGCGCCTAGGTCTATGAGGGCGTTGAGGACGGAGCCTTCGTATGCGCCGATGCAGGTCACCGCTATTAGGAGGTCGCCCGCCCTGTATATGCCGGCCCTAGACACGCCCTTCAGCCTAGCGACCTTCTCGGAGTAGGGCACGGAGTTCCTGCCCTTCGTAAGGGTGCTTAGGACTAGCCTGTAGTCGGCACCGGACTCGAGGAGGTAGGCGACCGCCCTGAAGCTGGTTGGCTTGGCTAGGCGGAAGAATCGGGTGTCGTATATGATGCCAGCAAGCATCATGGTGGCTGTCGTCTTCGAAGGCTTTAGTCCCATCGCCTCCATCTCCAGTGCGACTATCTCCGAGCTCGAACCCGCTTCCGGGTCCACAATGCCCTTACCTTGGTATAGGGAGTTCCTTGCGTGGTGATCTATGACCGCGTACTCCTTGCCGAGGACTGCGTCGGCTATTGGCCCTAGCTGGGATATCGAGGCCGTATCGACTATGACCCATGCATCGCATGCTTCGGCCATGTTGGGCGGTGAGAACGGGTTCTCCTTGCCGAGCGCCTTAAGAAGCTCCTTCGCAGCCCTCTCAAGGCCCTCTGGGGCTATGAGGTGCACCTCCCTCCCGAGCGATTGGGCCATCTCGGCCACACTAAGCGCCGCACCTACGGCATCTGGGTCGGCGTTCCTGTGTACCGCTATGCATAGGGTGCCCTTCGCATCCCTCAGTAACTCAGCTATCCTCGCCCCTGCCGTACTTCCTCCTAAGCTCATCCCGGAACACCTCCAGCGCCATATCCACTGCTACGTCTATCCTCGCCATCGTCTCAGGCGGTATCGGGGCCCTCCCCCTCACCTCGATCATTAGGTTGAGGTCGAGGGTCCCCTCCCCTACCTCCAGGGATGCCTCTACGTTGAACTCCTCCCTCTGCCCCACTGCCTCAGCTATCGCTTTCTCGACCTCCCTCACGAGGCCTTCAGCCAGCTCCGATAACTCGTCCGGAGTTACCTTGCTCAGGTCCAGGCCCAGGTCCTCCGGCCTTATCCTGCGCCTTCCCTTACCCCGCGACGCTCCCCGCATGCCCACCAGGCCTTAGCTTCAAGTTTATCTCTTTCCTTAGCTTCATGAGTTCCTCCCTTATCCTCTCCTCCTGCTTCCTCAGGCTGTTCACGCTCACCTCGAGGAGCTCCTTCCTCTCCTCCAGGTCCTTCTTCACGTCCTCCTTGCTCACCTTCACAAGGACGTAGCCCTCGCTCTTGTACAGGGTCGCGTCGTCGGGCAATTTCTCTAGGGTTGAGAGCGTCCTCTCTATCTCTCTCAGCTCCGCCTCAGCGACCTCCCTCTGCTTCGCGACCTGGGCTAGCTGTGCCTCGAGTTGCTGGGCCTTTATGAGGAGAGGCTCTAGGTCGGGTGGTATTCTCTGCGCCATGACTTACTCCTCTGGCTTGTTCGGTGTCTCCATTTAAGTTATTTGTTTGGGGATCATCTCGGTGAGTTAGTTGAGCAGGCCCAACCGGGACTTCATCATCGATGTGCTTAAGGAGATGATCTCCATCCCAACCGTTAACCCGCCTGGGAGGGACTACGAGAGGTTCGTGAAGACCGCCGCGAAGTGGCTTGAGGCCGCGGGTATGGAGACGAAGATCTACCGCGTGCCCGACGAGGTCGTGAGGAAGTACTATGACTGGGCTGGAGGGTGGCCTAGGTACGTCCTCATAGCGAGGAAGTGCTCGGGTGAGGGCCCCACACTACACCTATCCGGGCACTACGATGTCGTACCCCCAGGTGAGGGGTGGTCAGTCACTGACCCATTCACCCCGAAGGTTGTTGACGGGAGGCTCTACGGAAGGGGGGCCGTGGACATGAAGGGTGGTCTGGCCGCCATAGTCGGCGCTGTTAAGGCGCTCGCCGAGAGCGGCTGGCCCATCAAGGGCTGTGTAGAGGTCTCTATGGTGCCTGATGAGGAGACAGGTGGTGAGACAGGGACTAAGTGGATGCTCGATGAGGGCCTCGTCAGGCCTGACTACGCCGTCGTCACAGAGCCCTCGAGCGTGAGCAACATATGGCACGGTAACAAGGGGAACCTGTGGTTCAGGTTCGTTGTTGAGGGTAAGCAGGCCCATGCCTCATCGCCCTGGGAGGGCCTCAACGCATTTGAGGGGGCCGTGCTCCTCGCCAAGATGGTCATGGATGAGTACAAGCCGCTGGTGGAGTCTAAGGTGTCGAGGTTTGACTACGGCGACCCGAGGGCGGCGAGGGGAATAGCTACTATGGGTGGGGAGGTTAGGTGCGGCGACAAGATCAACATCCTCCCCGGTAAGTGCTCGTTCAGCGTCGACAGGAGGCTCATCATTGAGGAGAGCGTTGAGGAGGCGATAAAGGAGGTTGAGGAATTCCTTAGAAGGGCTAGGGAGAGGCTGGAGCCCCTCGGGTATAGGGTTAGGGTCGAGTATGTGAGCTGGTCCGAGCCGGCCTATACTGATCCGGACTCGGAACTCATCAACGCGCTGGCGGAGGCTGTTGAGGAGGTCGTCGGCGTGAGGCCCTCGAAAACCGTGTGTGCCGGCGGTCTGGACACAAGGTACTTTATGGGCGCTGGCGTGGAGGCGGCGACCTACGGGCCCGGCCCTCTTGACCTCGCCCACCAGGTCGACGAGTACGTGAACATCGACGATGTCGTTAAGGTGTCTGAGGTCCTTATTAGGCTCGCTGGCAAGCTCCTTTCTTAGGCCTGACTCACTTTTCTTGTTTCGTTTATTGTCTGGAGGGCTGTTGCGGCCAGCCTTAACAGGGAATTGGCCGTCGCCCTAGCCGCTGACGTGTCCGGCGCTCTCACTTCTATGGTGAGTCTCCCTCCTTCCCTCGATACGCATGCTTCAACACCCCTTAGCCTTGTCTCTGCCTCTGGCCTCAGCGCCTTCTCTAGGGCCTCGGCCTCCTCAGGGCTTAGGTGAATCTTTACCCTCGCCTCGACCCTCATACTCGACCACCTTGAACACCCTGAAGCTGGGGCCGCAGGGCTTGCCTGTACCTCCGCACAGGAATGTCACGATGGCCTGTTCTCCCTCCCCGGCGACCACTAGCTCGACGTCCGTGGGCTGGGGCTCGCCCTCTATGAGTGAGGGCCTGAATGTGTTGATTAGCGCGTTGAGTACCTTCTCCGACACCGTGTGAGGGATCCCGTGGATTCTTATGACGAGTCTGTTGGTGTTGAGTGGTTTCTGGGAGTCTGGTGTCTCCCTTAGGAGCTTTACTGATGTTATCCTTATTGTGTATGTCTTGACCAGCTCCGCTTCTTCTAGCCTGTAGAACCTTATGCCTGAGGGGTTCGCTTTATGCCCGAGGACTATGGCCACGCCGTAGGCCCCTATCCTCTGGGCTAGGGATGCGAGTTCGGGTATTGAGGTGTGGCCTCTGTTGATTCTGTGGGAGTGGGGTATTGCCTGGGCTAAGTCTCTGAGGAAAGAACGGATTCTTCTGTGGGTTCTCCTGGATGTTGTTAGTATGAGTTTGCTCATCTTCGGGGAGTTACGCTGACTTTATGATGCCCGTGGAACCGATCTCCGTTATTGGCTGGTAGGCTCCGCCAGCGAACACGCGGCCGCACTTGGGGCACTGCCACACGCCTATCGAGATCCTCTTCATCCTGGTCTTCGCGCCGCAGAACGGGCAAACGTAGACGTCGTACCTCCTCTTCATCACGTCCCTCCATCTCTTCCTCAGTGTGGAGCCGTACCTGGGACCGAACCTCCCGGCGATCCCGACGACCTTGGTCCTCCTAGCCATCCCTCAGCACCTACCGGGTAGGGTTGGAGCGGGAGTATTAAGCTTTGGTGCTCTCTTCCCCGCCTTCCACGCCCTCTTTCTTGCCTTCCTCCTTCTCGGCCCCCTCCCCCTCGCCTGCTTCACTGCTCTGTGTTTCTTTCTTAGGCTCAGTCTTCTCCTCCACCCCTTTGGCCTCTGTCTCTGGCTCCGCCTCCTTCTGCTCCGGCTTTTCCCCCGCTGCTTCTTCCTGTTCCGGTACTTTCTTTTCTTCCTCGGTGACCTCCTCGGGCTTTTCTTCCGGTGGTGCCGGTACTTCCTCCGCTACCTCCTCAGCCTCTTTCGCTTCCTCTGCTTCCTTCTCTTCTTCCTTGGCTTCTTCTTCGGCCTTCTCCTCTGTCACCGGCTTCTCCTCTACTTCCGCTTCCGTCTCTGCTTCCTCTACTTTCTTCTCTTCGGCCTCCGCTGGCTTCTCTTCTTCCTCTGCCTTCTCCTCCTCTCTCGGCCTGACCTTCTCCTCGATGAGTGCTATAAGTTCCTTGCCCTTCGCTAGGGCTATGTCGACTGCCTTCAGTATCTCTTCCTGTGTGAGGGAACCCATGCCTGTTTTCTGTATGCCCGCTATTCTCCCGTCCTCGGACACGGCTATGACTATCCTTGTTGAGAGGACTGACTCTTCCTCGAGGTCGGGGTCCACTATGAGTTTGTCGCCGAGCTTCCCTATGGTTACGGTGACTACCTTGTGCCTGAGGGGTAGCGGGCCGACCTTTGTTTCCTTGTTAATGATTACTTCCTCGTTCTCGGTTACCTCGACCTTCGGTATCTTCGTTGTTAGGAGTGCCGCTAGTGTCGCTATGCTTGAGGCGTCGATTAGGTTGCCGTCGTGGTCAAGCACGTATATGTCTATCCAGGCTATAAGCGCCTTCTTCCCGGGTATTATCGCGAGTTTCTCGAGGTCTATCGCCCTTATCTCCCTTAGTGACCTGTCGATGACCCTCGCAAGCTCTATGGCGTTCTCGTCGGGCGGGCCGGGCTCGAAGCTGGGTGAGGCCATTGGCACGAACTCTGCTGAGACAACCATGACGCCCTCGTTCGGTGTGTCGGCGTACGGTGTGCCTAGCTCGAGCTTAACGCCCACAAGTACCTGGGTGTTCCCTAGCTTGACGTAGGCTGAGCCGTCTGCGTGGGGTATGTAGTCCGTTATTATCTCTATGTCCCTGTACTGGTCGAGCCTCCTGCCGCTCAGTCTAACACCCTTCTTTATGATGTTCGCTAGTGTCTGCTCCTTGAGCTTCGGGAGTATGTAGTCCGGTGATGAGGGAGTGAACGACATCGCATCACACCTCCGGCTTGATCTTCATGTACCTCTCCCTCAGGACGCGCTTCTGCATCTCGTAGATCTTCCTTATGCCGTCCAGAGCCATCTCTAGGCCCTCCTCGAACTCTTCCTTAGTTAGTACGCCGTTTAGCTGGAGCAACGTTATCTGCCCTAGTGACGGGGCCGCCGCCACCGGCATGTCTGCCTCTCCGTACATGTCCTCTACCTCGTCTATGTCGAGGACTAGCACGCCGTCTACCTTCCCTACCGCCACGCCCGCCACCAGGTCCCTCATGGGTATGCCCGCGTCGGCGAGGGCTAGGGCCGCCGCTGTCAGCGAGGTTGTTCTGGTGCCTCCGTGTGCGTTGAGTACCTCGACGAAGACGTCTATTGATGTCCTCGGGAACATCTCCGTCATTACTACGGGCTCTAGTGCCTCCCTTATGACCTTCGATAGCTCTATCTCTCT
>JALSOP010000088.1 GCA_026986435.1 Desulfurococcales archaeon | reverse complement strand
CACACGCAGAGGATATTGAGAAAAAAGACTCGGTGATTTGCCATCAAGTCTATGAGGCACTGGGGATGCAGGGAACAGACTTTGAGGTGAGCCTCCCGGTTGGGGCCTTCGCTGTGTTAGGGATTCAGTATCTGGGTTCGGGAGGGGGCGGTAATGTCTCGGGTGGTGTCCTTGCCTTAGCGGTATTCAGGCATCCCTTAGCCTGGTTGGGGAGGGCGGGATCGCGTGGTGGATACAAAATAATGGGCGCTGTGAGTGGGTGCCAGGATGCGTTGTTACGAGCGAGGACGTCTATATATTAGTGAGCGATGTTGGCTACGTCCAGTACCCTCCATGGTGGTGCGTGGGATGCGACCCAACATACTATAATGTAACCGCGGGCACCTACATCAAGTTCGGCTAGTGCGAGGGCTGGTGCTCCACGGACTCAATGATGGGGCCGACAATTTCTTTCACGGCCTTCGCCCACCATTCGGGGCCTCTGCCGGGGTAGATTATGAGGTCGTCCCTCCCCACCGCTTTCGCCACTTCCTCCCTGCCGCCGAGCAGGATCGGTATGTCAGCCTCCTTCAGCATCTCGGCATCGTTCATCCCGTCCCCCAGCGCCACTATCCTGGCCCCAGGGTACCTCGCCCGGAGTGCCTTAACCGCCGTTCCTTTGTGGTGCGGGCCCGTGACGACGTAGAGCCTCCCGCCGAAGGTGTACCTCAGCCCCCTCCTCACTATCTCCTCAGCCATTCTCGCAGCCCCCTCCTTGTCTATTGGTGCGTAGACCACGCTGTACTCCCTAACCCTCGCCAGGCCAGCGAGGCTTGGGGGGAGGCCCGTCAACCTCGAGATCTCCTCATCACTCATTTCATCAATGAGCTTTATTGCCCACCTATACTCCCTTATGAGGTCCTCAATGAGTAAGCGGATCGACTCAGCCCTCAGTCCGAAGATATTGGCCCAGTAAGGACCCACCCTATCGGCTTCATCTACGTAGAACTGGTAGTATATGGCCGCCCCGTTCTCGACAACGAACGGGTCTCTCAAGCCAAGAGCCATCCTATAGACCTCCTGCTCAGCCCTAGACTTACTCGAGTTAAACACTACAGGCACGCCCTCACCCTTAAGCCACTCAATAACGTCCTCAGCCCCACTGAACCAGTATGTGCTGGGGTCAAGCAACGTGCCGTCAAGGTCAGTCACCAACACTATGCTTGGCAATCCTCCTCCCTCTTCTCATTTAGGCTCATTATATAAGCCTGGGTTGACATGCAAGCGCTTTTATCGGTAGTTTCAGCAACGCTTGTTTGTTGGCGCTCAAGCTCTCTCCTTAGTTCCTTGGCTATCCATATTAGGCTGTGGCGGGGTTAATCTGTGGCTCGTGATGATGGTAGCTAGCGTGAGGGCTGGGTCGGTAGGGGAGCGGTGGTTCCCTGGAGCTGTGTCTATGGTCGGGATTCTCTTAGTGTACGTTCTTTGGGTGTTCGGTCATCCCTACCTTGCTCTCGCGGTGGCGTTGATAGGGTCTATCGTGTCGCTTAATCATTATCTGCTGAGTAGGCACGCGGACGGCGTCGAGCCTTACTGGCT
This sequence comes from Desulfurococcales archaeon, assembly GCA_026986435.1. GTDB lineage: Archaea > Thermoproteota > Thermoprotei_A > Sulfolobales > NBVN01 > WAOK01. The sequence continues at coordinate 1,312 of JALSOP010000088.1, read as the reverse complement.
TTTTTTCCTGCCGCTCTTTCTAGCTCTCTCTTTGCTTGTTCTGCTTAGGGACGCCCACGCTTCTGCGGCAATGCTGTACGTGTTGGTCGTTGCCTTTGTCATTGCCTCTTCACCAGCTAATAGGCTGGATTCGATCCTCGGTGCAGTTATGTACAACAGCAACTGGTTTATCGCTGTCTTGGGCTCTGCTGCCCTATCGGGGCTTGCGTACCTGTATATCTACGGGATTGAGGCTGACCCTGTGGGCTTCTGGGTTATGGCGGGCCCTCTTCTGGAGTATGTCGTTCTTATGGTTCTTCTGGACTCCGCTGGCGACACAGGACAGGGATCCACCACCCTTGTTCATATGTACTCTGCCGCTTCTTCGCTGATGTTTCTTCCGCAGCCTTTCTTCGGCGCTTACGCTGTGCTCGTTAACTCGGTGAAGGGTGTTGCTCGGGGACGGCTTGTCCCAGCTCTCGTGCTTGGGGATTACCTGATTAGGGTGTCGTTGCTCGCGGTCCTCAATCTTGGGAGGATACCTGTGCCATTGGAGGGCTTTTGAGGTAGCCTTTATTTTTGTTGGTTTATCTGGCGTTGTTGGGTCATGGGGTGGTATGAGTAGGTATGTTGTTTCTCTCCTGTTGCTTGGTCTGGGCACTCCCATAGTGTATGTTTTGCAGAGGGGCTATGTGTACTTCGTTAAGGGGTACCTGGACTACTTAAGAATGCCTGAGTATGCGTACCTGTTTATTCTTGTCCCTGTGTCGGTTGTTTTGGTGATTAACCTCATCATCAATGGGTTTGTCCCGTCGAGGCCTTCGTTAACTATCCTGATGGCTTCAGCGAGCTTGTTTATGGGTTCCCTACTCTTTTACTCTCTTGGCGGGCTTGACGAGGTTAACAGCGCCCAGCTGTACGGCGTTTCCTTCGTGCTTCTTGTGCTATCTTTCCTTATCTTAGTGCTTAAGCCGGCGTCCTTAAGGCACTTTGTTGGTGTGTTCATCCTTCTCATGATAACTGTCCCGGTGCCTCTCAGCGTGATTAGTTACTCGTCAACACTCTTCTCCTACCTGGTAGGGAGAGTGGTCGCTGCTGTCATGGGTGCTGAGGTCATCGAGACGGGTAGCGGGTTCTTCTTGAGCGTTTACGACGCGGAAGGTACTAGGAGGGTATTCGAGCTCGTGCACGCCTGTAGCGGCATAATAAGCGTTACTAGCGTGCTCGCTATAACCCCGATCATTGTGTATGTCGTCATGCAGTCACCCGGCAGGTTGCTGGCCAGGGCCGCGAAGATCGCGGCGATAGTCGGTACGGCGGTGAGTATTGTGTT
>JALSOP010000087.1 GCA_026986435.1 Desulfurococcales archaeon | reverse complement strand
TCATACCTTAGTCTGTCCCTGTTCGACTCGGTAACGGTGAACCACTTAGCACCCTTCAGAACAGCCAACACTCCGGGGTCCCGGAGGCGTGCGTGGGCCACAACGATGAACGCCCTTGACCTCGTCATGGCCTCTATTACCGCCTCCCTTAGCCTACTAATCTTCAGCTCCATCGGCCCCAGCTCATCAATTGCCAGAATATCAACGTTACCTGCGCCTGACAGCGCCCGCAGCCCTACGCGGAGCGCGTCATCCACGGTGACGCAGTACTTACCTACCCTTATTCTGCAGCCCCCTCTGGAGACCCTGGCCAGCCAGCCTTCCTCGCCAGTGGCTATGTCAACTATCTTGAAACCTATCCTTCGGCCCCCGGCCCTTACCTCAGGGCAGTAGAAACCCGCTACCGAGGCCCCCGCATTCTTGAGGGCGTCGACTACTGTCATAAATATCGTTGTCTTGCCCACCCCGGGCCTCCCAGTTATGACGAACGCGGGCTTACTCTGCGAGGCCCATCGCCCCCGCCAGCTTCCCGTATACCTCCTTAGCCTTTATCACGCCCCGATCCCCTGGTGAGTGAGTTCCTTCAGGGTCGTAGATCGTGAGCACACCGTACCAGTCATGGACTGCGTCATCCGGGCCCCTATCATTCTCTGGTAGGTACTTGCTGGGCCAACCGATGGTGCCGGCGGCCCTCCAGTAGAGGTTGTCGAAGTAGACCATTAGGTCCGGCGGGTCACCGTTGACCGTCGGGTAAATCTCGCTCGGCACGACTGTCTTGGTGTCCCATACCTCGCCGTTCGGCCCCCTGACCCTCTCAAGCGAGCTCCTCAGGTCCTTTATGAGTTCCCAGTACTCCTCCTTACCCACTACACCGTTCGGTTCCCTGCCCCTCAGGTTTATGAAGATCCTTGAGTAGTAACCGCCCCAGGCCCACGCCACCGTGCTCCCCCAGTCGATCATCTCCGGCCTGAGATCCTCCCCAGGCCTCTTCGGCCTCTCCTTCAGCTTGAGGTAGCCCTCCTCCTCGAGCCACTGGTTCACGGCGAACGCACCCTTCATGTACTTGGCACCGTGGTCGGAGAGAACCGCTATGACAGTGTCCTTCAGGTGCTTCCTTACCTCACCGAACCACTCCCCTATGCGCTCATAGACCTCCGGTATGACCCTGGAGAACTCCTCGTGCTCCTCGTGCCTGGGGTGCTCCGGGTCAAAGTACTTCCAGAAGGCGTGGTGGGCCCTGTCAACACCTATCTCGACATAGATCATCAGGTCCCACTCCTTCCTACTCATCAAGTACTTCACGACAGCGAGGTGCTTGCCCAGCATGTGCCTCAGGTCACGAGCAACCCTCGCCTTGTCCTCCGACCTGAAAACAACGTCGAAGATATACTCACCGAAGCGTTCCACGAGCTCCCTCTTAAGCCATGGCGGGAATGTCCACGGCTTCTCCGGACCCGGCGTTATGAAGTCCGTTACGAGGAACCCGTGCACGGGCCTTGGGGGGTAGGTGGGCGGCACCCCCACGACGCCGACCCTGCCCCCCGCCTTACCGACCTTACTCCATAAGGGCTCAGCCCTCACCCTTGTAGAGTCTGCTATATAGGACGCCCTCAGATCGCCGGGTCTCCTGTGGCGGAAGCCGTAGAGCCCCAACTCCCCCGGTGTCTTCCCTGTGAACATGCTGATCCAGGCAGGTATTGTAATTGGTGGGTGGGTCGAGTGCATGACGTACCTCTCGCCTTCCTCAATAATCTCGGCGAGCGGGCCCAGCTCCACATTACCCATACCTTCATACATTATTGACGGTGGTGCGCAGTCCAGGCCCAGAACAAATAATCTCCTCATGTATATACCCACCCATCACCTGCTGGGGAGTAATTGAGTTTGATGCATGCTTATGCGAAGATCAAGTTTTTCTTTTAGTTCCCCAGGAAATAAGAGGGGAATAGAACATGCCCCGAAAGAAAAAAGTGGTCCTAACCGAGGAGCAGGTCAAGGAGCTAATACACCTCTACGAGCAGGGTATGCCCGTTAGGGACATTATGAAGATGTTCAACATAAAGGGTTACGCGGCGTTCTACAGGATACTGGAATCCCACAACGTCCCTAAGAGAAGGAAGAAGAGGGGAGGCAGAAGGATACCTGAGGAGGTCAGGAAGAAGATCTGCGAGTTGAGGGCTAAGGGCTGGTCGTACCCGAGGATCGCTAAGGAACTCGGAATAAGCCTTGGGAGCGCTTACAGGCACTCAAAGAAGTGTGAGGAGGGTCAGTGAGGTCACTCAGGCCTGCAGACCTCGGCCGGCGGAGCCTCTAAAGACGCCAGTTCATCGGCTCTTTCAGCTATTTTCTTGAGGGCGTCCACGAAGTAGTCTATCTCGTCCTTGGTGTTGTATACGTAGAAGGAGGCCCTCACTGTTCCCTCGAGTCCTAGGCGGTAGTGGAGTGGGTGAGCGCAGTGTTTACCGGTCCTCACAGCTATGCCGAAGAGATCGAGGGCCTTACCCACTATGTGGTGGTTCAGCCTCTCACCACTCGGTAGGAGGACGTTGAACGGGACTATACCGCCCCTCTCCTCCGGCGGCGGGCCATAGGTCTCGACGAGGCCCCCCAGCTCCTCCATGCGCTTCAGGCAGTAGCGCGTCAGCTCTTCCTCATGCGCCCTCACGTTCTCCATCCCGAGCCCCATGAGGTACTTGGCGGCCTCAGCCAGCCCTATCATGCCCGCTATGTTCGGTGTGCCTGCCTCAAACCTCCAGGGGAGGTCATGCCATATGACGCCCTCCAGTGTGACATCCTTTATTGTATCCCCGCCGACCTTGAACGGCTCCAGGCCCTCCAGGATATCCTCCCTACCCCACAGTATGCCGGTCCCTGTCGGGCCCATCATCTTG
>JALSOP010000086.1 GCA_026986435.1 Desulfurococcales archaeon | reverse complement strand
TGTTGGGGTTTTCTTGGTGTGGTTGTTATTGTTGTTTGCATATTTTGTTTTTGTTTATTGTTATTAGTTTTGCTTTTTTCATTAGTTTTGCGTGTCTTTCTATTGTTTTTGGTGTTTGTCCTAGGAGGTCTGCTATTGTTTCTATTGGTGTGCAGTTGTTTGTTAGTTGGAGGATTGTTTTTCTTATTCTGTATGTTTGTCCTGTGCCGAGTGAGTGGAGTATTGCTGATTCTATGGCCACTGCCCTGGGGTTGTGGAGGACTATGAGCTCTGTTTTTCGGTACTGCATGTACGCGGCTGTTGCCGCGATGAGTATTTCGTAGGGTGTCCCGCCCTTTATGACTACTTTGCTTCTCCTGCAGGCCTCGAGCGCCTCTACGGCTCTGTCGATGTCCTTGAGCGGGTTCCCGACCGGCCCCGGGAGGGTGGCGAGGCCTAGTTCCTTAGCTATCTCATCCCTCTCCCCAACAACGAACACGCAGGGCCTTGACGCGGTGCCTTTAACGCGTGGTTGCCGCCCCGACCCGCTCACCCGCTGACCTAATCCCCTCGGCCCTAGTGAAGGGTGGTGCCCCATCACCCCGGCAGGCGGATATCCCCGGCCCAGCGGCCCCTGGTGGCGGGCCGTGTCCCGGATATCCGGTTTTTATTCGTGGTAGGGATGAGGTTGTGGAGCGTGGTTAGTTGAGGGGGAGGGCCTGGTACGTCACCCTCGGATTCAACCCCGGCCCAGCGCAGGAGGCAGTGGCCGATGCGAGGCAGGGTAAGGGGGTGGTCTACCTAGTGATAGGGTCCCTCGGGGGCGCCGTCGACGAGAGGGCTGAGGCAGCAGCTAGGGAGGTCGAGGAGCTCGGGAGGAGGCTCGGGGTACCGGTTAAGAGGCTGCTCGTCGACCCCGCGAACCCTGCGGAGGTGGTGAGGCTCCACACCCACATGATGACCCATAAGGAGGTGAGGGTCCACGTCGGCGGGGGGATGAGGGCGGTTACTGTCTACACCCTCCTCGCGGCGCTCATGAGCAGGAAGGTGGTGGCTGAGGTGAAGCTGAAGGAGCTCGCGCAGGGCCTGAACCTCGAGATACCTCAGTGGGTGACCTACCTGGTCACGACCTCGGAAGCGCCGGGGATAATGAAGGTAATTAAGGCGCTCGCGGGCGGGGAGAAGCCCCTGCAGGAGATAGTCGAGGCCACAGGGTTCTCATCAATAACGGCGAGGAAGTACCTAAGGACCCTAAAGAGGCTCGGCCTAGTCAAGAGGGCGGGGAGGGCCTACACCCTAACCGAGAAAGGGAGAGCCGTAGCTAAGGGACTCGCCTAACCCCAGGAACTACCTGCCAACCGTCACCGTCCTGTGAGGGAGGACATACCTATAGATAATGAGGAGGACAACAGCCATAGCGAGCGAAGCAACAGAAGCAAGCACTAAGTCTGTGTAGGACCCGACGATGACGGCGGCGATGATCTCCCTAATAGCGACCACGAAACCGACCTCGGCCAGGGCCACGAGGTACATCTCAGGCCTCCTCCTACCCACGATCACGCTCCTAGTTATCTCCATGAACACGATAAGGAAGAACACGTCATTAGTCGCTATCTGAAGGTGCTCCATACCAGCGTACTCCCAAGAAAACCATATGCCGGCCAGATCCTTCAAAATAATGACGATAGCGAAGCCAACCAACACAACAATCAACAGAATAATCGCTAAGTCAACAAACAACATCAAACCACGCCCAACCCTCAGGATGACCTCATTAATCCCCCCATACCTCCCCAACCCGATCAAGCACCAAAGAAGCAACCGAGCAACCAAATAAAACAACACAACACACAAATGACGCAAGAGAACCCAACAACCCGGGGGCAGGGGTGAGGTGCTCGCCACCAGAGAACACGCCGCCGGAGCTTCTCGACTACCCGAGAGGGAGGGAGGCGAGGGCTAGGGAGCTGAGCAAGGAACTAGCCAAAGCAGGCATTAAGGAGATCTGCGCCAATGGGCCAATACAGGTCCCCGGAGGGCACAGAGTGCTGGGAAGAGGCCACGCCGCGGTCGTCCTCCACGCCAGAATGGAGGGCGTGGGAGACGTCGCTGTTAAGGTGAGGAGGGCTGACTCGAAGAGGGACTCGCTGGTGCTCGAGTGCGTAGCGCTCAAGGCGGCCTGGCCCGTCGCCCCGAGGGTGTACCGGTGCACCGACGAGTTCATCATCATGGATCTCGTGCTCGGGCCATCAGCAGATGAAGCAGCTAGGTCTGTCAGGGGCTGTGGGGAGGCGCTGGCCCTTATAGCTAAGCTTGCCGAGGCCGCGAGGTGGTTGGATAGGGTGGGTGTTTGCCACGAGGAGCTCAGCGACCTGAGGGGTCACGCCTTCGTCGTGGGTGAGGCCGTGAAGTTCATAGACTTCGAGTCAGCCTCCCTAAGGTACTGCTGTAGCGTGTGCAAGGTGATGTCCTGGGCCCTCTACAGGTCGCCCCTGACGGCCTCATGCCCTAGCCTCGAGGGCTCTAAGGGGGTTATCAAGGCCCTCCTGAGGGAATATAAGTCCTCCCCTACCAAGGAGGCCTTCCTCAACCTAATCAGGGCGCTTAAGAAGTCAGTACTAGATTAAGAATCATGAAGCCCCGGCACAGCAATAACCAAAGGAGATAGGGCAGGTATGCGCGACCCTCAGAAACACGGGCCCATAAACCCAGGCGGCCGCGTACCGTTATTATCCACTAGCGACTCAAGGGTACGGGATGAGCGCTACTCCCCAGCCCGAACGGTGAAGAGAATTCCTTTAGGCGACCGCCATGGAGACCAACAGGGTTAGGCCTTACTGACGCTATCAAGGGGCAGCGCAGCGGAGATGCCCTATAGCACGCCCCTCCTCCTCACAGCCAGCAGCAACGCTGCCGTTGACACCACCACAGCCACCACAAGAATCCCCGGCTCCGGCACAGGGGA
>JALSOP010000085.1 GCA_026986435.1 Desulfurococcales archaeon | reverse complement strand
GGTCAGGCTCTCCTTCCTAGTCATATGGTTCTACGCCGTGCTGGCGGGGGCGGCCGCCACAGCCTACGCCGCCCGCTCTGGAGAGGCGTGACACCGTTTTTACCTGCCTCTAAAACTAATTAGTTCGGAGATGTGTACCCATGCCCAGGATTCTCATCCGTGACGCATCCATCCCTGTCGGGGGTAATGATGTAGTTGAGGCATCAATAATTATCTCAGGCGACCGCATTGAGGCCGTAACCAAGAACCCGCCCAGCAACGGCTATGACGAGGTCATTGATGCCAGGGGACTAATAGCTGTGCCCGGAGGGATAGACATCCATGCCCACATATACGACCCGGACTACACACACCACGAGGACTGGAGGACGGGAACTATAGCGGCGGCTTTCGGCGGGGTAACGACAGTCTTCGATATGCCCCTAAGGATGTACGTTGAAGACCTCGGGACTCTAAGAAAGAAGGTCGAGGTCGCGGAGAGGGACGCGGTGATCAATTACGGCGTACATGCAGGTATGATGAATGAAGACAACATAGCGAACGCCTGCGACCTCCGGAGGGCTGGCGTGCTCGGATTCAAGCTATTTACCTGCGAACCCTTCCGCCCGAGGACAGATGCAGGACTCTCTATCGTCATTAGGGAGGTCGGGGACTTGGGGGCGGTCACGATGATACACGCCGAGGACGACTCAATAATTCAGGACCTCATAAAGCAGTTCAAGGAGGCGGGCAGGGACGACCCGCTAGCTCACCACGAGTCAAGGCCCGGAGAGGCTGAGGCAGCCGCTATTGACAGGGTATCGGCGATAGCTAGGTACTGGGGCGCCCCAATACACATAGTCCACGTCGCGTCAGGCTCAGCCGCCGACGCTGTTGGGAGGGCCAAGGCGCTGGGCACCAGGATCACTGCTGAGACATGCCCGCAGTACCTCATATTCACTAGGAAGGACGTAGAGAAGTGGGGCAACCTACTCAAGATAACCCCCGCGATCAAGGGGCCCGAGGACAGGGAGGCCCTGTGGAGGGCGCTAGCCGACGGCACCATAGACGCCGTCGCCTCAGACCACGCGCCCTCGCCGAAGGACGAGAAGGAGGGGCTCAGTGTGTGGGACGCGTGGGGAGGTATACCAACGATAGAGAACATGTTCCCCATGGTATTCACCATGGGTTTCAGGGAAGGCCGCATAACACTGCAACGCTACGTCGAAGTAACGAGCGAGAACCCCGCAAAGATCATGGGCCTCTGGCCAAGGAAGGGCTCCCTCCAACCCGGGGCCGACGCAGACATAGCCCTGATCGACCCCGACCACTGCTTCAAGCTATCCGCTGACAAGCTCCACCACAAGGTAGACTGGACACCTTACGAAGGCATGGAGGTCTGTGGCTGGCCACGGCACGTGCTCGTCAACGGAGAGTTCGTGGTCCGTGACAGAGAACTGGTGGAGGGGGTCAGGGGGAGGTTCGTCGGGGCTATTAGAGAGAAGAGGTAAGACACCTTTTTATTTTAATAGCCCAGGACTGTGTGGTGCGGGCGGATGCGGATAGGTAAGTACGAGGCCGCCATACTCATTGTCTCCCTCATCATTATCGGGGTACTCTCTTACCTCGCTATATATGTTGCTGCCGAAAAGCTCAGTGTGTACAACGCCGTCGACGAGAATAAGGTAAAGGAGAATTACAACAGAATACAGAGATTCCTAAATGAGAAGAACTTCAACGCCACCCTGTACCTCTACTACCTGGTCAAGGGAGACATACCCACCCCTGACATATACGAGGGCGTGAAAGACCTCGGCGCGGTGAGCCTGGCATGGATGAATGCCTCAGACACTGAGGTACCCATCATAGGCGTGAACGGGAGCAGGCTCAACGGCACGATCATAAGTGCGATAACGGGGTACTCCCTTGCACTCATAAGGCTCCAGCTCTACAGCGGCGGGCTCGCGTTCCCCGACAACCTCACGGAGATCCTTGTGAGTGAGAGGGGCATTGACAGAATAACGAATGGTTCGTACCAAAAGATAGACCTAGGCACCGAGCATGTCGATGACCCCGTATTCGGTCACATAGATGCGAGGGTCGAGAGATTCATCTACGACCTCGAGGTCGGTAAGAACGAGACCCTGCACATAAACGTGACGGTGTGGAGGGAGCCTGTTTACGGGATCCCGTTCAAGATAGTTTATGTTTTCAACGGCTCACACGTAGCGACCGTGGAGATACTCGCGGTCGGATATCAGGAGCAGAGGCCCACGTGAGGTGAGCGGTATGAGTCAGGAGGGTAAGAGACCGAACATAAGGGTGAAGATAAGGGGGATGTCCCCCCTCGAGCAGATGAAGATGGCGCTCGAGGAGAAGCTGAAAGGCATCAAAAGAAAGATAGTCATAATGTCGGGTAAGGGCGGCGTAGGCAAGTCCTTCATAGCCGCTAACCTCGCCCTCGCCCTGGCGGAGAAGGGATACATGGTCGGTGTCCTCGACCTGGACTTCCACGGACCATCAACCCCCAGAATGCTCGGGATGAAGGTGAGGGGCCTCGTCGCGCTCTCCGACGGCATAATGCCGGCTACCGGCCCGCTAGGTATTCAGGTCATGTCGCTCGACTTCCTCCTCCCAGACGACACCACCCCCGTTATCTGGAGGGGGCCGCTCAAGGCTAAGGCGGTCACGCAGTTCATAACCGACGTCTACTGGCCCGAGCTCGACTACCTCATAGTCGACATGCCCCCGGGCACGGGGGACGAGGCGCTCACGGTGGCGCAGCAGCTACCCCCCATGGACGGGGCTGTCTTCGTGACCATACCGTCGGAGATATCTGTGGAGGTCGTGGGGAGGTCGGTGGCGTTCGCGGAGAAGGTAGGGATAAAGCCCCTCGGCGTCGTGGAGAACATGTCCTCGTTCTACTGTCCTTGTTGCCACACCACCTACAGAATATTCGGCAAGTCCTCGGGTAAGGTGATAGCGGAGAAGTTCGGTATAAGGTTCCTAGGCGAGATCCCTCTCGACCCCAGGGTCGGGGAGGCCCTCGAGAAGATGGCCCCGTTCCTCCTAGCGTATCCGGACTCTCCAGCGAGCGAGGCAATAAGGAAGTTCGCCGACGCCGTCGAGGACGTGCTCGGCGGGCCCCTAAGCTCCGAAGGTGAGGGAGGCGGCGCTAAGGAATGAACCCAATTCTGTGGATCATTTTCATTATTGTGGCCGAGTTTCTCCTCTACCTAATAGTCCAGGGCACCAGGTCCGGTGAAGGCCTAGAGAGAAGGGGCATCTCCGTCCTACCATACGGAGTCCTTGTTGACCTCGGGAAGGTGCCCAGATTCTCTAGGGTGGAGAGGGCTGGTGAGGGCGTGGTCAAAGCGCTTGCCATCGCTGGCGCTGTGCTCACGGCTATCCTCGCCTTCTTCTTCTACTACCTACTCCTCCCGTCAGCGATCAGCCTCATTTACTCGTTAATCATCCCTAGGGCACCGGCGGCCCCCGCCTTCGTGCCCGTTCTCCCTGGAATAACCGTGTCCCTAGAGACATTCACAGTAATTATAATTGTGGCAGCCGTTGCTATGGCTGTGCACGAACTCGCCCACGCCCTCGCGGCTAGGGCCTCTGGCGTGAGGGTCAACGAGTGGGGTGTGGGCGTGTTCCTATTCTTCCCTGTGGCTTACGTGAAGGTTGATGAGGAATCAATGAGTAAGGCTGACCTCGGGAGGAAGGCCGCTGTCCTATCGGCTGGGGTAATGGCCAATGTCGCGCTCTTCCTAATATCGATGGCGCTCATGGTGCCAGCGGCTGCTGCCATACCCTATGAGGGAACTTACCCCGTTCTCATATCGACAGTCCCTAATACGCCGGCCGACGCGGCAGGGTTCCCTACCCCATCCGTTATACTCTCCATCAACGGCACGCCTACGCCGACAGTGGAGTCCGTGAAGGATTACCTGATGCCCCATGCCGACGAGAACGTCACGTACGTGTTCGTCGTCGAGCCGCTTATCTCTAGGGGCTTCGGCTGCAGGTACTACGAACTGAGCGGTGAGAAGGTGGAGGTAACGGTTAAGAAACCGGCCGGGGGCTGGAAAATAGGCATAATGATCGGTGAGGGCCCCGCCATAGCGCCGGGCACACCCGATTACGTGCTCATGACGGCCTGCTTCCTCATCTGGTCGCAGATAGTGAACGGGTCCCTAGCAATAATCAACGCTGCCCCGATCTTCATAACGGACGGCGGGCAGCTCCTGCGTGAGGCCCTTAAGAGGGCGGGCCTTGAGAAGCTCAACGTACCGATACAGGCGACGACAGCCGGTCTCCTAGCGGTTACGCTGGCTCTTTCGCTCATTGCCTAGCCAGCATTTATTATCGGTTCCTCATCAACGGATTGGTGCGGTCAATGTCTAGAAGGGGTAGGAGAGGGAGGAAATACAGGGGTGAGGTGATCCTCATAGCTATCATGGTGCTTGCTGTGGCCGTATCCGTCCTTGGGTACCAGCAGTTCAAGGCCCAGACAGGCACTACAACCACCCCAACAAACACCACCGAACTGCCGTCGCTGAACCTAACCACAACCGTGACCCTGCCCACAAACACCACTACAACTAACGCGACCACGACCACTGCTACGGCAACAACAGAGACCCAGACCACCGAAACCACGACCGCACAGGGTGGGTGACGGGCTCACAGCGGTAGGTGAGGCCACTCCTTAACCTTCCTAAACACTATGCTCGTCCTCGTCTGCTTTATCCACGGGTTCTTCAGGACCTCCTTCACAAACGAGTCAAGCTCATCTATGTTCCTAAATGATGCCAGTATCGCTATGTCGTACTCACCAGTTATGTCGTAGACCGCCATCACGTTCTGGTGCCCCGACAGCCACTCCTCCACCTCAACTATGTGCCTCCCAATGACGTTCGCCAGTATGAGCGCTGTCACCATATACCCCAGCCTCTTATAGTCAATCCTCGCCGTATAGCCCTGGATCACGCCCTCCCTCTCAAGCCTCCTAACCCTCTCATGCACTGTCGTGTGGGGCACCCCCACCCTCCTCGCTAGCTCCCTTATACTCAGCCTCGAGTTCCTCGCTAGCTCCCTTAGGATCTTCCTGTCCACCTCATCGATGAACACCTGTCCGGCCAGACGTGCTCACCAGTACACGATCCTGTACAATTGTTAATTAGCTTATGCTATTGATTGTGCAAAGTACGGAATTAATGTGGGAAATCGTATAAGTTATAGTAATAAAGCCAATGCAGGTGTACGAATGGAGAGGAAGTACCTGAAGCTGAGGTACACAGACCTCCTCGGCGTACTAAGGACACTCACCGTCAAGGCCCCGAAGGAGCTTGAGGGGTTCAGGGCTTACTTCGACGGCTCGAGCGTCTTCGGGATAGCGAGCATAGAGGACGGTGACCTAGCCCTCGAGCCAGTGCCCGAGACACTGGCGGCGGTGCCGTGGGATCCGGGGTCATACTCAGCGATCTCGAGGATCGTGACCCCCGAGGGAGAGAGGTTCGTTAGGGACCCGAGGTACGTCGCCGAGAGGGTCGAGGAGTACCTCGCGAGCATGGGACTGAGGGCCGTCATGGGTGCCGAGGTAGAGTTCTTCATCTTCAAGTCGGTGAGGGTGCACGTATCCCCCGCCACCCAGCACCTAGAGATAGTCTCGGAGGAATCACCCTGGAACGGAGGCATAGCACCGCCAGCCAAGACAGCCTACCACGTCAGCGAAGCATCCGACGCCGTCGAGCCCGTGAGGAGGGAGATCGTTGAGGCGGTGGAGGCGCAGGGCTACACAGTGACGAAGGAGCACCACGAGGTAGCCGCTGGCGGACAGGTCGAGATAACCTCAGGCCCCTACCCACCGACGAGGCTGGGGGACTTCATCCAGACCCTCAAGCTCACAGCTAAGAAGACCGCTTCACTGAGGGGTTATACGGCAGTGTTCCTGCCCAAGCCCCTCCCAAGCGACAACGGCTCCGGCATGCACATACACATCAGCCTATGGAGAGGTGAAAGAAACCTCTTCGGGAACGGGGAACTTAGTGACGAAGCAAGGCACTTCATAGCCGGGCTCATAGAGCACGGCAGATCCCTCTCAGCCATAGTCTCCCCCACCGTCAACTCCTACAAAAGACTCGTCCCCGGGTACGAGGCACCGACTATCCTCGCGTGGGGACCGAGGAACAGGTCAGTAGCGATCAGGGTCCCGCCACCCAACGGATACGGCATGAGGATAGAGTACAGGCCCCCAGACCCATCAGCGAATCCCTACTTCGCCCTCGCGGCTCTCGTGATGGCAGGGCTGGACGGCGTAAGGAAAAGGCTCGAGCCACCGGAGCCGATAACGGCGAATGCGTACAGGATATCGGAGGAAGAGCTGAGGAGGGACGGAATAAAAGCCCTTCCTGGAACACTGGCGGAGGCACTCGAGTGTCTGGACTCCGATCACGAGTACCTGAAGCCTGTCTTCAGTGAGGAGCTCCTACAGCTATACATAGACATCAAGAGAGATGAGTATAGGAGGGTAGCGTACCACCCATCGCCAGCGGAGTTCAGTTACTACGCCGCCCTCCTGTGAAGGCACGGATCTGTTAAAGAGAAAATCACTCTGCCGGATTAACTAGTTGCCCGATGAAGAGTATCGCGCCTGAGTCCCTGTCCCAGAGCATGTAGAGGAACGGCTTGTCTATCACGATATTCACGTCCGCGGCGGGGACCGCGGTGAGGTATATCATCACGGCTGTCGCCGCGGCCGCCTCGGTGCCGTTCTCGTGCACCTTGATGACGGCCTTGTGGAGGACGTGCCCGACGAAGACGTCTGCTGGGGTCATCCTGCTGAAGTTCGCCCTGTCGGGGTCGAATGCGTCGTGTATGCCCAGACCCCGGAGGTATGGTATGATCTCTGGGTTATCCTCGCCAAACCTTATCTCGAACTTAGGCATCAGGACCCTCACGCTCCCATCGTAGACCGGGTTCTTGCGGAAGTGGTCGAGGGTCTCGGTAATCATTTCCCTGTATTTCGTGGTTAGCAGGGAGGGGTCGTCCGGCATTATTATGACCATCGCTATGCTGGTGTTCTTGTAGGGGAGCATGACCGCCTTATACCCTTCCCCTTCGTAGTAGCCTGCTGTGTGCCAGACCGCCTCCATGAACGGTGCCTTGACATCCCCGCTGGGTGTGTGGAACGTTATGTTTCCGTAGGGCTCGAACTTCGTCACCCATTCTGCCTTGAAGTAGATCGCCGAGACGAGGACAGCTACTAGGTTATCGTCTACGTAGTCGGGGGTGATCAGCTTCTTTATGAGGCCCCTCGTCTTCTCACTCACCCACGAGTTTATGTCGTCCACGACGCCGTAGGGGTCGCTGAAGTACCTTATCTCGGCCCCGTAGCACTCCCTCACCCTATTCACGTAGTTCTCCCACACGGGGAAGTCCTGCCTGAACCAGGCGCCGTTAGCTATCATTAGGGCCGTATCGTTCTCTGCGCTTATTGGGAGGGCTGAGAGCAGCTCCTTGTAAGCTGTGCAGGCGTTGACGTTATGGAGCATTAGAGCGTTCCCTATCTCTTCCAGCGTCCTGCCGTCGGCGCCCTCGTATAGTAGGGTGAGCGCTATGTAGATGTTGAAAGGTGATAGTACGAGGTTCCTGCCGTCGTAGTCCTTCAGTGCCTCACCATAGAGGCTGAGGGTGAAGTTATTGATCCTCGCAACGAGCTCGGGCTTCGTCAGATCCCTCGCGTAAGCTACTGTGGGTCCCCCTTCGAGGTACCTCGGACCTGTCAGTGATGGGAGGATTACGCCGAACACCATTGCAAGGGCTACCGCCACCGCCGCCGGGCCTATGTAGAGTTTCCTCATAATTCGTCCCTCGTCCGGTGATCGCCTAATAAAGGAATTAATCTATGGGGTGGAACAGGCGTTCCAGTCCCTCGAATGCGGGGGCTACACTCTCTCAAGTATCATGGGGCGCACGAGCATTACTCCCTTAATGGACTCTATCCTAGAGACGAGTTCCTTGAGCCTGGGCACATCCCCCCTCACTATTATCGCTAGCATGCACTCCCTCTCAGTGAGGTGCACGTGCACCGTCGCCACGATCTCGTCGAGGTAGTGGTGCTGGATCTCGGTGAGTTCCTCGTCGACCCCCCTAGCTGTGTGGTCGTACAGAACACCTATTATGCCAGCCGCCCTACCAGCAGCCTCCCACGCGTGCTCCGCAACAAACAGCCTCAGCGCCTCCCGGATCACGGCTGACCTGCTCCTTATGCCCGTCACCCTCATGCATTTCTCAAGGTCGGCGGCAAGGTCCTCCGGGAGGTAGACCCCGAACTTCCTGGGCTTACTCAAGGAACCACCCGTAATCGACACGTGTGTGAATAAATAGGGTTTTGTAAGTATTTTTAAATCTGTAGATGCGTAGTACTTGGTATTCGTCGGAATTGAGCGGTCAAAGTAAATTCATCGGGTGGTACAGTATACATGGACAGGCACTATCCAGAGCCCCTAGCGGAAAGAAACGCTCTACTGATCGGTATTCGCAGATGGTCACGCCGCACTATACCCTATATCCAAATGGGGTGGTAAATAATGGTTTTCCAGGTATGAAAAAGGCTAAGGGTATTACCGTGATAGCAATTGCTTCATTGACCGTAGCTCTCGCAATAATAGCATTGATAGGTGCGTTTGGTAGCGTTACTGAATCTAGTACAACAGTTATCTATTGCACTACTAACCCGGAAGTCCAGTCCAAGTTGGAATCGTGCCTAAGATACCCGGTATACGATAGGGTCGTCTCAGTCAATGGAGTTAAATTCTACCTGTATTTCCCATTCAGGCACGGCAGTGATAGGGAGGCTTTCTTAAAATACACCCCGACAGGGGCGCTGATAAGTTGCCTTCAACTAAATGCGTCGGGGGTTAAGCCGCTGAATAATGCAGAGTTAGGTGTGTTCAAGTCCTATTTCTATCGCCTAACCCACGAACTTGGTTATGAGGAGGTCTCGGTGGCCTTCATACCGGGGCTTCGCATTGTTTATGTGGCTGTGCCAGAGGACAGTAGGTACGACGCTGTGGTGGGGTGGGTAATAGGTAACATAACCAGCTATGACGACACAGTCTCGGTTATTGTGCGCAGAGTACCGTACGGTGAGAGAACAGGAATGAACCTCGGCGGGATGCTATACCGTGATACGTTCAATAAGCTGGGGAGCGCCGGCATTCCTGTGGTTAAGGGTGCCTTTGCTGCGTATAACCCGTTGACAGGAAGGGTTGAGGTAACCATCGGCATGAGTAACCCGGGTGACGAAGAATTAGCCAAGATCCTCATGATCTTGGCTGAGAACCCCGCTGTTAGGGAGGCGGGAGAGCTTGACATAGTGTTTATGAATGTTGCGATCGGTGGGTAGGAAATAATAGTTTTATACACAGATCAGCACTTAACGCATGCTTTAAATATACTGTGTTCGTTTCCTTCTCTCATTATCCATATGAGCGAGGCGACTCATCTCTTGATGCCTTTCTGTATAGTTACCTGGCCTAGACCGCTTGGATTCTCTATCGTTATTTGTTTTGTAGGCGTTTATGTTGGTTTTTAATATAGCGATAATCGATATATCTTGATCAAACATATCGAGATATGATATATGGTGGGAGCATGAGGCACAACATAGTCGTGAGGCACGCAACAGCTGTCCTGGCCGCCTGGGTGATAATAGCCTTGGTGGCGGCACCGTTCTCGACAAGGATCGAGAACGTGACGACCTTCAATGTGGAGAGGCTCTTGCCGAACGGCACAGACTCATCGATAGCTGAGGATCTCCTCTCGCACATAACAAACTCCGGAGGCGGGGGCAACGAACTGGCCTACGACGTCGTGCTTGTGAAGGGCGTGTGGGCGAGGGATAGGGGGCTCATCGAGTGGGATAAGGAACTCGCTGGGATAGCCGGGGAGTACGTCGATGACTACGTATCACCCTACAGCATAGCGAGGGAGGTTCTGGAGGACGTAGAGCCGGGCGTGAAGAACGGAACCCATGAAGCATTCGAGGAACTCAGCAAGGCATACCCAGTCCTCCACGACCTCTACATGAGCAGAGAGGAGGTGCTGGGGAACCTGAGGCTCATGAACAAGCTCGTGCACGACCTGATCGAGTGGGGGAAAAGGGCGCAGGTAAACATGAGCTCCTACGAAGCCGAGGCCAGCGAGCTCGCGGCGAGGCTCGAGGAAGCGAAGGAACTCTACACAAACCTAAGCACCGCATACAACCAGACAGTGAGCGCCCTCCAGGAACTCAGGGGGAGGGCACGGCAACTGGCACAGGCGATCGCGGGCATTGATGAGGCCTACTCAAAGGCCTACGCCAGCGCTCAGCAGCTCTACCCCCAGATCCTCGAACTCAACCAAACCGCTGTCAGCTTCGCCCGCCTATACAACCTAACCGCCTCCGGCTACGCGAAGCTAGTGTTCGATGTCGCCAGAGTCCACTACTATCTACTGACGCACACGCACGCATACGAGAGGGGCCTCACCGAGGCTGACATAGCGGGCGCAATCAACTACACCTCACTAGTCGGTGACCCGGTGACCCCGGAGGAGGTCGCAACAATATATACGGCGATGATGAGGGCGGGAGCACCAACCAACGCATCCATCGACACAATACACATGGTAGCGGCCGAGATCGCTGAAACAATGATGCCGTCCCCGCAGGCAAGGACCCTCATACCCTACCTAAGCGAGGCCATGGCCGGCGTGAGCAGGCAGCTCCTCACGCAGAAAGGAATCAGGGAGTACTCGGAGATCCTCAGCGCTGGCGACGTAGAGGGCCAGGTAGCCCTCGCCGCCCTCCTACGGGAGGCGGTGAAGGAGGCGCTGCCGCAGGCAGCGAGGCAGTACGCCCAAGTAGTTGCAGCAGGTATCGCTGCCGAGGCCGGCGTCCCATGGGCCAAGGACATCCTAGCCGATCTCATAGCTGGTGCAGCATCACTCGGCTATCCCCCGAGCAAGGAAGGCCTTGAGAACCTGGTTGTTACGGCTGCGGCGGCGATGGCCTCGGAGGCCAGCGGCATGCCCGAGGACTACCTGGGTCCCCTCACTCGCGCTGTCTATGAGGGCGGGCCGACCCCGGAGGCCCTAAAGGGGTGGTTGCTCGGGGTCGTCTCGGCTGACCCCAGGATACCGAGGGATCTGGCTGCGGCCGTCGTTGATGCGGTCATAAGCCATGACCCAGGGGGGACGGCGTACCTAGTGACTGGAGAGACCCAGGCGCTCCTTGTCGCCTCGGAAACCATAGGCGGTGCCGCCGACATTGACCCATCCTTGGTCTTCGCCATTGCTTCCAGCAACTCCACGCTCCCGCAGTACGCCATAGTGCTCATGGTGGAGAAGGCGCCGCCAGCAATCGACCGGCAGCTGATGGAGTCAGCCCTGCGAATAATCGCGGCTGAGGGCGGGAGGCTGAGCCCCGACGGGTTCG
Source organism: Desulfurococcales archaeon (assembly GCA_026986435.1). GTDB lineage: Archaea > Thermoproteota > Thermoprotei_A > Sulfolobales > NBVN01 > WAOK01. The sequence continues at coordinate 184 of JALSOP010000085.1, read as the reverse complement.
CGGAGTTCATAGAGGCGCTCACGCCAAGCATCCCCGCATTCCTCGCGGAGTACCTGGTTCGAGAGGTGTGGGAGGGCGGGCTGAGCACTGAGGAAGCGCTCAGGCTAGTACTCCTCAAGGACCTGGCGGAGGAATGCTTCGCATCCTACGGAGGGTTTGAGGGGGCGGGGGTAGCAGAGGCTAA
>JALSOP010000084.1 GCA_026986435.1 Desulfurococcales archaeon | reverse complement strand
GGCGAGATGTTTATGCCCGGCCCCAGCGAGATAGGCTGTATAGATGCTGTGTAGGCTGACTGGCCCTGGGAACCGCCCCACACGAGCTTGAGCCCCACAACGGTTATGCCCATAGCGAACGCGTTGACGCCGACGCCAGCGACTATCTGGTCGCCCTTTAGGTACACCGAGATCGCTCCGTGGAGGGCGCCGAGAACTATGGCGACCGCGACGCCGGCGAGGAGCCCTAGCACGGGGTTCCCTGTGAAGTACGTTATGAGGGTGCCGGTGAAGGCCGATATGAGCATCGTGCCCTCGATACCGATGTTGACCACGCCAGCCTTCTCAATGATTATCTCGCCCACGGCGGCCATGATGTATGGCACCGACAACCTCACCGTCGTCACAGCTAGCTGCGGGAGGGATTCGGGGGCTAGTGCCTGGGAGAGGACAGCCCATATCCAGCCTAGCACGTCCGTCATGCCTTACCACCCCTTACCTTCTTAGCTATCCTGGCCTGCCTCACCCTAGCTATGAGCATCCTGTAGGCGTAGGGCAGGGCAAGCGCCACAATGATTAGGCCCGAGACGGCATCCGCTAGTTCCTTGGGTGCGTATCCGAATGGCCCGTACAGGTTCCTCTCTATCTCTCCGCCGCCCACGATTAGTAGCGAGAAGAACATTGATGAGAATATTATTCCTATCGGGTGGTTCCTGCCCATGAGAGCGACACCTATGCCGGCGAAGCCCAGGCCGTACAGTGATGATAGGGTCACGTCTATGTACCCAGCGTAGCCCGCTACAGCCAGCGCGCCTGCCGCGCCGCCGAATGCACCGCCTATCAGCATCGAGAGCACGGCCGCCGATGACGGCGAGATCCCGGCGTACTTGGCGGTCTTGGGCGATGCGCCGGCAACCCTTATCCAGTACCCGACGCTGGTGCGGTAGACGAGGAAGTAGGCCACCACCGCCAACGCTATGCTGAATATGAGTGAGTAGTACACCTTAACACCGCCTACGTAGAAGTAGCCCAGCATAGCCGACCTAGGAAGGGACTCGGACTGGTTCGGGTATATCTGGGATCCGTAGACGTTGGTGACTAGGTAGAGTGTTATGTTGAAGAGCGCCAGGTTAAGCATTATCGCGGTAACTACCTCATTAGCCCCCCTCGCCTCCTTCAGCCACCCTATGAACAGGCCCACCAAAGACCCTGCAGCGATCCCCGCAAGGAAGGCGAGGACGAAGCTGCCGGTGGCTAGCCCAACCGCCAGCGCTGTTATTGCCCCCGCGTACAGCTGGCCCTCACCACCTATGTTAAACACGCCGGCCAGCGCTGGTATGGCGAAGGCTATGCCCGTCAGTATGATGAAAATGGGCTTCACCAAGACGTAGCTGATCCCGCCCGGCGAGGTAAGTGGGGCTACGAGGAGGTAGTATATGCCCTCTATGGGGTCGTACCCGGTCGCCGCCAGCAGTATGATGCCCGCCAGCACACCGACCATTATGGAGCCGACGATCTCGAGCGCTGTTGAGGCAACCTCCTCCCTGACCAAGTAGGCCCTTATCCTGGACACGAAGCTCACGCCTGAGCCACCTCCTTGGACTCCTTTGATTCGGGTACGGCCCCGCCCATAAGGAGGCCCAGCTCCTCTATCGTGTACTCCTCAGTTGGCTTCACTGAGACTATCCTCCCGTCGAAGATCACCGCCACCCTGTCGCTGAGCTGGAGTATTTCGTCGAGGTCCGTTGATATAAGCAGGACGGCGGCGCCCTCATCCCTGAGCTGTATTAGGAGTTTCCTAATGTACTCAGTAGCGCCCACGTCCAGACCGTGGGTTGGTTCTGAAGCGATTATGACCTTTGGCCCCCTGATAACCTCCCTGCCGACCATGACCTTCTGCTGGTTGCCGCCGCTGAGGTACCTAATCGGTGACTTCAGGGATTCAGTGACGACAGCGAACTTCTTCACGACCTCCGCGGCTAGCTTGGTCGCTTTACCCCACCTCATGATCCCTCCCTCGGCTATGAGGTGCCTGTTCGTTAGGGCCACGTTCTCGACGATGTTGAAGTCAAGTATCAGCCCGACCTTCCTCGAGTCAGGTATGTAGGCGAGGCCCTCGCTGTACATCCTGTGGGGCGGGTAGCCGGTGACGTCCTTCCCGGCAAGAATGACCTGCCCCTTAAGCGGCTTCCTCACACCCGCTATTGCCTCAGCCAGCTCCCTCTGCCCGTTCCCCTGCACTCCAGCCACACCGACTATCTCCCCTGCCCTCACCTCAAGGTTAACGCCCTTCACAGCGTCGAGGCCCCTGTCGTCCTTAACCCACAGATCCCTAACGATGAGCACAGGACCCTTCGGCCTCGCCGGGGTCTTCTCAATCCTCAGAACGACCTCCCTGCCGACCATCATCCTCGCTAGGTCGGCCTCAGTGACCGATGTGACGTCGACTGTCGCGACGACCTTACCTCTCCTCATAACTGTTACTCTGTCCGCTATGGCCTTGACTTCCCTCAGTTTGTGGGTGATGAATATGATCGTTATGTCTCTCTTCTTAAGACCTTTGAGGACCTCGAATAGGTACCTTGTCTCAACAGGTGTGAGCACGGAGGTGGGCTCGTCGAGTATGAGTATTTTCACGTTCCTCATGAGGGCCTTAAGGATCTCGACCCTCTGCTGAACACCGACTGGAAGATCCTCGACCACAGCGTCAAGCGGTACCTTAAGCCCGGTCTTCTCCATGAGTTCCTCAGCCTTAGCCCTCAAGACCTGCGGCTCGCTTGGGAGGCCTGCACCCGCCTGGGAGAGGCGGAGGTTCTCCATGACGGTGAACCTGGCTACGAGGGTGAAGTGCTGGTACACCATCCCTATTCCTGCCCTCATAGCGTCCCACGGCCCCCTGAACCTCACCAGCTTACCGAAGACTCTTATCTCCCCCCTTGTGGGCTGGATCTCGCCGTAGAGTATCCTCATGAGCGTTGTCTTACCGGCGCCATTCTCTCCGAGGAGGGCGTGTATCTCTCCCCGCCGAATGGATAGGTCAACGCCCTTTAGGGCGACGACACCGTCCGGGTAGACCTTCACAATACCCCTTGCCTCTATGGCCGGTGTCTCTGCGGTCTTGGCCAAATAAGGTCACCTCTCGGCTTGTGTTAAGATTTAGGTTCGTGGTAAAAACATTTCCTTTATGCGTATGTAGTCAATTCCCTACCTCAGGGGTCGACCTGGCCGGAGGCTAGTGCGGCGTTGAGGTCACCGTTCTGGAGGGCGCTGATGATGCTGTCGTACTTGTCATGCGATAGCGGGGTCTTGAAGCTTATCTCGCCGTTCTTGAGCATCTGCTCGAGCTGATTGGCGAGATCCCAGGCTTCCTGCGGTATGTACTTCTTCCTCATCTGCTGCACGATGTTAACGACGTCGTCCGGGGTCATGCCCTTAGGTAGCTTGCCCTGCTCTGCCGCTAGCTGGGCGAACTCCCTGACACCGTCGAGGTCCCAGATCCCGACACCGCCCTCCTTGATGCCGAGGGTTATGATGCCAGACCGCCACTTGTTCTCGACCACCATCTTGATCGCTGTATATACTGCAACGTCAACTCTCTTGGCGCCGGAGAGGATTATGTGGTAGGGGTCGATCCACTCCTGGCTAGCGTCCTGGCCGATGGCGAAGACTGTCTCGTTGTGCTGCTGAGCCCACTCCTTCACCGCGTCGAAGGCGCCGAGGTGTGTCAGGCCCGCGAGGCCGTACACAACCTTAGCACCCTGCTGGAGTAGCTGGAGGGTCTGCTCCTTACCGACGTTGGGGTCTGTGAAGGTGCCTGTGTAGACCCAGAGGAGCTGGATGTTGCTGTTGGTCTTCTTGTTCCAGTACTGGATACCGAACAGATACCCGATGTGGAACTTCCACAGAGGCGGGATATCCATACCCGCTAGTGCGGCGACCTTATCACCGCCGAGCTTCTCAGCTATTCCCGAGGCGAGCACTCCGATGAGGGCAGCAACCTCCTGCTCGCGGAAGAGGATGTCGACCTCGTTAGGCCTCTGCACGCCGGTGGTGGAGTCAATTAGTGCGTACTTCTGGTTCGGATACTCGTCAGCGGTCTCGTTGAGCACGGAGGTCCAGAGGAACCCGACCAGCACTATCAGGTCGTACTCACCTGACTGAGAGACCTGCTCAAGCAGGGGCTTCATGTCAGCGGTGGAGGGCGGGGTCTGGTACTGAACCTCCACGCCGAGCTCCTTCTTAGCCCTCTCAGCACCGAGCCATGCCATGTCGTTGAAGCTTAGGTCTCCCCTACCACCGACGTCAAATAGCACCAACACCTTCACCGGCTTGGTGGTAGTGGTTGTTGTGGTGGTTGTTGTGGGAGAGGCCGTGGTTGTGGGGCTGGCCTCCGTCTGGGTGGGTGTGGTCGTCTGGCCTGGTTGCCGGGACTGCATGTAGAGGTAGCCAGCTACCGCCGCTATTATTATGATGACGATGATGCCTATTCCAGCCGCCTTGGATAGGCCTTCCCTAAACCTGCGCCTCACTATTAATTCACCGTCAAAAACTCTGAGACCACGCTAAAAAGAGCTATGCTTCCGTGATCTCTTAGCCGAAGATCTTTTCTCAAGTCTCCGCGATCGATTTAGGGTTCGGGGCGGATAGCTGATCGTGGCAAGGGTGCGAGTGTTGTCCGTAGTAGTTTCCTCGTCAATTTCGGTCAGGTTGAGAAGAGTTTTTAGGGCCGCTTCCGGGGGAGGGTCACCTTAGCATAGCGAAGCTCTTCTTTGCTGTTGCCGCTGTTAACGCGCTCCTCTTCTATTACTTCGAAAGCTGGAGGGACGACGTCGACCTCACCACGGCTTTCTACCGGTAGGTGATCACGATAGCAACCATAGGTTATGGGGACGTGACTCCGGTGACCTGGGCCGGGAGTGCCCTAGCGATGGAGGCGGCCGTCGCCGGCATAACAGCCTTCGCAATCATTGTTTCCGTAATTGCTGAGAAGTTTATCGGCAGGACAACGAGGAGGTTGATGGGCCTAGGTAAGTTGAAGAGCGTCGACATACTCGTGGTCGGGGACAGCGACGCCTGCAGGGAGGCGATTAGGGAGGTTAGGCTCAACATACCCCACGCCGAAATCGGTTGGCTCATGCCCGAGGCCCCCGAAGCAACCCCCTAAGGACATAGAGTTCGTTGCAGGGGACATAGACGATGAGGACACCCTCAAGCGCGCGAGAATGGATAAGGTCAACAACATTATAGTGTGTTGCGTCGGTGTCCCCCGTCACGAGGGCTAAGTACCACGTGCTCTCTTTCGGCCTCCTATACTTCAGGCCGACCAGGGTTGACGTTAAGGGCATGATGAGCAAGACCATGGTCCTCGAGTACGACTACCTCCAGGGAGCCCCGAACAACGCGCCAGACATCGATAAGATCAGGGTTGAGCTCCCTCTGAAGAAGAGGGGGCCGAAAAGATGCGTAGCCTCTTCCTCAAGCTGGCCAGTAACGCGCGTACAAAGAACGGAGAACCTAAGAGGGGTTCTTCACGTACCAGAGGTTCTGAACCGAGCCCTTGACCTGCCGAGAAAGTTATCCCAGCCGTAAACGACCTCTTTTTCCCCGATAATTACCCTCGCTATGCTTGACTCGGAGACTTCCCCTATATTCTTAACACACTCCCCTCCTTGATATGCGATGACGTACTCCTCCCCGAGATGGTTCAGGACCCACGCAACGTCCTTACCGCACCCCTCCAGCGCCGTTAGTACTTCCCCGCAGATGGCGCTCTCGTAGAGCCTAGCCGATAGGCCCCTCCTCACCAACTGTTTGAGGAGCGAGGTGATCCCATCACTTATGTCGGTAGCCGCTATGGCCCCCTCAGCCACTTTCAGGAAGTTCAATGGCGGCTCGGGCTTGACCGCCTTAATGAGGAGGTCCTCGGGGACCTCGCACCCCTCAGCTACTGCCTCGTTTAGGGCGGAGTACCCGAGGCATGAGGTGGCGCAGAGCTTCCCTGGGTGGAAGTCGGCGGGGATCAGCTTCTCTGCCCAGCCAAGGGCTGCGGCATCAATCCACCACCCTCTAGGGGAGCGGTTCGTGTCTCCTCCCAGTATCTTCGCCCCGAGGGTGTCGAGGGCCATTGTCACGCCTTTCATTAGTTCTTTCAGGTCCTCGGTCGTGGCTGAGGCGGGTGCCCCGAGCGATATGCTTACGGCGAAGGGCTTCCCTCCCTTAGCTATGACGTCGGTGGCGGCCCCTATAACTACCCTGTACCCGAGGTCTTCGAGGCTCATCCACGGCCACAGGCTGTACTCGGAGTGGGTGCCGTCGATGCTTATGATTAGCCACCTATCCCCCACCCTGATCGCTGCTGCGTCTTCCCAGTACGGGAGGGCGCCGCCGTAGTACCGCTTCGTGAGCTCCTCTATCAGCTTGAGGGCCCCTGCCTCACCGACCTCGCTGAGCCTGGGCAAGCTACCCCCAGTTACTGCTGTTGTACCGGCTTATCTGATAAGGCCTCCCGTCCGTGCCCATGTTTAAGTGCTGAATACATTATTGATGGGGATGTGAGGTATGGGCCTGATCAAACTCAAGGCCACGATGGCTGCTGTGATAGCGTTCGTGTTCGGTCTAGCGACGCTGGTGATGCTCGGCATATTCTACCTCCTAGCACCTAACGCTTCCCTGGCAACACTGACGATCGGGTCGATAGTGATCGTGGCGGGGATACAGCTCATGCAGTGGCTCTTGGGACCCAAGATCATTGAGGCCGCCTACAAGATCAGGCCAGTGCACGGGAGGTACGCCTGGGTAGAAGACGTCATCCAGAGGATAGCGAGGGAGTCAGGCCTCAGCAAGCCCCCAAAGGCCATGGTGGCCATGGTCGACGTCCCAAACGCGTTCGCGTACGGGAACGTCTTCACAGGCTACAAGGTCGCCGTTACTAAGGGCCTCCTAAACAACCTCCCGAGGGACGAGGTGGAGGCTGTTATCGGGCACGAGATAGGGCACATCGTGCATAGGGACGTCGAGATAATGATGATCGCATCGATCATTCCCGCCATCCTGTTCTGGCTCGGCAGGGTACTCATGTACAGCGCCTGGTTCGGCCTCGGGGACAGGAGGTCGAGCACCGCCGCCTTCCTACCCCTCATCGGGTTAGGGCTCATGGCGTTCTCATTCATCTTCAACTTCATCATACTCTACCTCAGCAGGCTGAGGGAGTACTACGCCGACTCCCACTCAGCCCTCGTCGTCCCTGGGGGAGCGGTGAAGCTGCAGAGGGCGCTGGCGAGGATACTCGTCGCGAGCGGCACACTAAAGAACTACTATCCGCAGGCAGTCGCCTCCGCCTCCAAGTTCAAGGCACTGCTGATAGCTGACCCGGAGCAGGCCCCGCCAATGGACGCCGACCCAAGGTTCGTAGACATAGATAGGGTGGTGCAGTGGATAAAGTCGAGGAGGACCCTCACCGGGGCCCTAGAGATATTCTCGTCCCACCCAGACCCAGCTAAGAGGCTGAGGTTCCTGGACGAGCTAGCGAGAGAGCTCGGGCAGCACTACTGACTCAATCCAGGCCTAACAGCGCCATAATCTCATCAACGATTTTCCTGAAGCACGAGCTGGAGGCGTTCGACTCCAGGAAGCCGCTTAGGGTGGAGCAAGCGCTAGAGGATTTAACGCGCCTTAGGAGTCCCCAGTCATCGCATGCCCACCCAGGTACTCGCTGGGGCAGAGTAACCCCTCTTCGAAGTTCGGGTCAATAACTACGGCAATTACCTTAGGATCTACATAGCTTTGCCAACAAGGATGCTTTCACAAAGCATACGCAGTGAGAAGACGCTTTAGACGTACCTCCTCGCCTCACCCTTCTCGTAATCGATAACTATGACCACGTAATTACTCCCCCGCTGAGCCAGCCTGTGAGCTTTCTTAATCACTCTGTCACGGCCGAGGCTACGCTTGAGTATGACGCCGCTCGCCCGGGACGGGGTTCCCGACCCTACTGTGATGAGGATTAATGACGCGAGGCATGTGTTGGCATAGCACTCGACCAACACTATCACTGTTTCACCCTGGTTCCTTCGGAATCTTAACGAACCTCGTGACGACGTCGTTGACCCTCATAAGCATCAGGTCCTCCGAGTCCGCCACGCTTTTCGCTACTTTCTCTATGTCTATCTCAGCGACCGAGGTCGAGCCTAGGCTGTCTCTGTAAACGTAGTATGTCCCGACCTTACTTACCCTGTCCCAGATCGCTGATACGAGCAGGGGGTTGTGTGTATTTATGACCACTTTGACCGTCCTAGCCGTGTCCTTTATCTGTTCTGCCAGGATCTCCAGGAAGAATGGGAACACGTGGGCCGCCGGCTCCTCGAGCATGACTATCATTCTTCTCTCGAGTCCGTGATACTTGGCGTAGTTTACCGAGCTCCGGAGCGCGATGAGGTAGTATATCGTGCGGAGCAACGCATCGGATACAGAATCCAGGCCTATCTCGACGTCGTAATCGAACATGAGGAGGGCGCCGTCCTTAAGCACTTTTACCTCAACCTTATCATTCTCTCATCATTAAGGGCCCTGTTAATTCTGACGATAACGTCTCGGGCACCACGCGTGTGGTACACTATATTCCAGCCCATCTCACTAAGCAAGGTTTTCGGATACGGAACGGATTTACTGCCCTTAGCAAAGACGTGGAATCCGCAGTACCTACTGCCAGCACAAGAGAAATGGCTAAGCGCGTACCTGTCGTAGCCATACAGCCTAGCCTCAACTATCTCAGCGCCTTCGCTGCGGAGCTCCTCAATAACAGGCAGCACTGCTCTGGCCGCCGCCAATGTTGACAAGCTTTCTTGATACCACACGATCTCCCTATCGTTTATGTTGAGAATCATTTTCCGTTGCTTATACCTCAGCCTGATTTCGGCGGACTCGCCGCGCTCTCCCTCGATAAGTATTCTGGGCTCGTTCGATAAGTAGAAGTTTCTGAACAGGCTCCTTGGATCCGAGAACCTGGCAATCCTCCACACTGGTTCGAGAACGGATGCGCTGCCGCCGTACTCTTCATCGAGCAGGAGGAACCTATTGAAGTACCCTGCGAGCGCTATTAGCATCCATGATATTTGATTTACCGCCTGCGGGAGGGCCTATGAGGAAAGTTACTGGGCCTAACTCCAGCTCTGTGCGGCCCACACTCTTAAAGTTCTCTATAATTATTCTCAAGCCCGTACCCGTACTTCAATCATTATTAAGTGCTAAACGCTTGTCCGCACAACTCATTCAGCAGCACCCCCCCAGCGCTCTGTCTATATCTTCTATTATGTCATCAACGGCCTCCAACCCCACCGAGAGACGTATGAGGCCGTCCTCTATGCCGAGCTCCCTCCTCACGTCGGTGGGTATGTACTTAGCGGATGACTCAGCGGGGAGCATCGCTAGGGTCTCTGTCCCCCCAAGGCTTGGGCCCGGGAACACTAAGTGCGTCCTTCTGAGGAAGGCCTTGGCTTCCTCGGCCCCTCCTCTTAGGGTGAAGGAGACGACGCCCCCGTATAGGGGCTTCATGAAGAGCTTCCTGGCTATGCTGTGGTATGGGTCCGTGCTGAGGCCTGGGTAGTGCACCTCCTTAACCCTTGGATGATCTGTGAGGAACTCTGCCACAGCCCTGGCGTTCTCACTGACGGCCTCGAACCTTATATGAAGAGTCCTCGCCCCCCTCATTATGAGGTACGCCTCAATCGGCTGTATCATCGCCCCCAGAACTCTCCTCCACTCCCACACCTCCCTCATGAGGTCTGCGGGGCCCGCTACCGCCCCGCCGATCACGTCGTTGTGGCCGGCGAAGTACTTGGTGAGGCTGTGCACAACGGCCGTGGCGCCGAGGGACAGGGGCTTGAGGAGGATCGGCGTGGTGAAGGTGTTGTCAACGATCAGCGCGGGACCGTCCCTCAAGGCGTTACCCACTTCCTCAACATCTATCACCTTTAGCGTCGGGTTCGTCATTACCTCCGTGAACACTAGCTTCGTTCTCCTGCTGACGGCCTCTATTATTGCCTCCGCTGAGGGCCAGACCCTCACGACCCTCACCCCCGTCCTCGAGGCCAGTAGGTCTAACGCTCTGTGCGTTGTTCCGTAGACCTCGTACGGTATGACCACCTCATCCCCTGGCCTGAGGAGGGTCATCAGGGTGGATACTATGGCGGCCATGCCCGAATTCATTGCTAGTGCGTCCTCAGCCCCCTCCAGCGAGGCAACGAGGGACTCGAGGGCGAGGGCATTGGGGTGCTCCTCACGCCCATACTTTATTGGTGCACCCCTCCGGCTGAAGAGTGCCTCACCCTCCCCAACGTACCTGAAGACCGTTGTTAGGTATATCGGCTGGTGCAAAGGCACCGACTCGGGGACAGGGGGCGGGTGGAGGGCAGCCGTCTCATCACTCAGGCCCCTCTCGCCGTGATTCGCCCTGCCCTCGGGTGAGCCGCGCTTACCTAACTCATTTGGCGCAACGTATCACCTACCTAATGATGGCGGCGGCCCTCCTTAAAAGGCGTTCCCCGGAAATACGGCGGCGTTGTGCATGAGGAAATCTATCGAGCACGTGCTGAGTAGGGTCGGAGGTAGGGGTTACGGTGCGTATAGGGAGCTCGCTGGTGCGTCAGCTACTATGGGGGGTGTTCGTCTGGAGGTCGTGAGGGTTCAGCCAGACCCGTTCGCCCCTCCCTCTATAGTGCGTGCGGAGGCAAGGATCGGGCTCCCTAAGGAGCTCCTTAAGTACCCTGTACCCGTGGCTGACTACCTCCACAGGGCCCTTAGGGAGGGGCTTAGGAGGGTCTCGAGGAAGTGTGGTGAGGGCAGGTCCTGCGAGCTCAGCGTACCCAGGCCTGGGCCGGTCATCCTTAGGCGCTCGGCCTCGAGGGTCGTCGGTGATAGGGCGGTCTTCCTCGTTAGGGTAGGCCTGCCCTCTAGGAGGCGCAGAGTCCTCGCTGACGAGGCCCGGGACACGTTGCTGAGGAGGTTGCCCGCCGCCGTCGAGGAGGCTGTCAGACCTGACCCGGCGAGGGTGAGGGAGTGGGTGAGGGCCTGGCTCGTGCAGGAAGGCATAAGGGCTAGGCTCCGGGGTGAGGGCCTCGTCTCGTTCGTGGGGGACGGCTCCATACTGCCCAGGGCCTGCGGTGGTTGTGAGGAGCCTCTTGAGGGGGCTGTCCCGTTCGAGTCCCCGCCCAGCATGAGGGTCGAGCTCGACCTCGGCGACCTCGGGGCCTTCACCGGGATGGGTGTGCCGAGGGGCGTGACCGTCATAGCTGGTTCGGCGTTCCATGGCAAGACAACCCTGGCTGAGGCGATAGCCGCCGGTGTATGGGACCACATACCCGGTGACGGGAGGGAGCTCGTCGTCACGGTTAGGGAGGCGATGGCAGTGAGGTCTGAGGACGGGAGGAGGGTCTCATGCGTCGATATCTCACCGATGATCCATGACCTGCCCAGTGGGGAGGACACCGCCTGCTTCAGCACTGAGGACGCGAGCGGCGCTACCTCCCTCGCCGCCGCTATTCAGGAGGCTGTGGAGGCTGGGGCCGACGTGCTTATCCTTGACGAGGACACCTCCGCAACCAACATGCTCTACAGCGACCCCCTAGGGAAGAAGCTGACGAGGTGGAGGACGACTACCCCGATAGCTGAGCTTGCTAGGTCAATGAG
>JALSOP010000083.1 GCA_026986435.1 Desulfurococcales archaeon | reverse complement strand
GGCCTTGACCGCCTCGTCCACGAGGGTGAAGGTGCGGAACCCCCTCATCCGCTCCCTACCGGCCCGAGACACGCTTCACCACCTCGTCGAGGTAGGTCACGAAGTCCTCGAGCTTCTTCGGGAGGTTCGGGCACCCAAGGAGGGCCGGGTGGGTCAGGTTGGATATGAGGGGGGTGATGGTCACGTAGCCTCTCGTGAGGTAGTCGCTGTCCTTACCCTCCTCGAGTACCCTGTCCCCTACCAGCCAGTAGTACTCCCTCCCCCTGGGATCCACCCTCCTCTCGTACCTCTGGTAGAACCTGATCCTCTGCGCCGGAACCATCACCGCCCCAGCCGGCTTCGGTGTCCTGGGTATGTTAATCGAGACTGTGTCAACGCCGTCGAACCAGCCCTCCTCCAGCACGTACCTAGAGGCAGCCATAACGACCTTCCGCACGAGCCTCGAATACGCCGGGTCCATGAACTCCTCATCCGTCGACACATCGGCCGAGAACGCTATCGCAGGGTACCCGAAGAGCCCCGCCTCAATAGCCGCCTCAACAGTGCCTGAGTAGAGTATGTTCTGGGCGGAGGTGTTCTCCCCAATATTAACACCTGAGACAACCAGGTCAGGCCTAACCCCCAGTATGGACCTCGCCACATGGATGGCATCCACAGGCGTGCCGTTAATGATCTTCACCAAGAAACCATGGATCTCCAGCTCCCTAACAAAAATCGGCTTGTGCAACGTAAGCGAGTGACCCCCACCCGACTTAGGTATCTCCGGCACAACCGCCACAACCGACCCAACCTCAGACAGCGCCTCATACGTCAGCGGGAGAGCCCTCGACATGAACCCATCGTCGTTAACCAAGAGTATCGTCGGAGGCAAATCACACACCTATGTGTTACTTAACTACCCTAGTTATTATGCTAAATCTCTTTAGTACCTCCCATGGATCCCGGGGGCGTCGCCTAGGGAAGAAAGCAGGTGAGTGGCCTGGAGATCAGAATATTCCCTCTATAAACCTGCCGTTTTCGTAGATTAGGTCGCCGTCTGCGTAGACTTTCCCTTTCTTCATGTCTTTGACCATGTCCCAGTGAATGGCTGAGACGTTCTTCCCGCCTGTTTCTGGGTATGCGGCGCCGAGGGCCATGTGTATTGTGCCGCCTATTTTTTCGTCGAAGAGTATCTCTTTGGTGTACCTGCTTATGTCGTAGTTGAGGCCGAAGGCTACCTCTCCCAGTCTCTTCGCTCCCTCGTCTGTGTCGAGCATTTTGAGGAGGAAGTCCTCGCCCCTGATGGCGTGGGCCTCCACGACCTTTCCGTTCTTGAACACGAGCTTCACGCCCTCTACCTCCCTGCCGCCCCAGACGGCTGGGTAGGTGAATGTTATGTAGCCGTCGACGCCGTCCTCGTGGGGGCCGGTGAATACCTCCCCTCCAGGCATGTTGTTCTTTCCGTCGTCGTTGACCCAGTTCCTCCCCTCCACCCTCACGGTTATGTCCGTGTCCTCAGCCACGAACCTCAGCTCCGATACCTTGTTTAGGAAGCCCCTAATCCTCTCCTGCCAAGCGGCCTGCTCCTCCCAGGCCTTAACGGGGTCGTCGAGGTGTGCCTTCACAGCCTTAATAACGAACTCCTCGTACTCGAGGGGCGACATGCCCGCCTCCTGCGCTAGGGCGTGGGTGGGGTAGGCTGTTACTACCCACCTCAGGCTACCCTCCGCAGCGCGCTTGAGGAAGGTCTGACTCACATCCCTCAGCGCGGCCCTCCTCCTAGCCATCTTGGCGGGGTCGACGGAGGTGAGGGGCTTCGTGTGGGAGGGGGAGATTATCGATATCCTCACGTCAACGAGCTCTGTCATCGCCCTCACTATGTCGGGGACCATGTCGAGGAGTTCCGGAGGGGCCCGCCTGTAGTATATCTCCGCCAGCACCTCGTCGTCGACGAAGAAGTAGGGCTGGGCACCCCTCTCCACGATCAGGCCCCACATCTCCCTCACGAGCGGGTACGCCCCTATACCTGCCCTAATTATTACCTCGTCACCGCTCTTCACGCCTGTGCAGTAGTCGACCAGGAGCCTCGCGAACTTGGGGAGGGCTGACCAGATCATCCCCTAGCACCGCTTGAGGTGTGGGCAGGGAGTAATAAGGTAGAGGGTTAATTAAGGGCCTAGGAACCACCATATTATGGGGGCACCGGGAGGCGCTCGGGGTTGAGCGCCTGACGCCCCCGGGACGATCACGGCCCCCGACCCCCCTCACACATACCTCATCACGACGTTCTTCCCCACCCTCCCAATGCTTACCGCTTCCTTGAGCGGGCCGTAGTCACGCCCCCTTATGCTGTTCCTTAGCTCCGCTAGAGCCAGGTAGTCTTCCTCAGTGAAGGGGCCGTCCCTCGCCATCACGAGCGTGCACTCCGGGGACACGATCGCTGATCCGAGGCCGGAGTCGAGGAGGAGGTTCATGAGGGACTCTATGTCGGGGGCTGAGGGGAAGCACCACCTTGGGTGGGTGTGGGCGTCCGCGACGTGCCTCACGTAGGGTATCCTGACCTTCTCCACCTCGCCCTCGAGGAGGGCTGCCCTACCGTTCCTCAGGACGACGACCATGTACTCGACGCCCTCGAAGGCCGTGCGGGCGGTGTAGGAAGAGAGAACCGATGCCGCGTACCTCCCGACCTCCCTCGGTATCCTGGAGTAGAGGGCCTGGAGGCTCACAGGCGGGGGCCCCGACGACGCCTCCACACCCTCTATGAGGCCCGCCTCAACGGCCTCCTCGAAATCGAAGAGCTGGTCGAGGGGGCCTTCGCCGCCGACGCAGTGAACCCTCACCACGGAGCCCAGGGCTTCCCTGGGGTATGAGGAGACACCGGCGAGGGAGCACCCGTACTCAGCTATGACGGCCTCGAGGCCGGCGACGAAGAGCCCCAGAAGCGCTAGCGCCTTGCTGGACGAGTCGGTGACC
>JALSOP010000082.1 GCA_026986435.1 Desulfurococcales archaeon | reverse complement strand
AGGCTTCGGAAACCACTATTTTATGCCTAAGTATCTGCTTTCGGATTATTCGCTCGGCGGCCGGAGTTCGGCGAGGGGTTATTGGTTTCCTGGTGCGTAGGCCGTAGTTCGAGAGCTCGGAGATGATCCTTTGAGGACCGCAGACTATTGTCTCTTTGGTTGATTCCTGCCTTAGCAGTATCAGTTTTTTGAGGAACCCGAGCTTGATAACCGTCATGCGGCCGTAGCTCCTTACTCCCTTAACCTCCATGCCTGCCTGTTTTAGCACATTCCTTAACCACTCGAGCGCCTCCTCTGGGTCTAGGTCTCCGAAGGAGGCGCACTGCCTCATCCTGTCCCGCCACATACAAAAGATTAGTAATCAAAATAGTATTACGCAATGCATCTGGAGCGCTTAGCGCCTGTGTTAGTTCCTCTTAGGCTGGACCTCCTTGTGAACGTAAACCACCCCTCCGTCAAGGAGGGTGTATGTCTTAATTGATAGCTCCCCTTCATCCCGCTCGTCCCTCACTATGGGTTTCCCCGAGTTCCTCGCCAGGTTCGCTAGGTCTGCTAGCGTTGATACCTCAACTACTGGGAGGGTGCTGACCCACTTCGGCCTTCCGTTAATTATTATGTCCCTATATTTCCTGTCGACCGCACCGGTTCCCTTCCTCGGGTACGCTGTTGCGGCTATCAGTGTCACCATCGACGTCGCTAGGGCTATTACTGAATACTTCCTCAGGTCCGTCACGGGTATCTCTGCACCCAGCACCCGGAACTTGTTCTGTCTGGTGCTCGTTATGTCCTTACTCACCTCCGAGCGCTCTCCCTCAGTCTTCACACTCATCCTCCCCTCACCTAACCTGATCTCCACTATCGCCGAGGCTGTGTACTTGTTGCTTACCTCACCTGCCTCCCTCAGGATCATTGTTGAGTCTGTTGCCACGCCGATTGTTATGGTGTAGGTTGATGAGGAGAGCCCCGTCTCCTGCTCCAGCCTGTCTATCAGTTTGAGCAGTGATGCTAGCCTTAATGTCACAGTACCGGAGAACTCGTTGCTGTACTGCGTGGGCGGGATTATGGTAACGGTCTTGCTCCATCCCTTCCCGGACGAGACCTCCATCGTGACTGAGTAGGTGCCGTTCTCCGACACTAAATCCCCGACGACCTCCTGCGTCCAGTGAGAGTAGGTTATGTTGATGTATTCAACTAGCCTAGTATATAGAGGTTTCCCCGGGCCCACCCAAGAGGCGTTATCATAGATGACGGAGGGCTTCACACCAACCCTGTAGCTCAAGTCCGTTACCTGAGTTAGGGAGTAAAGCGTCTCGCTCTCACTGATTACCTCAGCCGCCCTATAGGCCATCGCCGACGTAAGCGTGGTGGCTATGACCACAGCTGCTAGAGCAGCTATTATGTACGGCCTGTTCCTCCTAAGTAACTTGAGAACCTTTCTCAACCAAGATCACCTCCCAATAAATCTGACGTAGAAGTAGAACGAGAAGAATGAGAACACGATAATGGCCACCATGGCATTGGTGAAGCCCCCGAGCAGCGTGGAGAGGTAATATATGGGGTACCCAAGGTAGGGGATGACCGCTACGACCCTGCCAATGACGGCCCTGCGGGGTACCTCCCATGGGTCAGGAGCGCTGTTAGCGTCCCCCTTCGTCTTGAGGAATACCTCGCCGTCCTCGCCGACACCCTCATCAATCACCCTATGAACTATCACCCCATGAGGCCCGGCATAGGCTATTACGTCGCCCTTCTCGGGGTTGCTGGCCGGCGCAGACACGACTATGTCCCCCCTCTGTATGGAAGGCTCCATCGACCCGCTGACAACGACCATCGCCCTATAGCCAGCAACTAACCCCATCAGCGTCACAAGCAGAAGAGCCAGTGAGGCAATCGTCACAGCCCGATCGAGGGCAGCGCCCAAGCCGGTCCTTGCCCTCCTCTCAACCCCCTTCCTAGCTATGCCATAATCCGGCACTATGGCTATGACTTGGGCCACCGCTACAGCGGAGTAGACGACGGGTGTGGCAAACCATGGGAGACTAGGGAGATACGGGGACAGCCAGGCAGCGCCAGCGAGCAAGAGGGTGTACCCTAACGCCGGCCTCAGCCCCCACCACCGAGCCAGCTCAGAGGCAACTATGTTCACTGAGAAAGAGGGTATCAAGTACTTGGTTAAGTATATCCAAGCTACTGGGGCGGAGGACGCTAACTGAGCGAGGCGTCCGTAAGGTA
This sequence comes from Desulfurococcales archaeon, assembly GCA_026986435.1. GTDB lineage: Archaea > Thermoproteota > Thermoprotei_A > Sulfolobales > NBVN01 > WAOK01. Next base: position 723 of record JALSOP010000082.1, on the reverse strand, counting down.
CGAGGATAAGCGTAACTAGAGCAGCGGACCCAATTATCGATGCTGCCCCGCCTCCCCCTCTCCTGATCAAGTAGACTCTGGCAGCTTCTAAGCCAGCAAACAACGGGATGAGGGAGAGGAAGCCGACGCCTGCTGACAGAGGATCGAGCACCACAGCATTAATGCTGACGCCGAAGACGGCCACAGACACCGTGTCTACCACTAGCCTCATTCCCAAGGCTATGCCGAGTGCCTGCGCCCACCCATCCCCCACCAGGCCTCTAACCTCCTTGAATAGGAGGGCGAAAATCACTGACCCAACCCCGGCAGGGGCCAGGTAAGCAGGGGGACCTGCGAGGGGTGTGGACCTAATTATGTACAGGAGGGTGAGTAGCCCCGCCAACGACGCGGGCTTCCCTACCTTACTGAGAAAAGCTCGGGCGGCGTAGGTCCTTTTGATGAGGCCTGACCCGCCCCTATTCATTCCTTGATTTATTTGCATCCTAGCTCGCCTGATTAGACAGGGCTTACTGTTGTAGTTATCGTGGAGAGCGATACTGTGTTCGGGGTTGAGTACTCGTTCCACTGCACAGCCACCAAGCTTATGTTGAAGCTCAACGTCGCCCCCATCGGGGCCTGCTGCAGTACAGTCAGGTCCATGCTTATGTCGGCGCTCTCGCACGGGTGTAGCTGGTGGCCGAAGTTGTCGCCCCACCACATCAGCACATCCGCTTCCCCGTCGCC
>JALSOP010000081.1 GCA_026986435.1 Desulfurococcales archaeon | reverse complement strand
GTACAGAGCAGCTGCTAGGGCCTCCCCCTCATATGCCTTGAGGGGCTCCCCCTCAAAATATATCGTCACTTCCCGGCCTCTCTGGAACGTGAGTACTGGGTGGTCGTAGATTCTTAGGTCAGTATTTCCCAAAAACCTCGCCCGCGAAAGATCTTGATATAGATATAAAGAAATGTTCGTTCTCTACTGAAAAATGTTTGCTGAATAAAGAGTAAGGATAATTTAGGCGGCGACACCTTCACACGGTGTACTCGTTGCCGACAGTGGTGGCCTCCGCCCCCGGTAAGGTAACGCTCTTCGGCGAGCACGCAGTTGTTTACGGTTACCCAGCGATCGTCGCCGCGATATCTAAGAGGCTCCACACAAAGGTCACGCCGAGAAGGGACCACGTTATCCAGGTCGTGGCAAAGGACATCAAGGTCCCGGGCATAGTCCTCACGTACTTCTCAGAGGAGGAAGTGGTTGTCGAGACCGACTACAAGACCAGCATGAGCGCCCTCTCCTATGTCCGGACAGCCGTCGACGTGGTGAGGGAGTACCTCGGGATAAACAGAGGGGCAGAGATAGAGATAACCTCAGAGATGCCTGTCGGAGCGGGGCTCGGTACCTCCGCCGCCGTGTCAGTGACGACCATAGCCGGTTACGCGGCGGCCCACGGCTACGCCTTAAAAAAGGAGGAGATAAGGGACCTAGCATGGGAGGTCGAGAAGAGGGTTCAGGGCAGGGCATCCCCGATGGACACTACCATAGCCACCTTCGGCGGGGTACTCAAGATAGTGCCGAGCGAGAGCGAGCCCAGGATAGAGGCACTGGAGGCACCGGAGGACCTCCCATTCGTGATAGGATACGTTGAGAGGGAAGCGGGAACTAAGGAAATGGTCGCTAAGGTTGCTAGGCTGAGGGAGAGGTTCCCGGACGTTGTGGAGGGCGTGATGAGGCTCATCGGCCAGGTAACTGAGGAGGCTGAGAAGGCACTAAAAAATAAGGATCTCGTAACACTGGGCACACTAATGAATATAAACAACGGTCTCCTTGACGCCCTAGGAGTCTCTAACAAGAGGCTCAGCGAGCTAGTCTACGCGGCTAGGTGGGCCGGCGCACTCGGCTCTAAACTGACCGGTGCTGGCGGAGGCGGTGCCGTCATAGCCCTATCGCCAGGTAGGGAGGAGCAGGTTGAGGTGGCGATGAAGCTCCACGGCGCCCTAACCCTCAAGGCTGACGTGGGCGTTGTCGGGCTCGTTGTGAGGAAGGTGAAGGAGTGAGGCAGAATAAGTGTAAGAAGCTCCTTAAGGCCGTTGTGAGGGCTGAGTCGGAGTGGGGCGAGGTAAGGGAGCTGGGGGGTAGGGTATGGCTCCATCTTGGAGGCTGTAGAGGGGCTAGGGAGACACACCTCGACGTTGAAGGTATTGAGCAGGATATAGCCCAGATCTTTGTTGGAAGAAACCCCGTTACGTGTGAGGGAAGCGTAGTTGTCGTGGAGTCCAGGAGTGTCAAGGGCTGGAGACTCGTCATGGTTCTTGGCGAGGACCTGGGGTGCGGGTCAGGAGTGAGGAGGGTGTACTTAAGCAGGGGGAAGCTCGTAGTTAGGTTGCCTTGTCGACAGTGTTGACTATGCACCTGCTGAAAACGGGGGCCATCTCTTTAACTATGACGCCGTCCCTGATAATCAGTATCCTCTGAGCGCAGTTAGCGACCTCGGGGTCGTGCGTCACCATCACGATTGTCTGGCCTGACTTATTGAGCGAGAGGAATGTGGAGA
>JALSOP010000080.1 GCA_026986435.1 Desulfurococcales archaeon | reverse complement strand
CGACGATGATCACAGCAGTTATCGAGAGGACGAGGGAGATCGGCGTCCTGAAAGCCCTGGGCTTCACGGATGGCGAGGTGACGGCGATGATCCTTGCGGAGTCCCTCCTAATGTCACTTATGGGAGTTGCTATAGGCATAGTCCTCGGCATGGCCGGGGCACATGTCCTAAGCTCCTCAGGCCTGAGGATAGGAGTTGCTGATAGTTCAATAGTGATCTACGCTCCGCCGAAGCTGACGATTATCGGGGTCCTGAGGGCCCTCCTCATAACCCTCCTCGTCGGCGCGGTTGGTGGAGTGTTCCCCGCGTATAGGGCGGCGAAGATACCGCCGGCCGTGGCCCTTAGGTATGAGTAACGGCGCCGCCTTTGGTTATTGGAGATATTACCCAGACTCTCGACATTATCTCTTCCCTTACGACGTCGCTGAGGTAGGCGGCGCCGCCGCGGATGGTGGCCTCCCTGACGGCTGGCCACAGGGGCCAGACAGTGGCCACGGCGTCCTTACTGATTCTCGGCGGGTACGACACGCCTATTCGGTACCTATATATCACAGCCTTCATTATGTTCCTCCTGCTCCCGAGCACGGGCTTCTTCTCGGGTGAGAAGAGGGTGAGCGGGGCCCATAGAGGGTTCATGGACTCGGCTGTGAGGAACGGGTTGTGCTGGTAGAGATGGGTTAGGCCCGTTACGTACGCGTGGTACTCCGCCAGCCCCTCCTCACTTTCTCTGTCGAGGAACGGGTAGCGGCGACCCGTTAACGACGCTATGTCCTCTAGTACGTGGTGCGTTAGGGCGTGTACGTACACGTGGTAGAGGTACATACGCCAGAACCCAGCGGCGTCAGCGATGGTCGCGGGCATCACCGTGCACAGCATGCTGAGGGCTTCACCAAATCTCCTCACGAGCTCTGGAGCGATGAAGTAAATGCCGTAGTGCTTCGGGTTCACGGAGTAGGGCACGTAGGCAACCTCCCCGTCGTTAACGGCGCCCTCAGGCATACCCGCCTCCTTCACGGGCTCAACGAAGTAGTTGCCGTACCTCCTCACGCTACCCGACGACGCCCTCCTTAAGAGGAGACTGCATGCGGGGTCCTCAGATACCTTATTTGTGAGGGCCCTCACGAAGTCAGCGAACCTCGCCCTTCTCGTGGCTAGTTCGATGCTCTCCTTTAGCACCTGCATGAAGCATGCGGCGTACCTGTTCTCTCCGGGCATAAGGGACTTATTGGGTAATGGCACCTCAGTAGGGAACCATTCAGCATGCTCTACATCGCTGAGCGCTGTGTCAATGAGGAGCTCAGCGGGTGACGAAATCCCCAATAACCGCACCAAATAAAATTCCATAACAAAGGTAAAAATAATGTCTCCAACCAGAGAACCTCAGCTCTTAGGAGGCGGCGGGGGAGGAGGCGACGCCGGAGGAATGGCAGGGGCTGCTGGCGGAGGAGGGGGACTCTTTGCAGAGATCTCAACTATCGCTTGCCTAACTGTGTAGAGGAACGCTATTAGCCCGCCGATGAGTGCGGCTATGCCGTAAAGTAGCGTGAACACTGAGGCAGCTATACGCACGCCTTGCCAGGCCAAGCTGTTAGCTATTGCTACAAAGCCCCCTATCCCGCCTACTATGAAGCCTGCTTCACCGGTCATGATTACTATGTAGTACATCGCTTTTTCTAACCCGGGATTCCTAACGCCCATGTTGATCAATAGGTAGTAGATCCCCACGAACAGTATGCCCAGTCCGAGAACCCCTGCCTCCATTCCAAGGGATATGTCCAGTGAGGCGAACCCATATATTGAGAAAAGCACCCCACCAATAACCATGAAGATCGCGGTAATCACTGGTGGTATAGCGAACATTCTGCGCCAGGCAGCGAACACGAGCCCTAGGAATATAGCGGCTAATATTAGTGAAATCCCTGCCAGGTAGGTACCAGCTACAGTGTAACCTAGCCCGATTAGGAAGAAGTATCCAAGCACAAGGTAGTAGAGAATACCGTACCTCCCTACTCCCGAGAGAATTTCCTCCTTTCTCGGCAAGCCCCCTCCGCCGATCACGGGTAGCAGTAGAATGGACGCGGCACCGATCTCGGCAAGCGCTCCTATTATGACCAGTGCGCCAGCTCCTATAAGCCTCGGAGAGCCGAAAGGCCCAGTACCGATCCAGATGAATATGCCACCGTAAATTAGGGTGGCTACTCCATAGAGTATCACTGCCGCAATAAGCGCTATCGCGGCGTAGTTAACTATGTGCTCGAGACTGGTTTCGGGTGTGGACTCGTAGCTCGTCCCCGCTGATGACACAAATTACACCCTAAACATCTTGGTGCCACGATAATATTAATCTAATACTATTGATACAGAAAAACAACGTTTATAATTTTTTCTCATTCTCTTACCGGTTTAACATGCTTTCCTACCGGGCCAGATACTATCTCGCCTCTATCGTACACCACAATGCCCCGTAGTATTGTGTACTCGATTGAGCCCCTAAATTTCCAGCCCATGAACGGAGTGATCTTGGATCTGCTTCTAAACCATTCCTCTGTGACCACAGTCTCGCCTCTTGGGTCAACTATCGCAATGTCGCCGTCGGCGCCCGGCATGATGCCCCCCTTCATTGGCCAGAGGCCGAGGACCTTCGCAGGTGATTCGGCAACTAGCCTGACGACGTCCTCTATACCAAGCTCACCCCTAAGAGCTAGATCAATCATTGATGGGTACAGGGTCTGGGTGCCAGAGAACCCAGAGGCAGCCTCCCACACAGGCCTGTTCTTTTCCTCCGCAGCGTGCGGGGCGTGGTCGGAGGCCACGACCTCTATAAGCCCCGACTTAACAGCCTCCATCAACTCCTCCCTATGGCGCCCTCCCCTCACAGGCGGGTTCACCTTCATAGCGTTACCGTATCTGCTGTAGTCCTCAATATCGAGAATCAGGTAGTGCGGGCACGTCTCTCCAGTTAAGTTAACGCCCTCAGCAGCTGCCTTAGCCAGTGCGTCAAGCACCTCTGCCGCACCTATGTGGACAATGTGTATCCAACCCCCACTCGCCTTAGCTAGGGAGTACGCGAGCCACGCAGCCGCCTCCTCAGCCTCCGGAGGCCTTGCCTCCGGCCATACGGCAGGGTCATCCCTGCCTGCTGCCTTCATCTTCCTCATGTAGTAATCAACTATCTCAGCATCTTCGCCATGGATCGCTATCGGGAACCAGAGCCTAGCCGATACCTCGAGCGCCGCGAGCATATCCTGATTGCTCGGCGGCGGTATGTTGCCTGTCGTCGGCCCCAGAAACGCCTTAACGCCTACGGCACCCGCCGTGATCATCTCCTCTACGTCAGCGGCGTTCCCTTTGGTTAAAACACCCCAGAGCCCGAAGTCCACGTATGCTTTGCTCGATAAGAGCCTCGCCTTCTCTTCCAGGATTTCCTTATTCTTTACTGGGGGTAGTGTGTTAGGCATCTCCCCAACAGTGGTAACACCTCCGGCCGCGGCCGCCATAGTTCCGTGGGTGAAGTCGTCCTTGTGCAGGAGACCGGGCTCCCTCATGTGGACGTGCTCGTCAACAGCGCCCGGGAGCACTAGCTTATTGGTAGCGTCGATTACCTTAGCACCCTCTGCAGGGAGGCCTTTCCCAATAGCCCGTATCCTTCCCTCGACTATGAGGACATCGCCCTCGATAACACCCCACGGAGTGACCACGTTGCCCCCGCGAACCAGTAAGTTCGACATAAGATCGCCGATCAAGAAGATCTCTTCGAGTTTTAAGCTATGGGCGGCGGTCGGTGGGAGGAAGAGACTCCTCACCGATAGGTGCGACCGAAAGCTCCTCACACCGCCTGTCCCCCGCCGGACCGCCCGCACTCATCTTCATCCGCCTCAGGCGTCCTCATGCGGTGTGAGACGGCGGGGCCGTTATTACCTTACTCACCGCCGAATAAAGCCTAAGTGCCAAGTACCTCGAGCACTAACTCCTCCCTACCGCACCATGCCCTAGCGGAGCAGTCGACAGCTGAGACTATCACCCACGGTATGGGCCACGCCTCCCAGCCCCTGAGGTCAGCGGGGGACGGCTCAGGCCCGCACGGATGCGCATGTATTAGGGCTATTACCTCGGCGACCCCCTCCTCCTCTAGCCTGACCGCCTCTATCACGGCCTGGGGGTCGATAGTGAACGACGTCGGGGAATTATCGATGTTCCTGCCGAGGAGCATCGCCTCAGCGAGGGCCTCACCACTCTCTACTCTTCCTAGGAGAAAGCCTGCCTGCTCAATACCTGTTTCCTTGTATAGGGAGCAGATCTCTCGAATGAATTCGTGGGGAACAACGAGCCTGGGTTTAGTCAGGGAAAGCTCCCGAGATCGCCGCCCTGACGTCCTTAGGCAACTCAGCATAATCGACTACCTCGGCGTCCTTGGCCCAGTCGAGTTCCTCGAGCTCCCAGGAGTGTATCTCGTCGCCTTTCTGGTACGCGCCCTTGAGGGTCTTGTGTATGACTGCGTACCTCTTGCCCTCCCTCGTAGCCACTATCTCGACAAGATACTCCTCCTTCCCGGACTTCACCCTGTACACGCCCTGCCTCTCAACCCTTATCACTGGACTCACCCTCTGTGCTAGGTTCTTTCGACTTATAAGCTCGTCTCTTCCTCCCTCTCTGTTGCTTGAATATTTTGTTGAGGACCTTCTGAGGCACCTCGAATACCTCCCTAGCTATCTTCGCTATGTACTCATCAGAGGGCGTGGACTTCTGTACCCCTACCTCGAGGGAGAGTACCTGCTTCCTTATCTCCTTATCGACCTTACTCCTTATCTTCCCCTTAGCTATCTCCTCAGCTAACTCGACCGCTATCACGAACTTGCTGAACCTCCTTACTGTGTCTTCGTGCTCCGGGAAGGCTTCTAGGAATCTCTTGATCACCGCTACTACTTTCTCCCACGGTTCGAAGTTAAGGTAATGGAGCGTGAGCGCATACCTCAGTATTCTCGCAACCTCTGAGTCACTCAGCTCAGGTATGAGGGACTTAACCGTTTCCCTAACTTCCTCAGTGGATACGCCCGAGAGCAACACTTTTATAACCTTATCATACATCTCCTCTTTTTCAAACACCCTATTAATGGTGTCACCGTACTCCTCGCCAATGCCGAGGCCTCTGGAGGCTACGATGTAAAGGCTGATGAGCTCCTTCTCGTATATGTCTTCCGGCTTTGACGCCCCCCTGAATGGCTCGACCTTCTCTCTCTCCAACTCCTGCCTAACCAGATCGATAGCCTCCTCCCTCGAGGGGGCCTCACTAAGTATTAGCCTACCCAGTGCATCAACGTATGCCTTGACCCTCCTTCTTTTCGGATTCATCTCATCACACCCCGCGTAGCGAGGGAAAGATTTTATGGAATATCATGACCTTCCACATCCTAAGCTAAGCCCTACTCCACACCAATAAAAGTGGTGCCGTCAGAAAAGAATCGACTCAACAACGGATCTGTCTAAATTAACCACCACGCCACCGCCCCCTAACCTATAAACAGCGGCATTCCGAAGGACCCCAACGAACCCAGCCTTCATCTCGCACCATCTGATACGTAGACTATATAACGTAACAAAGCCGAACCTATCAGTCCAGGCTCTATAGGTGACGGGGATAAGGAATCTCCTCCTATCATCGATGACTTCGAAAAATAACCTCGGCTCTCGATATGCATACACGTCCCCAGCTCCTACGAACGGGTCAATAGAGCAATTAACGAACTTAAGCGTGTAAGGAACATTACTGAAGAAACCCTGGAGAAACCTTTCACGGATCATTGATTCGTGCGCGCTTCGGGGGATACCCTCATATACTGAGGCAACTTCCACGGAGGCAAAGCCCTCAAACGGCCGGTAGCCCCTACTCTCAACTACTCTCTCCAGACACTTTTCAGCGTCACTAATACCGTAGCACACTATGTCTACATCAGACTCTGGTCCCCAGTCACCGGTGAGGACTGAGCCCGTTACCCCGCAGATGCCGCACTCGGAAAGAACCCCGAGAAGCGCCCTGCACGAGCTACCGATCCGTCCACTCGGGCATTTTGTGGAGGGCGCTAAAACCTGATCTATGTCATCGTAGGGAACGGCCGGAGCCTCATCCCCCGTTACTAGTCTCGTGAGGTAGTGGCGATAGTATCGCCTAACGATCCCCAGAGACCTTCTCATGGTTTTGGCCCTCCCCCACCAACCCCTCTTAGGGATAGCGACAACCCTACCTACCGGGTGAACACATCCTTTGACGGCCCACACACTCCCGTCTATCAACTTTATCATGAAGCCTTCCACTGGTTGCTGTGATGACGCCTGCACTTTAGCTAAACCCGTATATACTACGTCACTAATCTAGATTATAGAGAAGGAGGTGGTCGGGAGTGGTGAGTGGGGGGTATGACTTCATAATAACGACGGACAGAACCATGATGAGCAACCACCATGGAAAGGAATTCATAGGCTTCCTCGCCACCGGCCCTGCCTATTTCTTCCCGGAGAGGGTGTGGCTCAGGCTCTGCTGCCCGAAGCCAAAAGTCGACAAGGAAGGGAAACCTATTGAGGCCCCATACGGGCTGAGGAAGGTTGAGGCAGCACTCATAGATGCTGGTTACAGGGCAGCAATAATAGACCCCGACCACCTCGAGAAGCACCTTAGGCACGCCAAGGCAGTTTTAGTGGGTCATCATGACTTCTTCGCCTACGGCCCTCCGTCCTCGGAGTGGTGGCTGATCACGGGGAGAGAACCAATCAACAGGATCTCTTTAATGAGGCTCATGAGGTGGCTGGGAGAGAGGAAGAGGAGGTACGGCTTCAAGATAATAGTGGGTGGGCCGGCGGCATGGCAGTGGCTGTGGGAGCCGGAGTTCTGGCACTCTGTTGGGGTGGACACGGTCGTCGACGGTGAGGCTGAGATAGTCATCAAGAAGCTCGCTGAGAAGGTACTGAACGGCGAGCCTCTCCCGAAGTACGTCTATGTGGGCGCTGTCGACGTCCCGTCAGTGGATGAGATCCCGGTGATAAAGGGCGCCTCAGTCAACGGCCTAGTCGAGGTTATGAGGGGTTGCCCGAGGGGCTGCAAGTTCTGCTCGGTCACCCTCAGGCCCTTGAGGTTCATGCCGTACGAGAAGATCGAGGCCGAGCTCAGAGTGAACAGGGACGCTGGGGTAATAGACGCCATAATTCACTCCGAGGACGTCCTCCTCTACAGGGCTAAGGGCGTTATCCCGCAGGAGGAGCCGCTCATCAAGCTCCACAAGCTATTCACGAAGTACACGAGGTCGATTGCGTGGGCGCATGCATCCCTAGCGGCCATAGTGACCGCGCAGAGGAACGGGAAGATAATCACTAAGATAACCGACATAGTTTACTCAGAGAACAAGCAGGACTACCTCGGAGTTGAGGTCGGGATAGAGACGGGCTCTGTGAGGCTAGTGAGGCTCTACATGGCTGGTAAGGCAGCGCCGTACCCGCCGGAGAAGTACCCAGAGATAGTTGAGGAGGCTTTCGCCATTATGCACGAGCACAGGATAGTCCCGGCAGCGACCTTCATACTGAACCTTCCGGGTGAGAGGCCGGAGGACGTAATGGCTACCGTGGAGCTATTGGAGAGGTTGAGGCCCTACAGATCCCTCATAGTCCCGATGTTCTTCGTCCCGATGGGGTCGCTGAAGGGCGACAAGAGGATAATAGCTAGGGTCAGGGTAACGCCGGAGCACCTAGAGGCCTTCAGGGTAGCCATAAGACACAGCGCCTACTGGGCGAAGGACATCATGGCTAAGTTCTACCTCAAGGGCCCGAAACACGCCCTAACGAGGTTCCTCCTAGCCCGCTTCGTAAACCTTGTGGAATCAAAGGCTATGAAGGTACTCTCGAGCCTAGAGCACTTCGAAGGCAGGGAGCTCACAATAGAGAGAAAAGAAGTACCCTCCATCCCTGCGTAAGCACCCCTTTTTACTAACACATCAATAATGATTCCTAGGTGCCGAGCTAGTGGAGGAGAACATCATCAAGAATTGGGGGGAGCTAGCGAGAGACCCAATGCACGAGGACGCCCTCAACATAATCCTAGCAGGCATCCGGGCTGCTGACCCAAGGAAGTCGGTTCTCGAGCACCTCAGGCTCGAGTCCGGGAACATATGTGCTGGGGAGCACTGCGTGCAGGCCAGCGGCGGTGTATACGTCATAGGATTCGGGAAGGCGTCAGTACCGATGGCCAGAGGGGTCGTCGATGTATTGGGGGACGTGATTGTCAAGGGCGCTGTAATAGCGCCCAAAGAGGTGGCTGCCGAAATCAAGGAGGTGGGCAAGATAACTGTTTTGCCAGGTAACCATCCCATACCAGGCGAGGACACCCTAAGATCTACTGAGGCCCTTCTCGAGATCTGTGAGGAGGCCCGCGCGAGGGCTGCGCCCGTGATAGTGCTCATATCCGGCGGCGGCTCAGCCCTCTTCGAGAAACCGATGAGTCCAGCGACCCTCGACGACATAGCGTGGGCGACGAAGGAACTCATGAGAGCAGGAGCCGACATAGTCGAGCTAAACACTGTGAGGAAGCACCTAAGCGCGGTGAAGGGTGGCAGGCTCGCCCGGATACTCCACCCCTCACCTGTCGTATCCCTCATCATTTCTGACGTAGTCGGGGACCCGATCGAGTTCATAGCCTCGGGCCCCACGGCACCGGACACGACAACCTACGCTGACGCAGTTGAGGTGCTGAGGAGAAGGGGCCTATGGAGTAAGGCACCATACGGTGTCAAGGCTGTGATAGAGGCCGGCCTAAGGGGTGAGATACCTGAAACACCGAAGCCGAACTCCATAGTATTCGGTAGCGTAGTGAACCGCGTTATTGCGAGCAACTACAAATCTCTTAAGGCAATGGCTGAAGAAGCCGGTAAGAGAGGGTACACGCCCCTGGTGCTAACGAACATGATGACAGGTGAGGCTAGAGAAATCGGGAGGTTCCTGGCAGGCCTCGCGTCCTCCTCCACAGGATTTAGTTTACCTGCTCAGCCGCCCCTAGCCATAATCCTCGGTGGAGAGACCACAGTCACGGTGAGAGGTGACGGAGTTGGAGGGAGGAATCAGGAGCTGGCGCTTTCGTTCGCCATACACTGTAGTGAGGACGTAACTGCTGTCTTAGCCAGTGTGGGTTCTGATGGCATAGACGGTGTTAGTGAGGCTGCCGGGGGGATTGTGTCGTGCTCAACTAAGCGTGAGGCTGCCGAATCACATGTTGACCTCGTTGATGCCTTGAAGAGGAATGACTCATACACGGCCCTAAGGAAACTCGGCAGAGCGATAATAACGGGATATACCGGAACTAACGTCAATGATCTCGTAGTCCTCCTAGTGGGGTGATCTATTGAATTTGGACACATTCGTAGCGCAGGTGCTTACGTACGTATTACTTCTCCCCATGACGCTCCTCATGATACAGCACAGCCTGTACTACCTTAAAGGACGCGGGAAGAAGCTTGACCCGCCAAAGGCCCCCGCTGACGGGCTCAGGACGGCTATCGTTGTGCCAGTCAAGGGTGAGCCCGAGGACATAGTTCTCGGAATGGTTGAGTGGCTGGCTAGCGTCGTAGCCGATGAGGTTAGGGGCTCGGCTCTGTTCATAGTGAGCGATGACGACCCAGAGAAAGAAAGCATTATGATGCTTAAGAGACGTGCGGAGAAGCTGGGCTCTAGGCTCGGGCTCGAGACACACTTTGTGGTCAGGGACAAGGAGGAGGTGAGAAGGAGGAGTGGACGTGTTGGCGCTCTCAATTATGCCCTCTTTGACCTTACCAGGGATTATGACGTTATGCTTGTTCTTGACGTTGATTCAAGGCCTGAGCCCGGCTACATAAGCGGTCTTCTTCAATGTATTGCGTCGGGTGCTGATGCATGTGTCGGTAGGTGGGAGGGTTACTGGGAAGAGAAGAAGAGGACTAGAATAGCGGTGTCGACAGGGAAGGTCATGAAGTTCGTGGTTGATTCTATTTATAAGGGAAGGAGGGTTCTCAACTACCTAGTGTTTCCTCTAGGCTCCGGGACAGCTTTTAGGCGTGAGGCACTCCTGGAGGTGGGTGGATGGGATAGCGGCATTATACAGGACGACATGCACATAGGCGCTAAGCTGCTCGGCGCCGGAAAAAGGATAGAGTACTTTGACGATAGGAGGGTACTAGTTCTTGTTCCGTCCACGTATTCAGCGCTGAGAACACAACAAGCGAGGTGGGCATACGGGGCAATAGAAGTGATGGTGAAGTCGCTGAGGCAGCTCTGGAGAGCTCCCTATTCCCTCATGAAGAAGATCGAGGCCCTCACATTCCTATCTCAGTACGTGCCCCAAGCAATAGCGTTCTTCGCCTCCCTCCTCATACCGCTCATGGCGGTGTGGGAGAGGGTTGATCTTATGCTTCTTCACCCGGCGTATGCCGCCTTCCTCCTCGCCGGAATGATGCTCTATGGGTGGTGTATCTATGACTCACTAACTGAGGCCGGCATAAGTAGGGTGAGGGCCGTGAAGATACTGGGGACCACATCAGCCATAACCGTGGCTCTCTCGCCGGTGGTAACGGCGAACACCCTTCTCGCCGCCCTAAAGCAGTCGGCCAAGTACAAGATTACTCCTAAGGGTGTTGCTGAGAAGCCGGAGGGAGGTATTAACGTCTTGACTAGAATGTGGGTTGAGGCACTTTATGCTGCTTCTATGATCGTGCTGGTGATAGCGAACCTTCTCATGGGTAACATATTCACAGCAGCGTGGGCGGGGCTCTTTGCCGCTGGCCTCGCGTATGTCTTAGGTGTTGCTTGGAGGCCTGTGAGGCTAGGGGCTAGTGAGGTGATAAACCCTATTAAACAGTACGTCAGCCGAGGATAGACCTCATCACTGCTCAGCTCGGCTCTTCCTCATCAACCAACCCTTAAACCGTTTAGAGGAATTAATCCTCGGCGGATGAGGAGGATTTACCGGCGCTGACCCAGTGATGTGCCTAGACCAGCCCGACGCCCACGAAGGTACCTCCTAAGATACGAGAACTCAGGGTTCTTCTCAATTATTGAGTCAAGGCGGGGCCAGCACAGCTTACACACTCTTATCCCGGGCTGGAGCTCGACTGAGTCAGTCCTGCATACTAGCCTTCCGCAAACAACGCATGCGTCAACCGCGAGCCTCCTCCCACACACCTGGCACATCAGGTCATGGCACACCGCACAGACGCCGTCCACACCTATGTGCTCGCTGCAGACCCACCTACCGCAGATTCTGCACCTAGCGACAGCGGGCCTGGCCTCGCATACCTCGCACAATGTCGTGGAGGGGGGACTGCTCAACCCCTTACGTCACCTTCAGTTACTACCTCGATCGAGACCCTAAGGTTCTGTTCCATTATACACTTGACATACGGAACCCAGACCTCGGGCCCCTTGTTCGTCTTAACAATTATCCTCACCCTCTTCGCTCCCTTAGCAGCCATCTCAAGAAACCTCTGGAGAGCGTCGCTGCAGACCTTATCCGGATCTCCAGTAGGGATAATCACTAGCTCACCATCGAATCCCTCCCTGAACACACTCATCCCTACCACCACCCATGGTAGCGGGTAACTACATAATAACCTGTCCAGGAGAACATCACCAGGGTTAGCGCCTTGCCCGAGAGATACGATGTCGTGATAGCTGGCGC
>JALSOP010000079.1 GCA_026986435.1 Desulfurococcales archaeon | reverse complement strand
GCCCGTCTCCTGCTGTGATCTTATCCTTAACCCTTCCTTGCGGTGACTAGGATGCCTGCCCAGGTCGGGACTATTATCGGTTTCTCCCACGGCCCCTCCTTAATTGCTTGGAAGAATTCGTCTGGGAGTGTGGGGAATAGGGCGTTGTGGGCCGCCAGGATCCCTCCCGGTTTAAGCACTCTCTCAAGCTCCTTAACGGCGGCTGGGTAGTACACCTTCTCTATGTCGAGGAAGGCCATCCCGAGGTATGCGTCGGGGAGGCCCCTAAGCCACTCAATCGCCTCCGCCCTCACAGGCTCGACTACAGCTCTCCCGAGCCTAACACCGCCGAGCAGCTTCAGTAGCTTCTCGAACCTCTTGGCCGATGCCTCGACGGCGTAGACTACCGCCTCGCCCCTGGCCCCGGCGCCGGCGGCAAGCCATGCTGTTGAGTAGCCCACGCCCGCTCCTAGGTCAGCGATCTTGTCGGCGTGGGAGGAGTAGGCGAGGGCCATCAGCACCTTGCCGTCTTCTTCGTCGATGGATGGAACGCCTTCCTCGCGTGATGCTTCCTCTAGCCTAGCTAGGGTTTTCTTTAGGTAGTCGTTGATGACCATCAGCTCAACCACCACTAATTACCTACCTACGCACCTTATTGGCTGGGTTCTGGGCGAGAATTTCTTGCTATTGCTCATTATTTATCGCACATATGTAAACGTTCCCCTATTTACGCGCTTTAATTTCTGTGGGCGGGTACTTTTGAGGAGCCCTGATCTATTTTCTCCCCAGTTATGGTGCGTGCGTCATGGGTACTGGCGTCGTTGCTGTTGTAGTGAATAATTTTCTGGCACCGGGTCGCTGTGGTCTTCACCTACCTTAACACCGCCCTAGCTACCCTAATCATTTCCCTGCTCGCTGTAAGGTTGCCCTGTTCCCCGGCGCTGTTCGGGCGGAGTTGGAGGACCCTGTGCTGGCTAACTTCTACCCTACAGCCCCTATTGGATTAATGGTTCTTGTCTCCGACTACTCGGTTGTCCTGGGGCTTGATTAGGTGGCTCTCCCTCTGTGAGTTGTGGGGGCGGTCCTTACCTTCGCCCTTGGTGTTGTGGTGCCCTTCAACCTGTTCAAGGGTGAGGGCGTTAAGATGGAGCACATTAACCCATCAGTATTCATCCCCCCTGTCGGCCTCATAGTGATCCCTATCATGGGCGGGCACTTCATGGCCTCGGCTCAGGGCCCGGTATACGATGCCCTAGCGATAATCATGACAGCCCACTACGCAGCCAGAAAGGGCCTGCCGTACACGCCCTCTTGGTGGGCCTTCGTCTTCCCGCTGGGGGCTTACACAGCGGCGACAGCCCTGATAGCGAAGGTCATCGCCCTCCACACCATAGCCTACATACACCACGCAGAGACAGCGCTTCTCTTGGGCCTGTGGGCCGCGGTATTCATAGGGAATTTAAGGAGGGCGATCCGTGCAGTGGGGATCGGCGGCTGAGGTAGCATCACCCCGCTTAGGATGAACTATTTTTCGCTAGCCACAGCGTTACTCGGCGACTGGGCCGTGGTCGAGGGCCTCGCTAGGGAGGTCATAATCTTAAGCAGGCGAAGAGACGGCTCATCAAGATAAGGGAGCGTCTTAAGAATAGTCGAGGACCTGACGCGGGCAGAGCGGCAGGTAGTGGTTGCTGGGGCTGTCTCAGCGGCCCCTCATTTAATTACGTTCCTTTAGTAGTTTGGTTGGGATGATGTGCTTTTCCGACCACTGATGACCGGTGATTGGGCGGTGGCTGCCTGACCCCTATGGTTTATTTAGTAGTTCGTGAGCGAGGGAGGCTGCGGGGGCTAGCACTTGGGGGCAGACCCCGCATTTATGGGGGTCTACCTCCTCATCTATTAGAGCGTGGTAGTTGCAGAGGTATTTTCTGGAGAGTGCGTAAGCCGTTATCGCCGTTGTGGCCGCGAGGACTTCGTAGGTGCTGGCCGTGCCTTTAGTGATCTTCTCAGCCAGCGCCTCGATCATTTCCTTAATGTCCCCGAAATTGCTGAGGTCTATCGCCGCCCCTCTCTCGCCCTTCAGGTACCTGGTGACAGCCGAGGGTGTTATGCCGAGCCTCCTCGCTATCTCTGTGTTGCTGAGGCCCCTCCCCCTCAGTGATAGGACTAGCTTCCTCTGTATGTACGGTATGACGTACCTGTAGGCTAGCTCGTACGGTGTCTTCATCTTAGAGCACCAAGATCTTCTTCTTTATTGCTTCCGGGTTGTTCACTACCTCTGTCAGGTCCTCGACTATCTCCACTGTCCCTATCTGCTCGCCTTTCCTGTTCTTCACCGGCACTATGAGGACTCTTATGATCCTGCCGCCCATTCTTGTCCAGAACTCCCTGTACGGGTGCCTCCCTTCCTTGAGCTGCTTCACGACGTGTTTCACGTAGTACTCGAGCCTGGGTGGGTGGCAGTACTCCAGCTTCCTCCCAACGATTGTTTTCGTCCTGACGAATCCTTTGTGGAGGAATGACTGGCTGAAGTACCTTATCCTGTCGTCCATGTTCGCGTAAGTGATCTCTAGGGGGAGGGCCCTAAAGACTGCGTCGACCTCCTCTGGCGTTAGGAACCCCGTCGGTAGCTCTATGTCTTCTTCGCCCCTTATCTCGTACCTGTCGGGCTCTATCTCGCCCCCGACCATCATCCTCAGTTCGGGCGGGAGCTTCTTCATGAGCTCCGGGGTCACCTCCGGGGTTATTTCGTAGGGCATGACTGGCTCGGCCTCAGGCACCCACTCCTCACCGGGGTCTACGAGGTGCCCTATGTCGTCCCCTATCTCCTTGATCGCCGCCCACTCGCCCTCGGTGAGCATAGCCCACAGGCTCGGGTAGAGTATCTTGTTCTCCCTGAACACCTGGTCAGCGAGCTTCCTCGAGAGGTCCTCAGCGGCCTTAGCTATCTCCTCCCTCGCCTCCGGTGTTAGGGACTCAGCCGAGGCCTCCTCAACCTTCTTTAGGAGTTTCCTGGTAGCCTGGATTATCTCGTCCTCCTTTCCCCAAAGCACTCTGGGAACGGCGTATATGCCCCTCCTCTCGAGGTATGGGAAGATAGTCATCTGGAGCTTCCTGTAGTGGACCCTAGTCCCCTTAACGTCGAGGAGGGTCTTCCTCAGTCCCTCAAGGGCCTCGCCCACCTTCTCAGGGGTGTCAGCGTTCCTCAGGGCACCTGCATGGAGTGCGAGAACCTCTGAGAGCTTCATAATGAGGTCGTTCTCCCGGATCATTATGCCGAGTGGGTGACCCCTCGGCACGTCCCTAAGCTCCTTCCCGACTAGGAAGTCACGGAAGAGTTCGAGGTGGAGGTCGCACAGGGCTATGACGTCATCAACCCTGAACCCCTCCTTAATCAGCTCCTGCTCGATGATCGGTATCTCCACAGGATTGACCTGCCTGAGCACGTCGGCGAACTCCTGCTTAAGCTTTCCCACGTCCTCGCCAGCGTGGATCTTCTTCAGTAACTCCTTGAATACACGGATCTTCTCCGCCAGACCAATATTTGACACGTGTCAAACACCCATACAACCAGGGCAACCGCACTAATAAATGAGAGGAAATTACAGCCACGTTAACCTAGTACAGTAAAAGGTTACGGATTACACATTAGCATAATTATGAAGATTTTCACGACAAGATCCTTCACAATCACAGACGATCATACAGTTAATTAATACATGCTTGTTTTTTATAGTATATTATGCAATTAAGTAGAAAAATATATAACGTATTTCAGTTAGGATTTGATTACTTATGCATTTTCTGATTCATAACACGTGGTGTGTTCATGGCTATGTCATCCTCTGCAAAGATTACCATTACAGCGATAATTATCATCATTATCGTTGGAGAGCTGGCGTACTACACCACGCAGTGACCGGGCGGGGTGGCCCCGACCAGGACAACCACCACTCAGGCACCCGAGAAGGTGAAGATGGCTTTCATATTCCCGGGCAGTATCACCGACACAGCGTGGAACGAGGCCGGGTACAGGGGTATGGAGGCTTTCCAGGGCAAGCACCCGGAGGTCGAGATAGCCTGGGTGCAGGGCGTTTATGACCCGGCCCAGATCGAGTCCCAGATAAGGTCTCACATTCAGCAGGGCTACAAGCTCATCGTGGGCCTCGGGTTCCAGTTCGGCGAGCCCATGGCGAAGCTTGCTAAGGAATATAAGGACGTCTACTTCCTCGCCGTGGCCGGGTCCCCGGACTACATAGGCCCTCAGGTATCGGTTGCCGCTGTTAGGACCGACCAGTCCTGCTTCGTTGCCGGCTACTTAGCGATTAAGCTGTCGCGGACCAAGAACGTGGTGTTCGTAGGCGGTATGGCTGTTGCGGAGCTCACCTACTGTGAGGCCGGCATGACCTGGTCAATATCGATCACCCTCCAGGACCCGTTGCAGAAGATGGGGCACCCTGAAATGGTGTACTTCATGCTGATGCTGCCGTACATAGTGATCATAGTTGCGCTCGTCATAATGTCGAGAGGGGCCAGGCCGCCGAAGTACATCGGCGTGCCGTACACGAGGGAGTGAGTAATCGGATACCCTTTTCATGAATTTAAAAATGGAGTTATTCATGAACACCCCCAACGTAATAGGGGGTGACCCTATCGCCGACCCCTAGCCCCGACAGCGGTGACCTACTCACAGATGATAATGTAAAACTGTTGCGCCGCTGATCGATCGGTGGCTAAGATGGTCGCTCACTGGGGAGAGTTAACGGGTAAGGCGTTCGAGGTGATTAAGAAGGAAATAGCCATACTCCCTGTCGGCACCGTCGAGAGGCACGGGAACCACCTCCCCTTAGGCACTGACTACATCATACCCGAGTACCTAGCAGCTAGGGTGGCTGAGGCCCTCGGTGAGGGAGCGGTGGTCATGCCAACCATACCCTACGGTGTCAGCATGTCCCTGGCGCACCTACCCGGCACGATTGATGTGGGATACGACGCGTTCATCGCCTACGTTGAGGCCGTGCTGAGGGAGGCCGCGAGGAACGGTTTCCGGGCGGCGCTCGTCATCAACGGGCACGGAGGCAACACAAGAGCCCTCCACATAGTGGCAAAGAAGGTGGCGTTCGAGACCGGCATGAAGGTAGGGGTCGTCGATTGGTGGAGCGACGTCGCACAGGAGGTTAGGGAGAGGCTCTTCACCGCACCCGGCCACGCTGGCGAGGACGAGACGGCGGCGGTGCTAGCCATAAGGCCCGACCTAGTCGATATGGGGTCGGCCGAGGAAGGCCCATCCTATACCAAGGTGGGGGTGAGGTTCTACGACAGGGAGGCGACGAGGGAGCTCTTCGCTAAGGGTGTGACAGGGGACCCGAGGAGAGCAGATGCTGAGAGGGGTAGGGAGTTCTTGGACGCTGTGGTCAAGGAGATAGTGAATGAGTTAAAAAGAATACTGCCTGACTGACCATCGCCCCTGCGAGTGTGCAAAGAGTTTAAGATGAACGTGTTATCTAAGTGGCTTTCATCCCGTCTGGTAATTTAAGTAAGGTGGGTGCCCGTATCTCATTTTTTCTATTAAGTTTATTATCTTCTTTCATATCTGCTTGACTGTTTTACTTAATTTATGTGGGGGAAAAGTTTAATATGTTAACCCATGGATTTTTAGATCGGGCGAAAAATCATGGCACTCACAACGTTCGAGGAGGAAATATATCTTAGGGTTCTGACGGGGAGGTTAGTCGGAAAGGCCATAGCTGATCTGGGCATAAATAAGTTAGCTGTGGTAGCACCTAAGAACATTATATGCAGTAGCATAGCAGCCGCCACCGAGGCCACGTTCCTAGACCTGAGCGGCGGCGTCACGTACCACTTCATGGTCGAACTCGGCAAGAACGAGGAGGAAGTGGCGAGAAGGGTGAAGGAGTTCGGAGCCCAGGCAGTTCTCCTACAGTTCGGCGGTGAGTCACCTATTGAGGAGGTAAAGAAGAGCTTTGTTAAGTTCCTGAAGGAGGCAGCCAAGGCCGGCGTACCGGGGGCCTTCATATTCCACGTAAGGATATTCGCCGCTGGCGGCGTGGCCGAGGCGATAAAGGATGGGGAGGTAAGGGAGTACTTAAGCAGTAAGGACCTGTACGTGTACACAGTCGGCTTCGATGAGGGTAAAGTATATGTGAATAAGGTAGTGCTTGAGGGCGGCGAGATCAAGCTGGAGAAAGTTACTGAGTACCACGTAACCCTCGAACACGCAGACCTCCTCAACCGCAGCCTAAAGAACAGGAAAGTCACCTTCCAATAAAAGAATCACAAACTTTTTCCTAATCAAACCCCGTCGGGCCTCAGCACAACCTCTTCTCTACCTCAATAAGGGCACCCGTAATAAGGTGGGCATCCCCGAGCCATTACCCCTCGCTGGCTACGCACACCTTCTTCTTTCCTTCCTTAAAACACCTAACCCTACCCTCGGCCTCGAGCCTCTTAACGCACTCCGATACCGAGCTTATCGAGCACCTCCTCCCAACCTGCCTTAGGACATTCCACACACCCCTCACATGGTTCGGGCCATTGCGCAGAACAGCGTACACCTCGTCACAGATAGAGCGCCTGCTCATGGTGGCCCTCACAACTATCGGGATCGTCTCCAAGTAAGTCGGCGCCGACCCCGTCACTATGAGGAGCACGGTCTCACCCTCACCGATCACCCCCCTAGAGACGAGGGCCGAAAGACCAGCCACAGCAACAGCCGACGCCCTCCCAGCGACGACGCCCTCCGAGGAAGCGAGGATCGAGGCGGCATCGTTTATGGCCTCATCATCAACGATCGCCGCCGAGCCCCCGCTACCCCTCACCGCCTCCACAGCAGCCCTACCCATTACCGGGTAGCACACGCCAGTCTCCCCCTCATCACCCGACTCCCTAACCGGGTAGCCGAGGACCTCTGAAGCTATTACGGGGCACCTCGAGTCCTGCACAACGTGTATGGCGGGAATTTCGGAGCCCACACGCCTCAGGCCCTCATAGATTGCGGTAGCGAGGCCTCCGTTCGACGTCGGCATGACTATGTGGTCAACCTCCTTAACGACAGGAGCTATCTCCTCAGCTATGCCAGCATACCCGAGAAGGAAGTAGCCGGTGCTAGGCACTAGGCCGCAGACCGAGCCCAATACCTTCCTAACCGCCTCCTCCCATGACTGCGTGTAGATGACCCTAGCACCCATTAGCCTCGCCTGAGCAATGCTTGTCACGTTAGCCCACTTCGGCACGTAGATCGTGAGGCCGAGCCCCGCCCTAGCACAGTAGGCAGCTATCGACACCGCAGCGTCGCCTCCAGCAGCTGCCGTGACCCAGCCGCAGCCGGCTGCCTTAGCCGCAGCAACAGCGTAGACTGTGCCCCTATCAATGAATGTTCCGCTCGGGTTCCTGTTCTCCAGCTTCATCAGCACCCTAGCAACACCGACCCTCCTCGCCAGCCTCGGCGCTTCGATGACCGGGGTGCTGCCCTCCCCTAAGCTTATCATGGAGGCTAGCCTGGCGACCTCTTCAGGCGCTGATGAAGGCCATCCCCTCGTTAAGGCTATCTGGGACACCCCCAACATTATTGCGTGGGGTCCCCTTAAGCGTGGTGGCCTCCACAGATTTTAGGTGTTAAGAGTTAGCGAACCCAGGTGCGGGCGATGGCGAGGAGGAAAGAGCCCTACGTTATGGGGTGGAGGGAGTTCGCCGCCCTCGTTGAGGCGGTGCTGAGGTCTGAGGCTGTTAAGCCGGTGCAGCAGGCTAAGAGGGACGTGTTCCGGAAGTACGGCATACTCGGGACGAGGGACGACCCTCCCCTCACCGCCGTATTCTATGACATAATGCTGAGGCTCGGCATACTCGACAGGCTGATCCAGAGGCTGACCGGCGTGAGGAGCCCCTACCTCCTCGATGCCAGGCTAAGGGCGGCCCTGAGGGTCGCTACTCACGTGCTGGCGCTTGCTAAAGACAGGGTTAGGGTGGTGCCGGAGGTAGAGGCGAGGAGGAGGACAAGTTCCTGGCTCTCGAAGAGGTCGCATCCATTCATTGGAATGTGGTTCTTCGACGCCTGGGACGAGCTTAAGGGGATGGAGTACGTCCCCGCCACCGAAGACGAGGAGTTCGAGTACCGCTACCTCCTCCCTGCATGGTATGTGAGGAGGATGAGGGAGATACTCAGGGAGGAGGCGGAGGAGCTATTCAAGGCCCTGAGGAGGAAGCCCCTCATAAGTGTGAGAGTAAACACCTTGAAGGCCAGTGTCGAGGAGGTTCTCGAGGCCCTCAGGCGTGAGGGGAAGGAGCCAGTCGTCTCTGATGTGGTCCCGACTGTGATAAGGTTTGAGGGCCCATACAACTTCGACCGCTCGAGGATATTCCGTGAGGGGAAGATAGTGATTCAGGAGGAGTCAGCGGCTCTTGCCTCAATAATCCTTGACCCGAGGCCAGGTGAGTTCGTGGTCGACCTCTGTGCCGCGCCTGGGGGTAAGACGGAGCACATGGGGGAGCTAATGAGGAACGAGGGCATGATCCACGCCTTCGACATCGATGAGGCGAGGATAAGGAGGATGAGGGAACTCCTCCGCCGGACGGGGGTGAGGATAGTAAGAATACATAGAGCGGACGGCAGGACAGCGCCGAGGAAGCTTGGGAAAGAAGTAGCTGATAAGGTGCTCGTCGACCCGCCATGCACTTCGGACGGCACGCTCCCGAAGAACCCGGACCTCAGGTGGAGAATGTACGAGGCTGAAGTGCCAAAGCTCGCCCAGCTCCAGTACGAGCTCTTGGTGGCGGCGTCGAAGCTCGTTAAGCCTGGTGGGAGGATACTCTACACCACGTGCTCCCTCCTACCGGAGGAGGACGAGGAGGTTGTTTCGAGGTTCCTCAAGAAGAACAAGAGCTTCCGCCTTATCCCTATCGAGGGCCCTTATGACCCCTCGCCCATACTCACAGGCACGATGAGGGCCTGGCCGCACAGACACGGGACGATAGGTTTCTTCTACGCATTACTCGAGAGGGTCAAGTGATGGACTGGGCCTGGTTCGCTATAAAGCCGAGTAACTACGTGAGTGCACTCTGCTACTCGGTCCTCAAGGTCGAGCCGTATAGCAGGTGCCCTGTAGGTTGCATGTACTGCTACGCGAGGTGGTACTGGGGTCACTCAGCAGGTCCTCAACCAGAACACGTGAGGGCGTTCGAGGCACTCGCTCACAGGCTGAGCAAGGTTTCGGGGCCAAGGCCGTTCTTCAGGGTGAGCACCCTAACTGATCCTCTGCAGCCAGCGGAGGCGAGGCACCGCCTAACCCTCAGGGTTATGAGGGCCGCTCTAAGGTACGGAGTACCCATAGTCATTAACACGAAGACAGCCCTCATAGCTGAGGAGCCCTGGCTCGGGATTGCCTCGAAGCTGGCCGAGGAGGGCCTCATACTCGTCCAGGTCAGCGCGGCATTCGTCGACGAGACCGCCAAGGCCCTCGAGCCCGGGGCACCCTCGACCACGACGAGGCTCGAGGTCATTGAGGTACTGAGACAGCACGGGGTACCGGTCGTTGCCAGGGTTCAGCCCCTCATGCCCGGGCTCGAGGACGAGCACGTCGCCGTTGCCGCCGACGCCATGAGCGCGGGGGCTGAGGGCGTCATAGGTGAGTCCCTGCGGGAGACTAGGGAGGGGTGGGAGAGGGTGTATAGGGTGATCGGTGAGGAGCCCCCGAGCGAGCTGGTGCCCTACGACGTATCAGGCGAGGGGAGGCTCCTCCACCCTACCCTCGAGTGGAGGAGGCGCATGCACGAGAGGCTCGAGGCAGTGGCGAGGGCGTTCGGGAGGCCCTACAGCCCCTGCAAAGAATGGGTCATGCCAAGGTCGGACGGTAGAGACTGCTGCCTCACATGGCTAGCACTGAGGGGTAGGACCCTAAGGCCGACTCTCCACGAGTACGCGGCGTGGCTGGCTGAGGGAGGCGGCGAAGGCTGGGATGACTTCATTAGGTGGTGCTCTGCCAGGCTAGCCCCTAAGCGCTACGTGTGTGGTGAGGCGCTCGAGAAGTACCCCAGGCCCGTGGCGAGGGCCCTGAGGTACCATGAGAGGAAGCTCTCGAGGGTCGTGAGCGATGAGGCCCTCATGAGAAGGCTCGGGCTAGGGGGAGAGGAAGGCGGTTAAGGCGTTCACCAGCCTCGTCAGGTGGGTGTAGGTGACGTGGGGCATCATCACGGCCCTAACACCTTTGACTACACCGCATCTGTATAGGTAGAGGCCCATCCCCCTCAAGGCATCTATGAGCACGCCCTCCCTCCTCGTCTTTACACAGACTATCGGCACCTCTGGCTCCGCCGCGACGGGGACACCGGCAGCTACGAGCCTCCCGTAGACCCACCTAGCCATGCCCATTAGCCTCGCGGCCCTCTCAACGATCCCTTTCCTGCCGAGGGCCTTGAGGAGGGCCCATGTGGCCACAACCGATGCCCCGGGCCTGGTCCCGAGTAGCCCGAGCTGCTTACCCGACGGCATGTACCTGGCCTCGAAGACGAGCGGGGAGAGCCACTCACGCGACTTAACGACGAGCCCTCCCGCCGGTATGGGAGCGCCGAACTTGTGTGGGTCGATCGTCGCCGAAACGACAGCGTCGTTCCCGAAGCCTAGGCCCGACCATCCGTGGAGCGGCGGGTATATGAAGCCTCCGTACGCGGCGTCGACGTGGATGACCGAACCGTTCTCGGCGGCAACCTCGGTAATGGCCTCAACGGGGTCGACTGTGCCCACTCCAGTAGTACCTACAGTCGCCACCACGACCCCCTCACCGCGCTCACTCATGACCTTCTCCAGTGCCTCCGGATCCATCTTGAAGTCCTCCATCGGCACCTCAACGTACTCCATTCTAAGGAGCCTCGCAGCCTTCCGTATGGAGTCATGCGCTGCTGCAGTCGCGTATACCCTGTCGTAGCCGGCCTCCCTCGCCAGGTAGAGGGCAGCGATGTTCGCCTCCGTGCCCCCGCTCGTTATCATGCCGGAGCATCCTTGGCACCCGAGCACCTCCCCAAGCATCGCCACTGCCTCCTTCTCGAGCTCGCTGACCGCAGGGAAGAGCCAGGGATCATTAGCGTTAACGAACATAAACCTCTGAAAGAGCGAAGCAGTGACAGGCTCCGGGGACGTGGTCATTGAGCCGAGTACTCCGTCTTCGTGCCTCGGCAGGCCCGACAACCTCTCCAGGGCCTCCCTAATGACTTCGGCCCAATCATCGCCCACATCGGGGAGCACCAACTCTCCATACCCTCATGATTTAGGCGGAGCTGCCCTAATGATGGTTACCCTCCTTGACGCGGACTCCACGCTCTATGGTCCGGCGAGTGGGTCTTTCTTAAAAACCTGTTAGCGAATTACTATGCGGAGTTCGAGGTAATTGCTCCCCGATATAGCAAGCACTAGATGGTTTGAGAGGGCAGCGATCATTGGGGGCATAGGAGCGATCTTCTACGCATTAGACACCATAGGCGCCATCATCCCATTCTCCATAGGGTGCTCCTGCTTCTGCCCCCCGTTCACGAACACTCAGGCATGGTTCGCCTCGCTCCTAATACTCTTCCCTTCGATGATCGCCGCCATACTCGCCGCCAGCGCCTTCACCAGCAAGAACCCGTTCTCACTCGAGAGGCACTGGTCAGCAACAGTGGCGGCGATGATCGGGTTCCTCATGGCTGGTGGGGGCTTCTCAGG
>JALSOP010000078.1 GCA_026986435.1 Desulfurococcales archaeon | reverse complement strand
CTTATGATGGCGGCTGGCAGACCCAGCCTGAGCGCCTCCTCATAGATCTTCACTAGGTCTCCCTCACCACCACCCTTGAGCACGACCTTCTTCTGGCCCTCGGCGAGCCATGCGTTGACCCACTCCATGGACGACTTCATAGCCTCCATGAGGGCTGATACAGCCGCGTGAGCGACCTGAACGGCTAACTTGCCCTTGCTCATCTTTATGTCGGTCCTCACAACGATGACCTGCTTGTACCTGAACCTAGGCCTCATACCCCATCTCCTCGAGCACAGCCTTTATTATTCCCCTCCTCTCCCTATCCTTACAGTCCGCGAGGCACATCGTGTCCAGCACTGCCCCCTTCCTACACCTCTCAACACACTTCTGCACGTACGCGCCCGGATCGGGCTCGAGGATGCGGAGGAGGCCCTCCCTGTCGAGTTTCCTAACGCGCATGAGCTGCCGGCTCCTCAGCTTGGCCAACACAGCCGATACCTCCCTCAGGTCGGTGACCCGGAAGATGAAAAACCCGTAGTACCTGAGGGCCTCAGCCATGCGGTCCTTTATGCCCTGGCCCGCCATACTTCTTCACCGGCATGTTGAGTGCGTGGAGAGCGCACACAAGCACCTTCTCGGCCTCGGGGCTGCAGTACCTTATCCACACCTTCAGCTTCCTGTAGAGGGCCTCGCAGACCTTCTCACCCCTGTGGTCGAGGATCGTGACGACCCCTCTCACCCTACCCCTTGGGTTCATGGTCAGGTCAACCTGAACCAGGTAGGAGTCCTCGGGCACCTTCACGTACTCAGCGGCGGAGTACCCTCTGGCGTAGAGGGGCCTCAGCCTCTCCTTAGACGCCACCTTGGGCTCGAGGCGCTCGCAAGCCGGGGTCATGACGAGGTAGAGTCGGCGCCTTTTGTGGAGCCCACTCCTGCTGACCGACTTCTCGTCGTACGCCTTGACCGCCATCACCCACCGCCCTCGAGCCTGTAGCTACCCTCGACCCCCTCAATCACTATCATCACGCAGTCCCTGCCTGGGACGACCGCCACGGTCTCGGCCCGCCCTCCACTAAACCTCTTGCCCCTCGCCGCCTCCTCCTTAACCATCTTCCCGTCGGCGAACTCCCTCACAAGCACCTCCTCACCGCAGACGTGTATGACGTATGCCCTCGGCACATCAACTACCCATAAGGGCTCGCTCTAGGGCTTATACGTTTCTCCCGACCTCAGTTTATACGCTCGTCCCCACAATATTTTAGGGTCTGGGAACGTGTCAGCGAGGTCTTCTCGAAAGGTCTTAGCGGAGCTCCTCTGGGCAGAGAAGTACAGGCCGAGGTCCCTCGACGAGATTGTTAACCAGGAGGAGATAGTGGTCAGACTAAAGCGGTTCGTTAAGGAGAAGAACATGCCGCACCTCCTCTTCGCCGGCCCGCCGGGCACCGGCAAAACAACCGCGGCCCACGCCCTAGCCCACGACATGTTCGGCGAGGACTACAGAATGTACATGCTGGAGCTCAATGCGAGCGATGAGAGAGGTATCGACGTCATCAGGTCGAAGGTGAAGGAGTTCGCTAGGAGTAGGCTTCCAGCGAACATACCGTTCAAGATAGTGCTCCTCGACGAGGCGGACAACATGACCTCCGATGCCCAGCAGGCCCTAAGGAGGCTCATGGAGATGTACGTGGCGGTCACGAGGTTCATACTCATAGCGAACTACCCGAGCAAGATAATCGAGCCGATTCAGTCCAGGTGCGCTGTCTTCAGGTTCACCCCTCTCAAGAAGGAGGACGTGATCTCGAGGCTCTCATGGATATGTAAGCAGGAGGGGGTGAAGTGCGAGACCGACGCCCTCGAAGCGATCTACGAGATAAGCGAGGGAGACATGAGGAAGGCGATAAACGTGCTCCAGACAGCCGCCGCTCTAGGGGAGGTAAACGTATCAAACGTCTACAAGGCTGTGGGCCTAGCACATCCGAAGGAGGTGAGGGAGATGATAAGGATAGCTCTCTCAGGCGACTTCATGGGGGCGAGGGACCAGTTGAGGAGGCTCATGATCAACTACGGGCTCTCGGGCGTGGACATAGTGAAGCAGATACATAGAGAGGTATTTGGGCCGAACCTCGACATACCGGAGAGGCTTAGGGTCGAGATCGCTGACTACCTGGGCGAGATACAGTTCAGGATGGTTGAGGGCGCTGACGAGGAGATACAGCTTAGTGCCCTCCTCGCGCGCCTCGTCTACATGGGGAAGCGCGGGGGCTGATAGGTGAAGGGGCTTGCCGACCAGGAGATTGCCGTGGGTGATTAAGTACAGGCCGAAGCGGATCGAGGACGTCGTTAATCAGGAGAAGGCGAAGGAGCTGGTCATACCCTGGATCAGGTCATGGCTCGAGGGGAGGCCCAGAAAGAAGGCAGCCCTCTTCTACGGCCCGCCCGGCTCCGGAAAGACCTCGATGGCGGAGGCAATAGCGCACGAGTACAACCTCGAGATCGTTGAGATGAACGCGAGCGACTACAGGAGGGCCTCAGACATAGAGAGGATAGCAAAGGTCGCCGCGTCACAGAGGGGCCTCTTCGGCAAGGGAAAGCTCATACTCCTTGACGAGGTCGACGGGCTCTCAGGCCTAGCCGACAAGGGGGCGATAGAGGCTATCCTATCGCTCATAAACATAACAAAGAACCCCATAATCATGACCGCCAACGACCCCTGGTCCCCGAGCCTAAGGCTGTTGAGGGACGCCGCCCTCATGGTGGAGTTCAGGAGGCTCACAAAGACCATGGTGAAGAGGGTGCTGAGGAGGATCTGCGCCAGCGAGGGAATAAAGTGTGAGGAGGAGGCGATAGACTTCATAGCAGAGAGGGCTGAGGGCGACCTCAGGTCAGCCATAAACGACCTCCAGGCGCTGGCGGAGGGCTACGGCGTCGTCACACTCGAGGCGGCGAGGACCATACTGAGGCAGAGGGACAGGGTGCTCCCTCCGTACGAGGTC
>JALSOP010000077.1 GCA_026986435.1 Desulfurococcales archaeon | reverse complement strand
CGGCAAAGTACTCGACCTCCTCCTTTCTGCGGTAGAAGAGGGCTATGGGAGCTACCCTCATCGCAGCCCCGTTCCCCATATTGCCCTCCCCGCCGAACACGGACCTGGCGGCCACCGACCAGTGAGTCCCCTCACGCACAGCCTCAATGACAGCGGCGGTCCCGCCGTAATACCTCTCCCACAGCATCGCCCTATCAGCCGCCTTCCTAATGAAGAGTTCCGGGTCGAAGCCACACGCCTCTATAAGGGTCTCAGCAAGAAATATAGCCATCTCTGTGTCGTCACTATACATTATCTCCCCACCGCCGTAACCGGCCCAGTCAAGGTACTCACTCAAGCTACTGAACCACCTGTCCCTAGGCCGAGGCCAGCGCCTCTCAACAAGGTAACCAAGAGCATCACCGGCTGCGAGAGCAGCAATAACCGAGGCATAGAGACCCTCTTCTCCCAAACCTCCACCCCTGTGTGGGTGCACTAAACCCAAAATTAACGCGAACCAATCCTGCCCAGGTCAATACGCGGCAGGGGAACGGTAATCACCAGGTCCCCTCAACCAAGCTAGCGGTAAGGCGCGAAGGAAGCACATAGCTCGCTTTCCTCCCCCCACCTCCCCCTCCTGCAGCGGACGGCACCTTTTCATCAACAACACAGATACCTAGCTCGTCAAGCTCAACCGACGGCTTCGAAGAACTAATAAACTTGAGAAGTTCCTCACAGCCCTCCCTAGCAGCCCTAGCGAGGTCGTCGACCTTCTCGTATAGGCCGAGATACTCCGCCAACGGCTTAATAAACAGGTTCCTAAAAATAAACATAGCCGTAGTAGGGTCTTTGTAGTACCACAAGAGAAGATCATAAAAACTGCCCGGATCCTTGAGAAACATGGTCACAGGATCGGTTCCTGCCCTCCTCCTAGCTAAACCCTTCAGGAGGGCATAGACTCCGGGCGCTAAAGAAATAATTCTATTGACTATGGCGCTCGCCAGGCCAGATCTCCTCAGCAGGGGTTCTTTCTGCATGATTATACTATCCCATCTCATAAGCGACTACGAATGCATATGAGGAAAGTGATCATGAGGTAAGAGTTCATTGAGAAAAAACTTATATATATGTTTAGGTCAAAAAGGCGCGTCCTCGTCCGGATCTACCTCGCCGGTGGGGTTGTTGCCTGAGCTCAGTATACCTAGCGCCAGCAAGACGCCGAGCAGGACAGCTAACCTGAGGAGCTTATTGTATTTGGTCACGATTTCCAGTACCTTTACCTTCCAGCTCATGTTTGGGCACCACTATCTAATATGCAACAGATATCATTCTGTTTTTCGCACATGAGTTCTCTCGTCATGAACGAAAACCTTAAATTAGTTTGTATTTTACGGATGATTATTAATAGCGAATAAGAATACTCTAATGAACAATAATGCTGGAAGACATCTACAAGCTGAAAAGGCTAACGTCGACAAGAATAGCTAAGGTGCTGAACGAGAGTGTCAGGAACGTGATATCGTTATTTAAGATGCATTCAAAAGCCGGTATTCACATCAAGCCTGACATAGATATAAGGGCACTTGGTGTGAAGCATCAGATAGTCATCATCAAGGGATACGTCCCTAACACAGACCTGATAGTGTCTTCTTCTCAAGTTTTTAGCTACATCAGGTCAATCTCGTATATATTCCCGAGGTCCGTTATGGTTGTCTTCGAGACCTCGGAGTGTGTGAGTGTTGATTACGATTACTATTGTATAGAGTCAACGATAAGGTCCAGACCTGACCCGGTTATGTTGTTTAAGGCTGCTGACGGCGAGTATGAGCGTGTGTTTAGGGATTCTCTACCTGACCCGATCCCCATACCCTTGGCTAGGAGGGGGAGGTTTGACTGGTATGATTTGGAGATTCTTAGGGTTGTTAGCCGGGAGCCATGGATAAAGCTGAAGAACTTGGCGAAGAGGTTACGGATTAAGGAGAAGAACTTGCTTAAGCACATACCCCACGCCGAGAACTTCATCACCGGTTACAGGGTGGCGAAGATTGATAGATTAAGGGAGGACTCAGCAATCTCGTACCTTGTTTCGGTTGAGTTTGATCGTCCTAGGTACTTCTGCAGTAGGGTTGTTCGCCATCCTTTCGTAATTAGTTGTGGTGAGTGTTCTGATAAGAGAGCGCTTGTTTATGCCGCTTCCCCTGCTGGCGTGTCACCCCTCTTCATTAACTTCGTTAGGCGCTTAGTTGATGAGACCGGTGCTAGGATTGAGAAGATCTATACGGGTTGTCATAAATGCCTATTAGTAACGACTATTGGTTCGAGGAGTACTGGTGAGTTCATTCCTAGGGAGGGCTGGAGAGTGCCTAATATCGAGGATGAGGTGAGGAACTTAGTTGAAAAGAAGCTGATCATACCTGCCTAGAACTTTACGAACTCTTTTCCTAGCAGTCCGCATATGGGGCATCTCTCGGGGGGCTCCTTACCTATGTAGGTGAAGCCGCAGACGGGGCAGATCCATATGTACCCGTCTATCGGGAAGTCCTCACCCCTATCTACGTACTCCTTTGCCTTCCTGTATAGCTCGGCGTGTATTTTCTCGGCCTCGAGGGCCCACCTGAAGGTGGCTTCGGCTGCTTTCTCGCCCTGTGCCTGCGCTAGGGCTATGTATGCTGGGTACATCTCGTTTATTTCGAACTCTTCTCCCTTAATCGCGAGCTCGAGGTTCTGGGAGGTGTTCCCCAGCCCTATCGGTGCTCCACCGCATGCCTTCTCCTCACTGAACTCATCCTTAAGAACCCTCAAGTGGTTCCTGGCGTGGACTTGCTCGGCGAACGCTATTGCCCGGAAAAGCCTTGCCACGTTCTTGAAGCCCTCTTTCTCAGCTACCTCAGCGAATGCCCTGTACCTTGACTGGGCCATCGATTCTCCAGCGTATGCGCTGAGTAGGGCTTCCTTAACCATTGGGCGAACCAATAGAAGTCACCGGTAATGATTCGACCTATACATAAATAAAT
>JALSOP010000076.1 GCA_026986435.1 Desulfurococcales archaeon | reverse complement strand
TGGCGGCCATCGGCTGGATCGCCTTAACCGCCTCGTCTATGGCCTCCTGGGGTGCTCCCTGGTTAGTTAGTTGAGCCGCGACGACATCTCTTAGGAAGCCCCCCGCGTGGGTGGCCATTGGGAGCATCACCGCCGCTGAGGCGGCGTAGGCTACTAGGGCGGCTAGGATGCTTATGAATACGTGCTTGCCCTCAATCATTCCCCTGCCCTACCTCTGTTCCTTTGTTCGTTGCCCGCCTTATACGGTTACCACGTATTAGGGTGGTTAAGGATCTTCGGTGGTGGGGAGTATGGACGAGTTCATAGTCACCACCCTCGAGCACGTGCCTGGGTACAGGGTTAGGAAGGTGTTGGGTGTTGTGAGCGGCTCCGTGGTTAGGGCGAGGAGCATTGGGAGAGACATAGTTGCTGGGTTCCGGAACCTCGCGGGCGGGGAGATTAAGGAGTACACGGAGCTTATGGCTGAGTCGAGGGACCTGGCTATTAAGAGGATGGTGGAGAAGGCGAGGGCGATGGGGGCTAACGCCGTGCTGGGGATGAGGTTCTCGACATCGGCGATAATGTCTGGGGCGGCGGAGGTAATGGCTTACGGTACGGCGGTGGTGCTTGAGAGGGAGTGATCGCTTCTCAGTCCTCCAGGAAGGCGAGGGTGTCTGATTCGGCTTCGAGCACCTCAAGCACTTTCTTTGCGTCGACGTCCTTGAACGGGGGCATTACCCTCGGCCTCGGGGGCTCCTCCCCCGCCCTTAGGGCCCTCCTAGCTATTAGCTCGTCCACTATCCTAGCCCTCAGCTCCTCGTCTGCGAGGCGGGAGTGGTATATCGTGCCCAGGCTGGCGGCCATCATCCTCGGTATGTGCTCCTCCCCCCTCTCCTCGTGTATGTGTGGGTTCCTGGGCTCGACCTGGAAGACCTCCACACCCTCAGAGAGCATCTCTGGGTGGGGCGGGTTCTTCTCGATCCCTGTGTAGTTCTCTAGGAGATGCACTACCTCGTAGGGCTCTATGCTGAAGCCTGAGCTGTAGGCCATCCTCTCCGCTAGCTCGATCGTCATGGCGTGCTCGCCGGCGTTGCTCGTCTGTATGATGTCTGACTCGAACCCCGTTACCCTCGCTACCAGCATGTTCATGTATTTGTTAGTTATCTCCGATACCCTCCCCCTCCTCCTGAAGTAGAACCTCCTCCCGGCGAACTTTGTCTTGTAGGGCCACTTCAGCCTAACCATGGCGTACCTGGACTTAGCCATGTAGAACCCCGCGGCGTATATGTCGACGTACTCATTCACCGAGCCCGGTATGTAGTTGTCGGAGTCTATGAAGCCGACGTACCTCTTACCTAGGGCCTTAGCAAGTATTAGCCCGACGATCATGCCCTCCCCCTTACCGTTCCTCACGACCCCGTCCTCACCGACTATGTGCGGATAACCTGCCTCGGTCAGGGCCTTCGCCAGTGCCCTGTCTTTCTGGTGGATCATTAGGAAGGGCCTCCTCGTCAGCCTATAGAACTGGAAAACAATGTCAGTCTCGACCCTGTACCTATCGATGACGTCGTGGGAGGAGTTGCTCACGATGATCACGAACGCCTCGTGAGGTATGCCCGACAGCACGCCCTCAAGGAGCTTCGGGTTCTCGTCCTTAACTGGAACAATGATAGCCATCTCGGACTCGAGGTTCTCCAGGTCAGCCCTACTAACGTTAACGGTACCCGGAGCATCACCTGCCGGGCCCGTCGTTATGCCTCCCGTCAGCTCCAGTACCCTCTGAATCCCGTAGAACTTCACCCCGCCCAGCCTCTCCATGTACCTGGGCATCTCGAGCCGCATCCACCACACCTAATGAATAATAGATGACGCGCATATTAACTGCGTCAAGATAATCTTGCCTCAATAAAAACAAGCACATGTGAATAACCCTCACTAAGGACATGGTCTCCTCCGTCTAGAGCCGTGGTCTCGCCGGGCAGCAGAGAAGGCGGACTCCCTACCGTATGGGGGCTCAGAGTATCATGTTTATGAATCTGTTTAACGGAGAGGTGCTTGGATGAGGCTAATGAGCGACAGCATCACGGTGAAGATACCTAAGAGCGTCCTCAAGACGCTTGAGTCTGAAGCCAAGAGAGTAGGACTCGGCATTGAGGAGTACATAATAGATCTGATATTAAGGGAGGCAGACCCTGCAGAACGAAGTTCCAAGTATATTGAGGCATCAAGGTCACTCCTCCTGGAAGCAAGGGAGGAGCTCAGTAAAGGTAACATAAGACAGGCGGCTGAGAAGGTGTGGGGTGTTGCGGCACTAGCCATTAAGGCACACGCAGAGGCAGTGCGTGGCAGGAGGCTCACCTCCCACGCAGATCTGTGGGAATACAGTGAAGTCGTGGAGAACGACCTAGGGAGCTGGGTCTACGATGCGTGGATGGCCGCTAACGGAATGCACACATGCTTCTACGAGGGCTGGTGCACGAAAAGAAAGGTTGAGGAGGCGATCAAGCGCGTGGAGAGGCTCGTTAACGAGATCTTTAAGGTCATTAAGGAGCTCACCCACTAACACGTGCACGACCGCCGGAGCACCTGACTACTTGGTCGGGCAACAGAGCACATAAGCACCGTAACAACTCCCACGCCCCCGCATGGCTACACCTATTAGATAGTCGGCGAGTCTCCTTCGGGGTCAGCGAGCGATCTTCAGGCCCTCCACAAAGAAGAGCGCCAGAGCGAGTGACGTGACGAACAGCAGGGCGTAGAGCTCTGGAGTAATAACTTCCTCCGCAACCAGCCGGAGCCAGAGGGCATAGGCCTCCACGGCAAGCATCCCCGCGAAGAACCCGGCATAAGCGAGGAGCCTCGGCACGAGCCACTTACCGATGACCAGGAAGCCCTCAACACCGGAGTCCGCAACGGCCTCGTACCCGCCGCCGGGCAACTTCCTCACCAGGCCCAGCTCCTCCAGCCTCCTTAGGTGGTAGTATGCGAGGCTCGGGCTCCTAAGCCCGACGGCCCTCGCCACCTCCCTAGGGCCTGCGGGGCCTTTTCTTA
>JALSOP010000075.1 GCA_026986435.1 Desulfurococcales archaeon | reverse complement strand
CTTCCTCTGCTTTCGTTAGGCTCAAGCCTACACTAGCAAGGTCGAGGACAGAGATTCTCAGCAGTTTTGCGGGCTTAATGAGTGATTCGAGCCCCTCCCACGTGAGCTCCTTTACCTCGTTTCCTTCCTGGATTGTGAACCTGTAGGCCCTCCTGATCACAGGATCTGCTTCGCCCTTGTAAACGATCCTCCCCTGGTCTAAGAGGACGAGGTTGCCACCGCTTATCTGGGTCATTATGTGGCTCGCCACTATGACCACCCGCCCCTCCTTCCCCAGCTCCTCAGCCATCTCTGCCAGCCTCGTCACGAAGCCCGCGTCGATGCTGGCGAAGGGCTCGTCAAGCATGTATACTTGAGGGTTGATGAGGCAGGCAACCGCTATCTGAACCCTCCTCCTGAAACCTGATGAGAGCTCCCAGTACTTCTTCCTTAGGTAGGCGCCCAGCCCGAAGTCCTTAATCGCCCTCATCAAAGCATCCTTTGTTGGGGCAAAGGACTCGAGTATGTCCATTACCATGATGTTCGGGAACCGCATACCCTCTCCGACGTAGACGATGTCTGATGAGGCAGCAACGGGGTCCCCAACAACCCTCCCATCGTTGCGTATGTAGGTTACCTCGCCCTCATCAGGCCTTATGAGACCACTCAATATTTTGAGGAGCGTGGTCTTCCCGGAACCGTTCGGCCCCATAACGTAGTTCAGGCCCTTACGGAATACCAGATCATCAACAGCGAGTTCGAAGTACTTGTACCTCTTCCTCACTCCCCTAACGCGTACCTCCTTAATCAATACCTCCTACTCACCTCCACGGTAGCTACTCTGGTATCGTAGGGACCTAGGTAAGCGCAGAGCTTAAGAAAAACAGCCCTGTTCGACCTGAGAATGAATGTAGCTGTCTCATTGACGACGGCGGGCAGGCCCTCTGCGGCGGGGGATGTCTCAACGTAGACGCTGGCCGCTGGTTTGATAGTCACGACGTAGGTGCCCCTGCCAAAAGATGCTGTGAGCGAAGTACAGTACATGTGCTTTCCTGGGTACGGCGGGGCAGTGATCTCGAAAACAGCGTGCGCCGGCGGCAGGTACCCTTCCAGGACGGCGTACGTCAAGACCGCTGAGAGCGCTAGAGGCAAGAGGGCCAGCACCGCTAGCCTAGCTCTTCCACTCAATTCCCACCACCTTCATGAATGCGGCGATAATGGTTAGGAGGAGGGCCACGGAGTAATAGAACACCCTGCTCACCGAATCAACGCCTATCGTAGATGCGGGGGTCACAAAAACCTTAAAGAAACTCACCTCAGCCGAGAGACCGAGGACGGCGCCAAGCGAGGCGAGGGACGCGAGGAAGGCAGCGAACGAGCCCCTGAAAACCAGGGAGTAGAGGGTAGCCAAAGAACCCCATAATGCGGCAGCCGTCACGAGAGATGCGGCAGACACTAACCAGGAATTCGCCAGGCCGCCGGGCCAGCCAAGAACCCAGGAAACAGCTGCGGCCGGTGCAGAAGCTACTAACGCGGAGTACGTTGCCAGCGACATGGCAAGGGAATACCTGATCATGAAGGCCCGGACCCTGCCGCCGTAGGCGAAGACCTCAGTGAAGAAGTAGCCCTCCTCAACAGCCCTAGCAACAATAACTATTGGGGGAATAGTTGACATCATAGCCATAACAGCCGCAACAGGGTAGATAAAATACCCGAACACGTAAGCGACCGCCCCAGGGCCGCCGGAGGGCGCCCCGCCAGAGCTGGCGCCATCCACTGTGATCATAGAGATGTTAACCCAGCCCTCAATAATGGAGCCCTCGGAGGCACTCACCTTGTAGGGAAAGAGACCGAAAACGATGGCGAGGGCGACAGGTAGGGCGGCCGAGACGACGAGAAAAGCATAGGTTAGCCTATACGATAGAACCTCCTTAATGGCGAGGTACCTCACGGCCCTCACCTGCGCCTCCTCCACCTATATACGGCGAAGGCTGTGACTCCCAGCACAACGCCCCCGGCAACGAACTGGGCCAGGCGCTCGTAGTTAATGTAGGTCACATGCCCCGGGTAGTCGCTCATAGACGCCAATAATGGCACATATCTGTCGTCTATATATGCACCCCTCTCTATCACTAGGTAGGCGGTCTCATTAATCGGCACGACACATCTTAGTATCTCGACAGGTATGTGGTAAACAAACCTAATGGATAGATACTTATTTGTTAGACCCAGCGTAGTTACCGAGTACTTGGTGCCGTTTATTATGGCGTCATAGTGTCCGGGAAGGGGCTTTCCCTGAATAGTCCCGGTTATCAGCTCCTCACCCATATAGATGAACTTCAGCGACGTTATGTTGTCATACCCTATCGCGGGGAATATGAAGAATGGGAAGAAACCAAAGGACTTGCTCCCTGCCCACGCAAAGTTATACCTCATATCGACGATGTATGACGCCCTAACCTCAACGATCTCGTCGGTGATGAAGACATATTGTCCTGTGTCGTAGGACCTGTTACCCCTCACGATTAGGTCGATCCCCGCATGTGTGTCGTTAATTATGCGTATCGTTAGCGCTATCTTTGCCTTACTGATCATTAAGTTACTGACACCCCTAGTTAAGCAATCATCGACGGTATCGGGATTAACGCACACATAGACTAAGCCACTTTGGTAGGAGAGCCGATAATTAATAGACTCAAGAACCTCCTTCAAGGATCCACTAACGCTATAGAGGGCTAAGCTATAGTTCACCAAAACCATTGGAGACACAATCACAACGAGGATAAGGAGCGACACGGCCTTTTTTAAGGAGTGCTCATTTATCATGCCTTTATCCACCCGGGCCTATGCTTTTACTTAAAAATTGTTACGTGGGTGGGTACGCCCACGAATCGTAGGGTATCACTATTGAGACAGATGAGGGTAGTGTTTCACCATTAGTGACGCAGTATATTCCCCACCATGTGCAGTGGGTGACGCTGTAGTCGAGGTGTCCTTCTGCAGCGAACACAACCCCAGCGTTTGAGTAGTAGGAGTCTGGCTCGCTAGGTATCTCTGTTGAGTCCAGTATGCTGAATGAGTAAGAC
>JALSOP010000074.1 GCA_026986435.1 Desulfurococcales archaeon | reverse complement strand
AGACCTAGTGAAGATCTATGAGGAGGCGCTCAGGCTGGGTCTGCCAGCCGCCATCATAAGGGATGCCGGCCTCACGGAACTCGAGCCGGGCACACTAACGGCTGTCGGCATAGGCCCCGCCCCGGAGGAGCTGATTGATAAGGTAACCGGTCACCTGAAGGTGCTTTGATGAGGTTCTACGAGCTGGCCACGAGGGAGCTAGACATAAGCGTCGGCATGCTCATCTACGCCGCACCAGAGGCGTACGTGCCCGGGGTAACCCACAGGAAGGGCCCCGACACCTTCTCGGTAACGGAGGTCTACCTAACTGGTGAGGACGCCGATCCTGCCTCATGCGTTGACGAGGCCCCTACCTGCTCGAGCAGGAGGACGCCGATCTACGTGCTCTGTAAGTCCGGCATACCCACGCCGAAGGCTGTGGAGGCGATAAGGGCCTCCCTACCCTTCGTAAGGTCTGTCAGCTACGCAGGCCTTAAGGACGCTGACGCGAGGGCGTGTCAGTTCATATCGGTGAGGTGTGTGGATGAGGCACGGCTTCCCCCAGGGCTCGAGGGCGAGGGATTCTCAGCGTGCTTCACGGGGAGGTACGGGTGGTTGAAGAGGGGTGACCTGCTGGGTAACAGGTTCTCGATACTTCTCGAGGGAAGGGTGGAGGGTCTGAGGGATGCGAGCATAGCGACGATGTACCCGAACTTCTTCGGTTACCAGAGGTTCGGGACGAGGAGGCCGGTCACGCATCTCATAGGCAAGGCCTTGGTGGAGGGCAGGTGCTGGGATGCGTTAGAGCTAATAGCAGGGATCCCCATGGAGGCCGAGTCTCCGAGGGCGAGGGTGGCTAGGCAGGCATTCATGGAGGGTCGGTACGCCGAGGCATCGAGGATATATCCGAGGAGCCTCTCACTTGAGAGAAGGGTCGCGTCAGCCCTCGCTAGAGGTACTTCGTGCGAGGAGGTGGTCGAGCGCGTGATAGGGAGGTGGGAGAAGGCGCTCTTCGTTGAGGCGCTTCAGTCCTACCTCTTCAATTTAGCCCTCTCCAGGATGGTGATGGAGTACGGCTCTCTTAAGGATGTGGCCAGGGCCTGCGAGGTGCTCCCTCTCCCTTCACCCCTTATTAAGGATAGGGACGTGTGCTCCGAGGCATCCCGGCGGGTCCTCGGGGAGGAGGTCGGGCGGACACTAAGTAACTTGAGGAACATCTGGAGGAGGTCTGTGAGGCCAGTCTATTTCGTGCCGGAGGATGTCTCCATAGATTATTTGGGGTCTAGGGAAGCTGTGCTGGGGTTCTTTCTCGGTCCCTCGACGTACGCATCAGTAATGATTAGGGAGATAGTGCGGGATATGCTTATTTTCCGGTGACCTGCCGCACCAATTAGGTGCGGCAGGTGCTCTTCCTGGAGCACGTCCCAAGCAGGTCACTCACGTCCCCGGTCAGTAATGAGGTATGCATAGATGTACCAGAGTCGCCCATGGGTAGAGCTACGGCATCGTCGATAGCGGTGAGCGCCTACCTCCGGGGTGCGGGCCTCAGATGCGTCCTGCCGCATGTCAGGATCTGCGACCTCAACAGACTCGCACTCCTCTCCATAGCTAAGGCAGCCAGGGCCATAGGCGCGTGGGGCCTCCTAATAACGTACGGCGATCCCCCTGCCGTTGGCTCGTGCACAGGTGCCTTCACCTCTTCTATTGAAGCGATAGAGTTCGTGCGCGGGAGCATCAGATCTGCACCGAGGTTGGGGGCTGTCCTGAGCCTGAGGTACCCCCTACCCGAGGTACTCGCAAGGCTCAGGTCGCTAGCTGACTTCTACCTCGTGCTGAGGCTTAGCAAGGGTACCTGGGATAAATTCGTCAAAATTGCTGGGAAGGCCTCGACGCTGGGAAAGATATTGATCCCGTACGTGATAGTGGAGACCGAGACGAATAGAGATGTCCTCGCCACCCTTGATCAGCCAGCGGTCAGGATGGGTGAGCTTGGTCATTGGGTGAGTAAGGTGTGTCAGGTGGTTAGTAACGTCTTGCTCTCCTTACCGGAGGCATCTCGAGCAGAGATTGTTGAAGCTGTGGAGACTGCTAAAGCATGGTGTTTCGGTGTACAAAAACGTTAGAGTACCCTTACCCTCACAGGCTTTCCGGCTATCTTACTCAGTATTTGTTCAATGAACTGGGAGTCCCTCAGGTATCTCGCGTCTGACCTCGG
This sequence comes from Desulfurococcales archaeon, assembly GCA_026986435.1. Classification (GTDB taxonomy): domain Archaea; phylum Thermoproteota; class Thermoprotei_A; order Sulfolobales; family NBVN01; genus WAOK01. The sequence continues at coordinate 9,833 of JALSOP010000074.1, read as the reverse complement.
CACAGATATTGTCAAAGTCTCATCACCCGTCGGCAGGAATGTCGTGCTCACAGTCAGTATCCTTGCAGGCCACAGTAGGTGGGACGCTATCTGCGTGAACGTCTCCCCAGCGACGTTAATCACCTTCACCTTCTTCTTAAAGACCTTCGAGAGCCTCCTCTCAAGCTTTCTCAGGTTCGGCGGCGCCTTAGCGTCCGGCAGCCCAGACCTTATCAGTATTACCAGCATTCTCGGCGAGTCATGGGACTGAACGTACTCCGTCTGCACAAGGAACTTGAAGTCCACCTGCTTCTCAAGGTTCAGCAACTCCCTCATAACACCTATCTCGAACTCCTGCACCTCACCGCGCCGCACCTTCTCCTGGCACCGAGGACACAGGAGCCCCGTCATCACGCAGTAGTAATCCAACGGTATCTTCAAGACCCCACCATCCCCCTCCTCAGACACCCCTTCACTGTCGCTATAATGAGCACCCAGACCTACCTAAAAAGCGTTGCTAGGCCATGTAATATTTAGTTACTTAGAATTTACTGAGCAAATAAGTGATGATTTCTGCTGAGGAATCAAAAGCATGTGGAGCCGGGGGCGGGATTCGAACCCGCGAGTGAAGCGGGTGTCTGTGGGTGCAGTGCCACTGCAGCCCGCCGCCTTAGACCGCTCGGCCACCCCGGCTCCGTTTTCTAGGTGGTTTGGGGGAGTCTTAAGTTTTAATTGTGTGTTGTGGCGGGGTTGGTGGGTTACTAGGTTGGGTTTCGGTGCTGAGGCACTCGGCTCCGTGGTTTCTGCTCTTAGGGGCGCTGGCCTTGATGGTGTGGTGATCGGTGGTACGTGTATTGAGCTCGCGCTGGGTAGGAAGTACTTCGAGGGTGATGTGGACCTCTTTTCCACGACGCTCTCGCCGACCTTTGATGAGGAGGAGTTGAGGAGGGTCGCTGAGTCCTGCGGGTGTTCTGTTGGCCAGGTCGGGTGGGGTGTCGCGAGGCTCGTGTGCGAGTCGGGCGGCGAGGCTGTTGAGGTTGAGGTGTACGAGAACATGTTCGATGTCTACGTGCCACAGGATTTCATTGACGCTGCCATAGAGTACAGAGTCGGGGGTTCCGTGGTAAAGGCCCTCAGGCCTGAGCACCACATAGTGCTCAAGGCAAGGGCGGGGAGGGAGAAGGACTTGGACGACCTGAAGAAGATGGCGACCCTCGTCCTCGAGGGGAAGCTCAGAATCGATCACTCGGCGATAGAGGAAGCGATAAGGAAGTTCGATGAGGAGGAGCAGAAGGTCATAGAGAGGCGCCTGAGGGACTCCGGCCTATACTGAAAATCACTTCTTACCTCCTAACCTCTTCCTAAGCCTCAGGTTTCTGCTCTTGCAGCGCCTGCACTTAGTCGCAGTGGGCGGGTTTATGGCGCCGCACCTCCTACAGATCTTCTTCACAATCCTCCTCCGCTCCACAACGCTGATCAGCTCAGGGTCTGTCAGAGGCACTCCACACACCCCCCACCTACCCGGTAAGTGGGGATAATAAGCGTGACAGAGGCATGGGTCCCCGTCGCTCCATCCACATCACCGAATCAGGGGGATCAGTCCGGTCATCCCCAAAGAATAGGGTAAGGGTGCCAAAAAGCTGGGCCTTGGTGGGCCCGCGGGGACTTGAACCCCGGACCTCCGCCTTGTAAGGGCGGCGTCCTAACCAGGCTAGACGACGGGCCCGAGGACATCTAGCACAGGCGTCTTTTAAATGTTCAAGTGTGCGGGAGGGCCGAAAATCCCTGTGTTATGCCCTCTTGTGGGGCGGTATCTTGAGGAACTCGGTGATTGGGAAGTGCTTGATGTCTATGGGCTTCCTGACGACCTTCGCCCATGCTAGGTAGAGGGCCCTCCTCATGAGGGTCTTCGAGAGGTCGAGCCTGTACTCAGCGCTTGCCCTGAAGTCGCTTTTCCTCCTCATCTCCTTCGGCAGGATCTCCCTGGCGGCGTAGGTTATGAGGTCTATGCTGAACTCCTTCCCCCTTAGGTAGTTCTCGGTCTGGTACGCCCTCTCGGGGTGTCTCCTCGTTACCCTATCGAACGCTATCCTCACATCCAGTATCTCGTCGTTCTCAGCGAGCTGGAGGTAGACGGCGGTGGTCACGTAGCCGTAGACGTGCTCGCTCCTCCTGTCGAACTTCATGAACACGGTCGCAGATCTCTCAGGAGGCTCCCTAATGATGACCTCCTTGATCACCTCGTCATGCGACTTATTCAGAACCCTCTTGTCCCTGTACAGAGCCCTAACAGGAACCATTCTCGCTCCATTAATGCCGTGGAGCACTACCTCACCATCGAGGACCAAGGTGAGGGGTATGAAGTCAGAGAACGAGTGTCCCGTCCCCAGATTACCGCCTATGGTTGCTAGGGACCTGATGTACGGCGTCGCGAACCAGTGGCACAGCCCCGCGAACCCAGCGTACCTGACGTCCCTCAGCTCTGGAGCGGAGCAGATCTCCTTAACGGTCGTCAGTGCCCCTATCCGGACGACACCGCCGCCCCTCTTCGCATAGCTCAGCCCGGGCCTGAGTTCCCACAGGTCGACCAGCACCTTAGGCCTGACCTTCCGCTCCTTCACCAGGATCATCAGGTCGGTACCGCCAGCAAGCGGGAGAGCGCCCTCACCGAGTTCGTGAAGAATCTCAGAAGCCTCCTTAAGAGTTAGGGGCCGCCTAACATCGAACCTATAAAACATTTGACCCAGCCTATCATTAGCCATAACTCTGTAAATAAGAAATAGAGTTAATTAGTTTGAAATACAGATAATTCTAAATAATGATAATGAGAATAGTAGAACCCAACAGTAATCCAGTCAAGATAAACAGTAGAAGTAAATGCATGAGGCCAAGGGATCACGGGTTGGTGGTAGCCGGGCGGGGATTCGAACCCCGGTCTCGGGGGTTCTTCGGGTCGCGCCCTCCAAAGCCCCGCATCCTTGGCCGCTAGACGACCCGGCTATGGCGCCCGGCCATTCACTCATTCTGTGTTGGAGGTTTAATCTCTTCCCTTCTTCAGGAGGTATATTGCCAGAGCGATCTCAGCGACCGGGCCGAGTCTCCCGCGGAACCCGGGTATCTTGTACGGTTTACCGAGGCCGAGGTCCTGCCTCGGGAAGTCTTCGTCAAGTCCGCTGACGGCTATGAGGACTGTGGAGTCGTCTTCGAAGGATCCCTTACTTAATGGCTCGGCGTCCTCCCACTGTGTTACGAGGGCTACGTGGTCCGGGGCGAGTGCCTCGACAGCATCTTTCAATGTGGGCATGAATATGAGGGGTATCCCTGCCCTGTAGGCGAGCTTAGTGGCCTCCGGGACACCGGCCTGTGCTGCTAGTCCTGTGGCCTTAGCTACGATGAACCCCTTTATCTCGTCCCACCTAGCGGCGATCACAGTCTTAACGGTGTCCACGACCCTCTGGGGTGATGAGGCACCCGTTATCGCGACGTATACCTTCATCGTTCACACCAGTAGTGTAGTTATGTGCTCAGCTATAGCCTTAGCCAGCGGGACGGGAACGGCCTCCCCTACCTGGTTATACTGCTCGTCCCTACCTCCAACGAAGACGTGGTCATCGGGGAACCCCATGAGCCTTGCCTGCTCCCTCACCGTAAGGAGCCTGTTCTCGAAGGGGTGAATGAACCTGGAGGATCCCAGCACCGTTGGTGCCACCCTCCTCGGGTCCAGCCTGATCATGTTGGGGAGCAAGCGCCCGCCGAAGCCCTCGTACCTGATCATCGCCTGTCCCCACCTGAGCCTAGAGACCCTCCTAAGCTTGGACTTACTGAGGGGTGGGGGTGGGTCGTGGTTCGGTATTATGGGGTCCTCCGAAGGTTTCGGGAGATCGCCTATCGCGTCCCAGACTGTGGGGGCTCTGGAGCGCTTTGGCTTAAGCGGTACGTTCGAGATAAACACCCTGACCCTCCTCGAGGGTGTGCCGTGCTCGTGGGCCCTTAACACGTTGAAGTACGGTCTCCCGAGGCCGGCTGACTCAAACTCCCTCCTGAGAGCCGCCTTGAGGGGCCCGTCGGTGATGGCTGGGACGTTCTCCATGACGTAGACCCTCGGGGAGAGGCAGGAGGTTAACCTAATGAACTCGAGGACGAGGGCGCCTTGGGGGTCGGCGTAGAGCCTGTCCAAAGGGTCTGGCCTCCGCCTGGGGTTGGCTCCGGTGAAGGGCTCGCACGGTGGGCTCCCTATCAATACGTCCACACTGTCAGCGCCGATTAGGTACCTGATGTCGTCGCAGGAGATGCTTCGTATGTCCTCCACCAGAACGGCGGAGGCTGGGAAGTTCCCTGCGTAGGACCTCGCCGCCGCTCTGTCAGCGTCTATGCCGAGGAGTGAGGTGAAGCCCGCCTCCTCGAAACCCCTAGCGAAGCCGCCAGCACCGGAGAAGAGGTCAATTAGTGTAAAGCGCCCTCTCCTCAACCTCTATCTCCTTCTCCAGCTCGCTAACGAGCCTTCTTAGGACTTCCTTCACGTCGCTGTTATCCTCGTACACGAGCATCTCCCCACACCTCGGGCAGGTGAAGTCGTGCTCCATTGCTTCCTCGAAGCTCAGGCGGTTCCCGCATCTTGGACACACGTAGAACGTGGTGTTCTCCTCGTAGGCCAGCCGCATCCGGAGCCTCTCGAGCACCTCTCTTTTCCTCTGGAGGAGGGCCTGATTAACGAGGTTCACGTCAACCTTCCACATGAAGATGTATCTGTTCTGCTCGAGGACGTGGACCCTCCTGTAAACAACTGGGCCGAGCGAGTGGAGCTCGTAGAGGACGCGCCGAAGCTCGTCCTCCCTCTCCACGCCGAGCTTCTCCTTCAGCTCCTCGTCGCTTACCTCGTCCCCCCGCTTGAGTAGGAACTGGAAGACTTCCCTCCCGAGCTTGCCGGAGTAGGCTTCGATGAAGTCGAGGAGGTCCTTAACCCTCGGCTTCCTCACCTGCTTCTTCCTGCTTTTCTTTTTGTTCCCCACGCTCAACAATTATCACCTTTTTACCTCTCTCCATGGGCTCTATGTAAATTCTTGCATCACGAAAAATAAACCTGAGTTCCTCGCCCCCGTAGAGTCTGTCAAGGAATATGGCCAGGGCCGCGACCTCTGAGTGGGGCTGGTGACCTATGGCGACGTTGTAGTCCGCGAGGTCGTAGAACACCCTCGGGACCTTCTCAGCCCCCACGACGACGAGTATGTCCCTATCATCAGCCCTTATCTCGTCGATCACGTCATCGACGTGTAAGCCATACATCGTGAGGTGAACAACCATCCCGCCCCTCCTCCGCCACTCCTTGACGTACTTGACGGAGTTCACGCCCTCTAGGTATGTGAACCACCTGCCTCCCCAGCGCTCCACGACCTTCTTAACGCTCTCAGCTATCGACGGGTCACTCACGTCTCCCAGGACGAACCCGTGTGCTCCGAAGGCCCTCGCGACGAGGGCCACGTGGGTCGTGACACGCTTATCCCTCTGGGGCCTATGCCCCAGTCTTAGCACGAACACCCTTCTCCGGAAGTCTTCTGCTGATCTCGTCAAGGAGATCACCTATGCCGTACCCCGTCCTCGCCGACACTCTCACAACGCTCCACTCCCACAGGCTCGTGGTCGAGAGCACGTCCCTTGCCAGCTGGGCGGAGCCGTACCCCATGTCGTCGGTGAGGTCGACCTTATTCACGGCCACAATGAGTGGCTTGCCTATGAAGCCTATCCTCTTGAGTATGTTTAGGGACTCAAGGAGCTTGGCCTCGACTCTTTCAGCCCTCTCTGAGGAATCCACGACGAGGAGGGAGATGTTAGAGTAGGTTATCTCGTCCAGAGTGGCGTGGAATGCCTCAATAACCTCGGCAGGGATCTTCATGATGAACCCGACCGTGTCGACGAAGATGACCTTCCTTCCGTTGAGCACGACCGAGCTGGACTTGGGCGAGATTGTTGTGAACATCTCGGAGCTAACGGGCTTCCGCTCACCCGTCAACCTGTTGAAGAGGGTGGTCTTGCCAGCGTTCGTGTACCCCGCTATAGCTACGTGGGGGAACCCCAGCCTCTGCCTCCTCAGCCTCTCCCCCGCCCTCCTCTTCCTTAACCTCTCGAGTTCCCTCCTCAGCCTCGCGAGCCTGGAGGTCAGGTGCCTGTAGTACTTGTCTATTGCGTACGTACCGCCGCCGAGGAAGCCGGGGAGCTCGCCGAGCTTGGAGCGATGTATCCACTCCTTGATGAGCGGTATCCTGTGCCTTATCTCGGCCATCTCTATCTGGAGCTTCGCCTCCTTGGAGCCCGCGTGTAGGGCGAAGATCTCGAGGATGAGCCCTATCTTGTCGACGACGTTGATCCGGAGCTCCCTCATGAGGTTAGTTACCTGTGAGGGCCTGAGGTCGTCGTAGATGTAGAGCCTCTCCGCACCGATCTCCTTAACGAGTTCCCTCACCCTCCCGAGCTTGTACCTACTCAGGTAGATAGCCCTACTCGGGACGTAGTAGTCGCTGATAACGAGCTTAGCGAACCTATCTGGCGAGAGACACCTGAGCAGGGCCTCAGCCTCCTCGACGTCGCCCCTCCTCGCGACGAGGACTGAGGCCGGTATCATGCCCTCCCCGCTCACCCCTCCTTCTCCTCTTTCTTCCTAACGATGACTATGTCCCCCAGGGTGATGTCCTTAACGCGCTCAGCTGGCGGGAGGGCGGCGTGGGACTCCTCGACAACGGGCTCCAGAAGCTTAATGCCCAGTACCTTCTCGAGCCTCCTGGCCAGGTCGATCGAGGGCGTCAGCCTACCGGCCTCAATACGCTTTATCACGTTCTCACCCTCCCTAACAGCCTGCGCCAGGGTTCTCTGAGACCATCCAAGCTTCTCTCTAGCACGCCTCACCCTCTCTGCATAATCCGGCACGACCTCGAACTCGTCCAGGCTCGCCCTCCTTGGCCTCGCCCTCGGCCTGGGGCCGGGGCGGCGGGCCGCTGGCTTGGGCCTCCTCATTGCCTCTGTGTAAGGCAGTGCCTTGGAAGCTCTCTTAGCTATTCTAGAATAGCACGCAGGGCACACTACGAGTCTCGTGCCCTCTAGGTAGACTATATAGGCCTCCCTCCTATGCACGGGGCGCCCGCACATCTCGCAGTACACTGTGTCAGGCCTTGGCACCATACCGACCTACATGAAGACCGGTCTGCGGATATTTAGGGTTTCTTGTACCCCTATATATGAACGGTGGACTGTGTTGTCAGGTATAGGGGTAGACAACACCAGCAAGAAGGCTGTGACAGAGGACTACGTCAGGTTTCTTGAGATGAGGCTCCAGGAGCTTCAGGCGGAGCTCCAGTGGGTGAAGAAGGAGAGAGAGTACTACAGGAACCAGGTCGAGAAAATGATGACCCCGCCTCTTGTCGAGGCGACGGTGCTCGAGGTACTCGACGACGACAGGGCGATAGTGAAGAGCACCACCGGGCCGAACCTCGTAGTGAGGATACTGGGTTCCGTGGACCGGGAGGTCCTCAGACCTGGGGTGAGGGTCGCCCTCAACCAGCGCGGATCAGCGATTGTTGAGGTCCTGCCGACGAGGGAGGACCCGTACGTGAGGGCCATGGAGGTCATAGAGCGCCCCAACGTCAGGTGGGAGGACGTCGGAGGCCTCGAGGAAGTCAAGCAGCTGGTCAGGGAGGTTGTGGAGCTGCCGCTGAAGTACCCTGAGATGTTTAAGGAGGTCGGCATAGAGCCGCCTAAGGGTGTCCTCCTCTACGGCCCGCCCGGCACGGGCAAGACCTTGATAGCTAAGGCGGTTGCGGGCGAGACCAACGCAACCTTCATAAAGCTCGTTGCCTCGGAACTCGCCCAGAAGTTCGTGGGTGAGGGAGCGAGGATCGTCAGGGAGGTGTTCGCCCTGGCGAGGAAGAAAGCGCCGTCGATCATACTGATTGACGAGATAGATGCCATCGCCGGTAAGAGGATGGAGGTCGGCACCAGCGGAGAGAGGGAGATCAACAGGACACTCACGCAGCTCCTCGCCGAGCTGGACGGTTTTGACCCGCTTGATAGGGTGAAGGTTATAGCGACAACGAACAGGCTGGACGTAATAGACCCCGCCCTCCTCAGGCCGGGCAGATTCGACAGAATAATAGAGGTGCCGCCGCCCGACTACCGCGGCCGGGTAGAGATCTTCCGCATACACACAAGGAGGATGAAGCTGGGTAAGGACGTGGACCTGGCGTACCTGGCTAAGATCACCGAGGGCGCGACAGGCGCCGACATAAAGGCTGTATGCACGGAGGCGGGCTACAACGCCATCAGGGCGAGGAGGAAGATCGTGAAGATGGAGGACTTCCTCAAAGCGATTGAGTCAGTACTGAAGGGCAGGTTCCGCCCATACGTCCAGACAGGCCCCAGCGGGTCAGAGGAGAAGCACGTGATATGACCTAAATAGTGCCCCGCTCCTTCCTTCCGGGTTACGGAAGTGGTTAGGGAGAGATTAAGGAAGGCAACACCTGAGGAGACAGTGATCCTCAGGGCGATAGCCGACTACCAGTTCTGGGAGGGAGCGGGGCACGCGCTAATACCTGACGAACCCTTACTGAAGGTCTCGAGGCGCACCGGAAGGATAAGGGAGATCCTCGATCCCGTAAGGAGGGAGAGGATCGCTAGCCTAAGGGCAGCAACCCATACCCTCATACCCACCCTTTATGGCGCGTCCCTCCTCAAGCCCACGGCCCCCTACCCACGCGGTCGTGTTATCGTCGTTGATGAGATGGTTGAGGACGTCCTGGGTAAGTCAAGCCTATTCGCGAGGCACGTCCTGCACATAGACTACTCGCTGAGGGCCGGGGACGAGGTACTCGTTATTGACGAGGAGGACAACCTCCTCTGCGTTGGCAGGCTCGTACTATCGCCTGAGGAAGTGCTCCACTTTATTAGGGGTACCGCCGTAAGGCTTAGAGAGTGTGTTAGTGATGAAGCTGGTCGAGGTAGTGATTAAGGAGAGGGAGCTGATTGACTCAAGGAAGAACTGGGTAATGATAACGGGCTTCCCCGGCTTCGGGTACGTCGGAACCATAGCCACCAGATACCTCGCCGAGACACTTAGCATGCCGAAGGTGGGCGACGTCATAACCAGGTACATGCCCGACTTCGCCTCAATAGAGGACTACGGGGTCATGACGCCTTACGAGGTCTTCGCTGACGCCGGGAAGGGCGTTATTGTGGTTGTTAACAACGTTGCCCCAAGCGCAAGGGAGAGGGTAGCCTACGCGAAGGAACTCCTCAGGTGGTTCAAGGAGGTCGGCGGCAGCAGGGTGATCCTGGCTGCGGGGCTCAACAACAAGTATAGGGAGGGTGAAGAGAGGTTCAGGTGGATGTGCGTGGGGGGCTGTGGATGGAGCTTTGATGAGCCCCTCTTCAAGGGGATGTACATTGTTGGTCCGGCGGCAACGCTCCTCACGATGGCGAACCTGATGTCTGTCCCTCTTCTCGGGATACTGCCCTATACCGAGCCCGCTAAGTACGACCCCAAGGCTGCGGCGGTGTTCGTTGAGGTAGTGTCCGATCTACTGGGCCTGGGGGTGAGTGTGGATAAGCTCATGGAGTTTGCTAAGGTTGTGGAGGATATAGAGAAAACTGTTGAGCGGGCCCTCTCAGAGGAGGAGAGCAGGAAGCCGAGCCTCTACATGTAACCCTCCGCACAAACCTCGACGAACCTCACCCCATCTACCCGTAGGACACGCTCCAGGAACTCCCTGCTCGACCACCTGTACTCGGAGCACGTCACCACCACAGTGCCTCCCCAGCGCCGAATGATCGTATTGAGTCTCTTAACAAGCCTAGCAATCACCCCTTTAGGC
>JALSOP010000073.1 GCA_026986435.1 Desulfurococcales archaeon | reverse complement strand
CCCCACAGTGGCACCCGTCCCTATGTATGCGGGGCCCTTGATCACTGCGTAGTGGTCTATGAAGGCCCCGTCCTCAATTATGACCGGCCCCTCTATCACGGCCGTCGGCGCTATCTCGGCGCTCGACGAGATCCTCGAGTCATGGATCTCCCTAAGCACGTAGTACTGGGCCTCCAGCAGGTTTATCGGGTGCCCTATGTCCACCCACCACCCCGACCAGAGCGCTGTCCTCACCGTACCGCCGCCCCACACGTACTCCGTGACCGCCTTACCGAGGTCACCGCCCTCCGCTAAGGCATCAGCAAGCTCCTCGCTCAGGTAAGCTACGCCGCCGAAGGCGTACGTCCCCGGCGGTGGCTTGACCGGCGCCGTGTCGAACGACTCCACCACGTACCCCTTACCGACCCTGACAGCGCCGAATTCCGTGACGTCCGCCTCAGGCACTACCATGAGGACGGGCCTGCCCCACGTCTCGTACGACCTCGCCACGGTGTCGTAGGCCTCCGGGGGCATGAGGGTGTCGCCGTAGACGAGCATGTAGCCCCTCCTAAGATACGGGGCTGCCTCCACGAGCGCTGCCCTAACCCCTCCATCCCCGTGCTGCCTCACCTCTAGCTCCATCCGCCTCCCCAGCCTCACGGTGACGTCGTCGAACTCCCTCGGCTTGTCCGTGATTATTACTGCCTCACGGAACCCGGCCTTGTAGAGGGCCTCAGCGACTCTCTCGATTATGGGTTTCCCAACCACCTTTAGCAGGGTCTTCGGCCTACCCCTGGTTATGTGGGCGAGTTCCTTACCGGTCCCGCCAGCGAGTATGACGGCTTTCCTCAACACGACCACCTCAAACAACGGTCACGGTCTTTGCCAGGTTCCTTGGCTTGTCCGGATCGTAGCCCCTGAAGACGGCGGTGTAGTACGCTAGGAGCTGGTGCGGTATGACGTAGAGCGCTGCAGCCGCCCACGGGGAAGTCGGCGGCATCGGGAACCTCACGTCCGCCCTGCCAAGAACCTCCTCCAGTGTTCTCGGCGCCACTGCTATCCTCCACGCACCCCTGGCCGCCATCTCCTCGACGTTGCTCACGAGGGCTCCCCCATCCTCTCTACTGAGCGCCGTGAACACTACGGGGAATCCCTCCTCAACGAGCGCTATCGGGCCGTGCTTTGACTCACCCGCTGGGTAGGCCTCTGCGTGGAGGTAGGAGACCTCCTTCAGCTTCAGGGCTCCCTCCATCGCCACCGGGTACGCCGGGCCCCTCCCTAGGTAGAAGGCCGACTGCTTCTCCGCCATGACCTTGGCGAGGGCCCTAGCCAGCGGCTCGGACTCGACGATGACCGCCTCAGCCAGGTCCGGGAGCTCCTTGAGAGCCTCTATCACTCTGGCGTCGTTCCCGGCCCTGGCCGCGAGGTAGGCCAGCGTGACTACCTGGGCCGTGAAGGTCTTGGTAGCCGCCACACCTATCTCCGGCCCCGCCCTGGTGTAGATGCTCATGTCGGACTCCCTAGGTATGGCTGAGTCAACAACGTTGCTCACAGCTATTGTTAAGGCGCCCCTCTTCCTGGCCTCCCTCACAGCGAGGAGGGTGTCTATGGTCTCCCCCGACTGGCTAACGGCTATCACGACGTCGCCCTCCCTCAGGCCCCTCAGGTACCACCTCGCCTCGGAGGCGATAACCGGAACCGCCAACAACCCAGCGATATTCGTTAGTGCGAGGGCGCCGAGGAAAGAGGCGTGGTAGGAGGTTCCGGCCCCTATCAGCACGACCTTGTCGGCGTGCTTCAGCGCCTCAGCAACGGCGCCGACCTGGTCCGGGAGACCGGCGAGGGTGGCTGCTATTGCTTGGGGCTGCTCGTGTATCTCCTTAATCATGTAGTGGGGGTACCCGCCCTTCATAGCCATCTGCGGTGTCCACTCAATAACCCTGACCCTCAGGGACACCCTGTTAGCCTCGACACCGTCCTCGCCAGGCATCAGCTCCTCGACAACGACCTCATCCGGGGTGAGGTACCCCACTTCCCAGTCCCTGAGAACCATCACCCTATTCGTGTATGGGAGGAAAGCGGGTATGTCGCTCGCCACGAAATTTGCCCCCTCACCGAACCCGAGGACAAGGGGGGAGGTATTCCTTGCGAAGAACACGTAACCGGGTGCGTCGGCATCGACAGCGACTATGGCGAACGCCCCCTTCAGCCTGGCGACGGCGGCCTTGAACGCCTCGTACGGGCCCGCGCCTCCCCTTTTGAACTCCTCTATGAGGTGCGGGATGACCTCCGTATCGGTCTCGGACACGAACCTGTGGCCCCTCCCAGCCAGCCACTCCCTAATCGAGGCGTAGTTCTCTATTATCCCGTTATGAGCAACGGCAACCCTGCCCGAGCAGTCGGTGTGCGGGTGGGCGTTAACGTCCGACGGGGGGCCGTGAGTGGCCCACCTAGTGTGACCCACCCCCGAAACCCCGTCGAATTCGTTGAAGGCGAGCTTAGCCTGCACGTCATCGATCTTCCCCTTGGATTTCCTAATGAAGAGGACCCCTAACTCATTAACGACAGCGAAGCCCACGGAGTCGTAGCCCCTATACTCCAGCCTCTTGAGTGCTTCTCTAATGACCTCCCCCAGAGGCTTCCTTAGGGCGCCCTTCTTGGAGGCGATGCCTATGATTCCGCACAAACCGCCCGACCTGATGATGATTCGGTGAAATCAACTAATATGGGTAACCACTACCCAGCACCCTAATTAAGGCCTCAGAAGCTACGCTAGCCAGGCCAGTGCCTGCGGCGAGCTCGTAAACTAGCTCGTACGACGCCCTCTCAATAACCCAGAAAACGAGTTGTTCCTGCCTACCGGTCCAGCCATACCCACGCAGAAGGCCCTCAATGACGTCGCCAGGGTTCTCGAGGTACCCCGCAGAGGCTAAGTACCCGGCGCTCCTTATGAGAGTGGCCAGGTCCCTCGCAGGTGGCTCAGCACACGCCTGCGGGGCCGGCCACCTGAGAGGCTCCCCGCTGAAGTCCGTGAAGTAGAGCATGCCGTTACCCCATATCATCTGGCCGAGGTGGAGGTCGCCGTGAATGCACTGCT
>JALSOP010000072.1 GCA_026986435.1 Desulfurococcales archaeon | reverse complement strand
TCGTTAGGTGGGCAGCGGCAATAAAGGCGGCGGCAAGGGAGGTATACCTCGCCATAAGGCCTTCAGCCATTAGGCCCGTCTACATGGGAGGGAAGCCCGTTTCTGAGGGAACGCTGAGATCGGTTAATGCATTCATCATCGCATACCTCGCCGTATTCCTCGCAGGCACGCTAGCCATAGCTGGCATAGAGGCACTCGCTGGACATAACCTAACGATAATAGATGCTGTCACGGCCTCAATAGCGACGCTCGGCAACATAGGGCCTGGGCTCGGGGCAGTGGGCCCGGCCAACAGCTACGCCCCATTCACGGCGGCGTCCAAGATCGTGATGACAGTCTTGATGTGGGCTGGCAGGCTCGAAGTGATCACGCTACTGGCAATACTCACACCTAAGTACTGGAGAGAGTGAAAGTGTAGGCCTAAACACCACGCGCCCCACCATCCCTAGAATGTCTTGTTCCAGTAACGAAGGCTGACATGAATAGCAGGAACAATCCGATGACCCATAAGGCGAACATTACCTTCATTGTTTCGGGGCTGAGGTACTTGTCTACGGCTTCCGCGAGCGGGAACATTAAGGCTAGGAGAATTACCGCTATGCCTAGCCTGAATAGGTCGATGCCCAAGGCTGAACACCAAGAAATAGTCGATTGTTTACGTAAAATAAAGCTGTGCAAACAAACCTAGCAAGTTATAGTCGAGTACCTAAAAACAATATGCATGGCTGTAGTGGGGTTAGCTAGGGATGGATCCGGTGGCATACATCATTACCTCAATAGCAGGGGCGACACCATGGGTGGTTGGGCAAGCGTTCCTGGCAGCAACTATAGGGTTCGCCCTGACAGTCGTTGGCGCGTTCCCGGCGCTACTAGGCCTCAGGGCAGGGGACGCGGTTATGGCATACGGCATGGGCTTTGCGGCGGGGGTCATGATCTCGGCCTCCTTCACCTCACTCCTTATACCGGCCGAGGAGGTGGGTGGGGTGTTACCCGTGATTGTTGGCTTTGTCCTGGGTGCGCTTGCAACGCACGCGATGAACGAGGCTCTACCTCACGAGCACCTCATGAGGGGTTATGAGGGACCGGAGAAGCTGAGAAGGAGGCTTAGGGCGGCATGGCTCCTGGCATTCGCTATTATAATACACAACATCCCCGAAGGCGCGGCCGTTGGGGCGGCTGTGGCTGAGTCCTTAAGGGACGGTGTGATCCTCGCGATAGCTATAGGCATACAGAACATACCCGAGGGCCTCGCAGTCGCACTACCCCTCATTACGGCGGGGAAGAGGCTCCGCCTAGCCATGGGCCTCGCAGTACTCAGCGGCGCGGTCGAGCCCATTGCCGCCGCCGGGGCAGCCGCTGTCGTCACGCTCTCGAGGGCCCTCCTACCATACATGCTCTCCTTCGCCGCCGGGGCCATGATGTACGTCGTGAGCCACGAGATAATACCTGAGACCCACGAAGGCGGTCGGGAGATAAGGGCGACTGCGGGCCTCATAATCGGGCTGATAGCGATGTTCGCCCTAGACGCCTACTACGGCTGATCGACTATTGTTTAAGACCGTCTTGGGCCTCAGGTAATAATCGCTGGGCCAGCCATTAGGCGGTAATCATGAGGGCAGAAGACGTAGTGGGTGAGGTAACCCCTCTAATCAAGAAATTAGCCGAGGAGTTTGCATGGCTCTCCAGAGAGAGCAAGGACTTCTACGACTCCGACGCCTCGGCGAGAGCGATAGCTATCTGCCTAAGGAAGTTCGGGAAAACCTACTGCGACAGCGAATCCTGGGTGGGGCTACCCCTTAACAACGTCGACACATTCATCGGCGCCGTAGAGGCACTGAGGGAAGCAGGTTACCGGCCAGAAACCATAAGCGTCGGTATTAACGAGGTACATGTCTGGGCCGGAGGGTGGCGAACTCTCAGGAAGTTGGAGAAGGTTCTCAAGAAGCTTGCAAGGAAGGTGGCCAGAAGGCTTGACTACCCAATCGCTTTGGAAGCCATACTCGTAATGACAGAAGACCCGGCCAAGCCGTGCTGGGGCATCGCAGCTTCAGCGTATGGTCCAGAAGATCAGTCGCTGATGCTGAGGAGAATCCTGCGCCTGATGGCTGAACTAGGGATAGACCCAGCGAGGGCTTGGGAAACCGCCGAGGCAGGTCAGACAAAGCCTATTCACTCTCTCCTGCGCCCGATGCTCGTGACGTCCTATCGGGTCTACATAGCGGACGAGTGCCTGAGGAATGAAGGCACAGCCCTTGAGGGCGAGGCCCCAGAGGACTACGGGATAGGAGCTCTGTGCCTTAAGACAGACGATAGCCAGTCATACCCGACGAGCTGCGAGAATCTCAGGAGGGTATACCTTAACCAGATAATACCGAATTACGTCTACGGCTGGAACTGCCTTAATCCACTGGAGAGGCTGAGGAGCATCAAAGTGTTGAACATCACTGAAGGCAGAACTTTCATAGAAGTCGTGTTTAAGATAGGTGAACACGAGGTAATCATAAGGTGCGGGGACAAAAGGGATGATAACTTCGTAGAGGCGAAGGACACTGACTCTCTCATTGAAGGGATAAGAACAGTGATTAGGGTGTACTTCAGGAGTATGCCCCCAGCTAGTGTGGGCCTCGACCCGAGGCTTGTTAAGGAGTTTATGAAAAGGGTCGAGAAGGTTAATGATCCGTGTGAGGTTATCAATATGGCTTGGGAGCTGGAGGAGCTGTAAGAAAATCAAAAAATCAAGCAAATATATCCAAAAGCATGAGCACGGCATCTATAACGTCACGGAGCGATATTATACCGACAGGCCTACCCTCCTTGTCCACAACTGGGAGGTGCCTGATATTAGCCTCCCTCATCTTCTTTATGGCATCGATGAGTGGTGTGCCGGGGGTAGCAGTTATGGGGTTCTCGCTCATTATCATGTAGGCCGGGAGCCCCTTGCCTACTTTATTGTTGGCAGCAGCGAACAGGATGTCCCTTTCAGTAACTATACCCTCAAGCTTCTCATCTTTCCCAACAATGAGGACGCTACCTATCTTGTTCTCATACATTATTTTGGCAACCTCTTCAATGGGAGTCATCGGCCCAACAGTTACTGGAGGCGAACTCATTATATCCTCGACTCTAATCGGGAACCTCCTTCTCCTACGTAGGACAGGTGCCACATAGGATCCCGATAATAGATAATGTCATCTC
>JALSOP010000071.1 GCA_026986435.1 Desulfurococcales archaeon | reverse complement strand
CATAATAACCCCAATACGTATGATGCACTACAGAACCGTGGAACCGATCGACGAGGACAGCGAGGGATTCGAATCCCTCACTAAAGCAGTCAGCGGCATTAGGGAGGGGTTCGTGATAACCCACTGCAGAAGAGCCAGCAAGGGAATGAAGAAGTGGTTACTGGCCTCCCACCCAGTACCTTACGCATCACTCACAGGCAAGTATGTCGAGGTATGGGCGGCGTTCAACGGAACAATCCCGCCCGAAAGGCTCGGCTGGTTAGGCAAGGCAGGGTACGTCACCGACACACACCTCATAGCCTCAGCCCTAGCTAAGCACGTGGCCGAGAAAGGCCTGCGCGAGGGGCTCGTTGAGGGGCTCAGGGCCATTGCCTCAGCCGCCGGCACCTCCTATGGCGCGGTCGTGGCCGCCGTCGCCGTAGGTGAGGGTACCGCCCACGCGGCATTCCTTAACCACTACCCGCTGAGCAAGCCGAGTCTGGAGAGGTACTACAGGGCCCGGGTTATCCGAGCGGAGGGCGCGGTTGTGGCAGCCTCACCAACGATCGCCCTCTACCACGGTGGCCGGTGGGATGAACTCGGTAGGGACGAGATCGTATACATCGGTGAGGTGAGGCTTAGGGTTACTGATTAAGTGAGGTCTATTGAGAGGCAGTGCTCGGGCCTCACGATTTCGTGGCTGGCCTCGCACACTATTCTCGACTCGCTCAGGAAGTAATGGTAAGGCATGAACAGCCTGGGCGAGACCCTCTCAAGAACCTCGCATATCTCGGCCTCGGATGTGTGCCCGAACCTCTCAGCCAGCGCCTCCTGCCCCGCAGGGACCCCTACCTCGTGAATGAGGAGGTCCGCTCCCTTGGCTTCCTTAATGAATGATGGGTTAGGCCTCGTATCACCGCTGTAAGCGATCCTTCTCCCTCCCGCAACCAGCACAAATGAGTACGCGGGGACGGGGTGAACGGCCTCAACGGCCAGCACCTTGACCCCCTCAACGACGACCACCCACTCCCCTGCCCTAATAGGGTGCGCCTCCACCACCTCCTCGAAGCTCTCCCCTACATGTGTGGCCCTCAGGAGTCCTTCAACAGCCTTGATAGCTGAGGGATGCCCCCAAATCCTCAGCCTCCTACCGAGATAGCTCGCCCACATGACGAGGGTGGGGACGCCGAGTACGTGGTCCCCGTGCCCGTGGCTGAGGATGACGGCGTCCGGGAGCCTCGGGAGCCCGCACCTGCCCAGCCAGTGCCAGGTACCCTCGCCAGCATCCAAGAGAATGGTTCTCCCTGAGTCGGTCACCAGGGCTAGGCCTGCCTGGCCGAATAAGGGGTCGCTTACCCACCCACCGTAGCCGAGTACCACGACCTTAGGCAAGCAGAGCCACCCTAGAGTCGGTAGCGGCCACTCACCTCATCCCGCATCGGTGACGGGTTCGGTCCTCATCCACTCGATTAATTCTGTCATCCATTAAATAGTGCTGTATCATTTATGGGACGGAGATCCAGATGTCATCGGATGAGGCAAAGACTAGGCGGAAAGGCATAGATGAGCTCATACTAACGGATAACTTCATCCAAGCAGCCCACTACCTCGTCGGTGCTAAGGCATCTCTTGACGAGGCAATATATCTTCTCATGAGGCAGTCTAGCGGTGCTGTTGAGAGAGCTATTGAGGCAATAAGCGATGCTCAAGAAGTTATCCGTGTCCTCATAAATAGAGATGATGTGGTAGATTGTCTGAAGTCCTGGTTCTGGTTCTCAGACGATCACGAAGTAGCTAGGTGGTTGGCAGTACGTAGCTTTAGGAACCCTCACATAGTTGATTCGTCACTAGTAACCACACACCTGATCGGCGTCGCGACATTCTGGGTCAGGCTTGCTGAATCACTAGTAAATAAAGCAGAGTCAATCCTCGAAAAGAGAGGCCTGGACGTGTTCTCCAAGGTGACGGCCCAGTACCTAACTATGTACCTAGAACTGTGTTCAGCTGGCGCGGTTCCAGTAATTGAGAGGTTAAGGGTCGTTGGGGAAAAGAGGTGTTATGAGACCGTTGTTCAAGGATCCGTCGCGGACGAGCTGGAGAAGAAGGCGTCAGAGCTTGGAGCAAGCGCCAGATACAGCTTCAGCTTCGATGAGAGGGGCCCGGATGAGGTCACGGAGTTCTTGCTAAATGCTAAACTACCGGATAGGCCCACTAACCTGGAGTGGGCCTGCTTGGCGTTCGCGGCTGAGCCCATGAAAGTAGGCGTTATTTGCGGCAAGGAAGAAGGTGATCGGGTTAGGATCCGTTGGTGCGAGGTAGTGCCGGAGAAAGGCCTAGGGTAACGGCCCTTTTCAAGCCACACAGACGCTTAATGGAAGAGCTGGGGGAGGAGTTCGAGATTGTCTTCTTCCACGGGCGCCTACCCCCGCCACAGTGGGTTAGAAACAACCTGCCCGGTACGTCAGCGCTTGTCGTTGCCCCCTACCACGCGGTCGGTGGAGACCTCCTTGACACTGCCGGGGAATCGCTAAAGCTGGTAGTTATCTACGGCTCGGGGCATGATAAGGTAGACCTGCAGGCGGCGGAGGCCAGGGGGGTCTGCGTGGCGAACTGCCCCGACTCAATAGCTGAGGCAGTGGCCGACCATGCTGTGGGCCTCCTCCTAGCTCTCATCCGCGGCATTGTCAAGGGTGACTCCTACGTTAGGGGCGGTGTGTGGGTCGGCACAGCCGCGCCGAGGGAGTTCATAGGGAGGACCCTCAGCTCACTGACAGTCGGGATACTCGGTCTGGGCAGGGTGGGTGCTGCGGTGGCGAGGAGGCTCGCCGGTTTTGGGGCGAGGCTGGTTTACTGGTCAAGGAGAAGGAAGCCAGAGGCTGAGAAGCTCGTGCCGATGAGGTACTGCCCAGACCCTTATTGCGTCGCTAGGGAAGTGGACGCCGTGGTGATCGCCCTTGCCCTCACCCCGGAGACGAGGGGGCTCGTGGGCGTGGACTTTATCTCAGCCATGAAGGAGGGGGCCTACATAATCAACGTCTCGAGGGGCGAGGTGATCGATGAGGAGGCCCTCGTGAAGGCACTGAGGGACGGCAGGCTGGGCGGCGCCGCCCTCGACGTCTTCGCCAATGAGCCGATAGGGCCTGAGAACCCGTTAACGGGGCTGGAGAACGTCGTCCTCACACCACACATAGCGGGCTACACCTGGGAGGCGATGGCGGGGGCGGCTGCGGAGGCGGCTCAGGCCATTAGGGAGTGCCTACTCCTCGGCAGACCCCCCAGAAACGCCCTCACC
>JALSOP010000070.1 GCA_026986435.1 Desulfurococcales archaeon | reverse complement strand
ACCTCGTGGGCGGGATAGATAAGCCAACGGGGGGTTCAATAGTGGTGAGCGGCGACGGCCTCGAGGTGAAGGTTCACGACCTCAGCGTCAAGGCGCTAGACAAGTACAGGCTCCAGTACGTGGGCTTCGTGTTCCAGGCCCTCAACCTCATACCCACCCTGACCGCTGAGGAGAACGTCGAGCTACCGATGATGCTTGCAGGAATGAGCAAGAAGGAGAGAAAGGAGAGAGCCATCAAGCTCCTCGAGCTCGTTGGTCTGAAGGACAAGGCCGGCAGGTACCCGGAGGAGCTGAGCGGTGGCGAGCAACAGAGGGTCGCAATCGCTGTTGCCCTAGCCAATGACCCGCCGATAATACTGGCGGACGAGCCGACAGCGGAGCTGGACTCGGAGAACGCGAGGGCGGTCACGAACGTACTTAGGAGGTTGGTTGAGGAGTTCGGGAAGACTATAATACTCGCCACCCATGACCCGAGGGTAGCGATCAAGACCGACAGGATATTGAGGCTTGAGGACGGGAGGCTCGTCGGTGAGTACAGGCCGATAGACCTCGAGAGAGGGGCTGGCGCGGAGGCGACCAAGGAGGGTGTTGCTCAGGTGACGCTGGCCGAGCTCATCAAGATGAGGCTCGCCTCCATAGACGACGACATAGCAAGGCTCGAGGAGGAGTTCAGGAAGGGGCTCATAGGGAGGGAGGAGTTCTACTCGAAGGTCTCGAGGCTCGAGAGGCTTAGGGAGGCGCTGCAGGAGCTGCTCACCTCGATAGGGTCTTCATGACAACCTGACTACTGATTAACCCTGCCCAACCCGTTTTTAGGGAACAGATCGCTTGGGCAGGGTCGCCGAGGAGCTGAGGTCATACCTAGCGGTGCTCCGGGAGTCATGGCCCCTCATCATAGCCGAGTCCATAGGCAGCATAGCGTGGCTCGTTGACACGTTTTTCGTGAGCCTGCTCGGCGACATAGCCGTTGCGGGGGTCGGTGCAGGGGGGTACGGCTCCTGGTTACTGGGGGCGTTTAACACGCCCTTCTACGTAGGTGTGATGGTCCTTGCTTCGCAGGCGATAGGCGCGCGGGCCCCGGATAAGGCGTCGAGGGTAACGGGTGAATCACTTGCTGCAGCAGTGTTCCTCAGCGCATCCGCGGCGTTTGTTGCTTACTTCATAGCCGATGAATTCATGCTCCTACTCACATCAGATCCGGTGACGGCATCTACCGCCTCAATATACCTGAGGGCCAGGGTCTGGGGTCTCCCCGGGCTGAGCGCTTTCCTAGTGCTTGACGCCGCCTACAGAGCGGCGAAGAAGAACAGGGACATACTCTATGCCTCACTCATTTCAGCAGTAACTAACGCCGTACTTGACCCAATCCTCATATTCTATGAGGGGATGGGTGTACGTGGCGCCGGCATAGCCACAGCGACGTCTTTCTACGTCGGCACCGCTACTTTACTAGTCTACCCTAGGAGAAGGCTGGGCTTCAGCCCATGGCCCAGGCCGCCCAGGGGCGACGCCGCCCGCTCCCTCACCCTAGGACTCCCGGCATTCGCTGAGAGGCTCCTCATGAACTCCGCCCACGGCTTCTACATAGGCGCTATATCCAGGTGCGGTAGTGACGCCCTGGCCGCGCAGACGATAGGTGTGAGGATCGAGTCGATAGCGTTCATGCCTGGCTTCGCCCTAAACACGTACGCCTCTAGCGTTGTCGGTCAGCTGATCGGAGCCGGGAAGCTAGAGGAGGCTAAGGAGGAAGGCTGGAGGATCACTAAGGTAGCGTTCCTTATGATGGCCCTAGCCGGGGGTGCGCTGGTTGCTGTCTCCCCGTACGTCCCGTACTTATTTGGCGTGAGTGAGGAGGTTGCCCACCTATCCATGGTGTATCTCTTCATGGCCGCTGCATCCGAGCCCTTCCTCGGCCTGGTATTCGCCCTCACAGGCGGTATTAGGGGTGCGGGGAACACACTGGTGCCGACGGCGGTAAACACTGCGGGGATATACCTCTTCCGCGTCGCCCCCTCAGTCGCTATAGCGGCCCTCCACCCGTTCAGCGGAGTAGCGTGCCCCATAGCTATATGGGCGGCGATGGACGCTGATGTGATCGCTAGGTCACTCATCCTAGCAATCGTTTATAGGAGAGGGCTGGAGCGCCTGGCCAGGCGCTTAGTCTCGTAGGGACCGACCTTATTAGTTATCTGGCAGAGGGAATAACGAGCAAGCCGATGCCCGGTAGGCTGAGGATAGATCCGAGGCTATGTGCTGTCTGCAGGGGCAGGGGCCTTTGCGGCCTGAGCTACTGCCCCGTATTCGCTAGGGCTGAGTCCATTAAGCGCCTGGCCAGGGTGAGAGGGAATAAGGAGGTTTTCGGTGCCTCCCCGCCGTCGGTCTTTGTAGGGAGAACGGGCTATCCCGTGGTGAGGGCCGGCCCCGCTTCCCCGCCTGAGAGAGGTGACACAAGCGTCTACGACCTCCCGGAGGAGTGGGTCGGTCTGAAGCTTGACGACATCCTCGCAATGAGGTATTCCCTCATCATAGGTTATGAGAGGGTAGGTGTCGAAGACGTCTATACCCCCTACGTAATGGCGATGCAGGAGATAGCCCTCTCCCAGAGGCCAGTGGACGTGGAGATGGTCCTGGCGAGGCCCCCGGCCATAAGGGTGACGTTCAGCGAGTACGAGCCCCCTATGGGGCCTAGGGCCCCGGTCGAGAAGGTTAGGGTTGTGCAGAACCCCGCCATACCGAGGCCCGTGGAGAAGGTCTACTACGACACCGACATGAGGGCCCAGGAGGCCGTGACCTACCTATACAGGTCGGGCGTGCCAGTTACCTCCATCCAGAGGGCCCTATCGGTTGGTGCGCTAGGAACAGGGAAGCGGAGGAGGCTCGTCCCCACGAGGTGGGCCATAACAGCTGTTGATAAGGCCTTGTCGGACGCGCTTGTTGATGAGGTGAAGCAGTACCCGGAACTTGGCGAGGTCCAGGTATTCGCTAGGAGGGTCCACGACAACCTCTTCATTGCCGTGCTCATGCCTGGTGCCTGGGCCTTCGAGTGGATGGAGGCGTGGTGGCCTGGGTCGACGTGGAACCAGTTCGGTTCGGAAGTCGTTGTTGAGGGTGACTGGGAGGGCTTCATGGGGAGGGACGAGTACCCGGAGATAGGCGGCTGCTACTACGCCTCCAGGCTGGCTGTCGCTGAGTACCTCACGAGGGTGCGGAGGCAGGCTGTTGCGGTTCTCATGAGGGAGATCTACCCAGGCTTCAACCTACCCATAGGTGTGTGGTTCGTTAGGGAGCAACTAAGGGCAATGTTTAGGGAGGGA
>JALSOP010000069.1 GCA_026986435.1 Desulfurococcales archaeon | reverse complement strand
GGCGTCGGGCCTCTCCGGGCCGTAGAGAACGGCCCTCTCCTCCACAGGTATCTCCTTATCAGCTATCTCAAGCTTCCTCATCCTCTTCTCATACATCATGACCCTAACCTCCGGGTCCTCGTTGATGTGGCCGTACTCGTCGTGCTCGTCCCCAGTCATCCACATAACTACGCCGTCGGTGCCCAGGAAAGCCCTCGGGGATATGGGTGATGACGCGTCGAACCTCTTGTAGTCCTTGATCGGTGGCTGAACTAATCTCCCCCTGCTTATCCTCACGCCGTCGAGGCTCGGCGGCGGCATGCTGGCGACGGTGTTGGCGAGGAACTTGTCCAGTAGGTGGATCACCGGTAGCTGGTACTCCTCAGCGTAGTTAAGGGCCTTGATGCTGTCGTAGAATGCTTCCTCGAGATCGCCGGACGAGATAACTATCCTCGGAAACTCCCCGTGGGACGCGCTGAGCACGAACAGGAGGTCGGCCTGACTACCCCTCGTAGGCTGGCCAGTGCTCGGCCCGCCCCTCTGGTAATAGGTGATCACGACCGGGACCTCGTTCATGCCTGCCCAGCCCAGCGCCTCCACCATGAGGGAGAACCCAGGCCCGCTAGTCGCCGTCGCTGACCTGGCCCCGGTGAGGGCCGCCCCTATCGCTGAGGATATGGCGGCTATCTCGTCCTCCGTCTGGAGGACCACGATAGACCCCAGGTCCTCGTCCCCGGCTGAGAGCCTCTCGTAGGACTCGAGTACGAAGCTCTCGTCCGCCGCAGGTGTGATGGGGTAGTAGCTCTGGTACCTCAGCCCGCCGACGACTTTACCCATCGCCACTACGGCGTTCCCGCTCACAACCATCAGCTCCTCAGCACCCAGCGACGGCTCTTCCAGCTCAAGGAGGGTGCCGTACCTCTCCTTAACTGCCTCGGCGACCTCGCTAGCTATGAACTCATTGTGGGTGATGATCTCCTCCCTTCCCCCGAACCTCTTCCTGAGGCCGAAGGATACAGCCTCCGGCGGGATACCTATTAGGGCGGCTACCGCACCCATCACTATTGAGCTCACGTACCTAGAGGCCTGCCTGGGGTTGAGGGAGAACCTCTTACCTACCTCAGCCAGCATCCTCGGGAAGTCGATGCCGACGGCCTTAACGCCCCTCTCCTCTGTCAACCACCTGATCAGGTCGCCCATGACAGGCTTTACACCAGCTCCCTCGAGCTCGGCCTTGATCCTCCCCTTGGTCGTTGGCTCCATACTAGGTATTGAGTCAAGGCTCTTCCCTACCTGGGACTCATCGTAGACGACAGCGCCTCCCTCGCCCACGTCTTTGTAGTGGGTGAATACTGTCTCGGCATCCATCCCCGCAACTACCTCGACGGGGTACTTGAGCGCCTGCGGGAACCGGTCGGAGGAGGCCCTCATGTGCACGTAGCTGTGCCTCCCCTTGATGTTTGAGAAGTACTCCCTATCGGAGACGACGCCGTACCCAAGCCATGCTAGGGCGTACGTGAGCACGTATGCAGCGGTCTCTAAGCCAGCGCCCTGAGGGCCGCCGAGTAATAGGTTCACCTCACTAACACGCCGCACTCCACTCACCTCCCTCAGTCGGCTGCAGGGGCTTCCTCAGTAGCCACTTCATCGGAGAAAGTGTCCTGGTAGTGAAGGTGGGCGGCGTGCTTCATGAGGTCATCAACATCATATATGGGTTCCTTGCATGAGGCACAGTATAGCCAGCCCCTCTCCTCCAGAACCTTCTTCAGGTCCTCGACGCTCGCCTCCTTATAGTCGCTGCATGGCCTGTTGTCGGCAGTGACGAGGAGCCCTTTCTTGGTGCAGTACCCCATGTACTCGTAGACGTCGTGAGGGCGGAAGAAGACACACCTACCGCACACCAGTGCTGATGGTTTCTCGCCCACCATAAAGGGTTCCATAGATCATTACCTTGAGGGTGTTTTAGTCTGTATCTCTTCATAACCAACCAAAAACTGGTTCCGTCAACGACTCAAGTCACTTAATGCGGCCCAGGGTATGCTCCACAGCATCCCTCACGTGCTCCCTCGCCGTATCGTATGCCCTAACCCCGGCCACCTCCCCCTTTATGAGGAGGGGCAGCTCCGTGCACGCCAGCGCCACCGCCTCGGCACCGGCCTCGACGAGGTCCCTCGCCACAGCCTCGACCGCTGCCCTGCTCTCCTCCCTTATGATCCCCTTCGTCAGCTCCTCCCTAATCACCCTATCCACTACCTCCACACCCTCCGGCGGGGGCACCACCGCCTCTATTCCGTGCCTCGCGAGCCTCTTCACGTAGAAGTCCTTAGTGAGCGTTACCCTTGTCCCGAGGAGGCCCACCCTCCTCACACCGTCCCGCTTCAAGGCCTTCGCCAGGGAGTCGGCAATGTGGATCATCCTCGCCCCCGTTGCCGCAACGACGTCGTCGAAGAGCATGTGCGGCGTGTTAGCCGATATGATGACGAGGTCTGCACCGCCCTTAACAAGGGCATCAACGGCCCTAACCAGTATGTTCAGAGCCTCGCGCTTGTTACCTGAGCGCACAGCTGAAGAGAACCTGGCGTAGTCAACGCTGAAGATCATGACTTCGGGGTACCTCGATCCCCCGAACCTCCTCATGAACTCCTCTATGACGTACCTGTAGTAAAGGATGGTTGACTCAGGGCTCAGCCCTCCAACAATGCCGAGCACTCCCTTCATCCAGGGCCCGCCGCACCTATTCCTCCGGAGTAGTTATGAATGTGTGCCCCTCACCATCCCTTAAAGAGACCTTGCTATGATAATTTCGGGGAACTACCTCCTCCCTTAACGCCTTCTCGGACCCACTATCTGGAATGAAGCGCGTAATTGATGGATTCAGCAGTCGCGCTCATAGGCCTCCAGGGACTCTTTCCTGCTTATTCCGGCCAGGTCCATGACGCCGAGGAGGGTATCGGGCTTTAGCTCCCTGTGCAACGGAACGACCGTCACCTTCTTCACTCCTTCGCCCAACTTGATTAGGGGACGTGGCTACCTCTCCGCCTACTCACCCTAAAGCCGAACTTCTTCACAAGTATGTCCACGACATCATACCCGGACAGCCTTGGGAGTTTTCTGCTCAATCTCCAGCACACCCACGATCTTCTCATTAATGGACTCTATCCTCTCGAGGGCCTCCGGGACCTCCTCAAGGTATAGCTCGAGGGCCTCCTGCAGATTGGATAGGGCTTTCTCCAACGTCCTCCCTTGGCTGGTCACCCCAGTAACGACCTCCTTCGCTACGTACATGTCCTCCTCAAACCATACGAGCACCCTGATCCTCAAGGTTCACCCAAGGTACGGTGATGGTCGGAGTTA
>JALSOP010000068.1 GCA_026986435.1 Desulfurococcales archaeon | reverse complement strand
TGGCTATGCTCGCCGCCGGTATCCCGCTGCTCCTTGCGGGCAAGGGCCTTGTTGAGAGGTCAGCGAACGCGTCGGGCTTCCTACAGGTACTAGCTACAGTCAAGTACGCGACTCTCCTCGCTTCCAGGTCGGGCTACCTGGGGAGGCTCTACATACTCTACGCTATTATAGTGTTGGCCGTTGTGGGCGCCGCTGCACTGGCTTTCGTTATCTGACCGCATGAAGCAATACCTTAATTCTATTTTATGAGCAGACAATGTATAACTCCAGTTATATAATAGCAGTTATATATCGTGGAAAATATACTTGCTTAGGGGTTCCTTGGGCGCATCACGGAGACCGCGAATCGATAGGTGGGAGTGCGGTTTCTTGAGTAACTACCGCGGTGACTGGCTCCTTGTTTATGGCAGGAGGAAGACTGGTAAGACTTGGCTCCTTAGGAGGTGTGTTGAGTGGGGTCTTTATGCGACGGTGTCGCTGGCTGGTGAGTGCCTGCTGGACAATGGCGAGAGGGTCACTACCCTCGAGCTAGGTGAGTGCGTGAAGAGGGTCGGGTCCGCCGTGAAGAGAGGTGCTACTGTGGTTCTTGACGAGTTCCAGAGGCTCCCGATCAAGTACTGGGATTACTTGGGGCTGGTCCATGGAGAGTCCGAGGGCCTCCTGATAGCTTGCGGCTCGAGCATGGGGATTGTTAAGAAGGTGTTCGACAGGCGTAGCCCGCTCCTCGGGGTTTTCGAGGCTTTCCGGGTTGACCTAGCTACTGTGGCTGACACTGTAGCCTCACTCGCTGACCATGGGCTGGGGTCGAGGGAGGCGGTGCTGTGGGCACCGATCGCTAGGGACCCTTGGCTGCTCGCCCACATAGTCCCGGAGGGTGAGCCGTGGGCGAAGCTGGCTGAGGCCGCCCCGCGGCTCGCCCCCGTCGCTAGGGGGCTTGTGGGCGAGGTGTTCGTTGAGGAGGAGAGGAGGCTGACCAGGCTCTATGAGTCCGTACTGGAGTTGCTCGCGAGCGGTTTCTGGAGGGCGGCCGACATAGCCCAGCACCTCCACTCACTGGGTCTGGTCTCGGAGCCTCACCCGGGGATGGCCACGGGGGTTCTCTCTGTTCTTGAGTCGATGGGGTTGGTGGAGAGGGTGCCTCTCTGGAGGACAAGGGGTGCAAGGGTCTACTACAGGCACAGGTCCAGCCTGGTGGCCCTTCTCTACCATGTATACGGCATGTACGATGCCGGAGAACCTATCCAGCCACAGCACCTCGCCTTAAGGTATGGGGTAGAGCTCCAGTTCAACATCGGGGAGCTCCTGGCCGGGGCTAGGGGGCTTAGGAGGGCGTACGCCATCATGCCCGGAGGGCGGGACATCGACATAGTCCTCCTGGACCGCGGCTCAAGGCCGCAGATAGGGTACGAAGTAAAGGCGGGGCCGATAAGCGGGCAGGACGCTGTGAGGGCGGTTGAAGCGATTAGGGCAGCAGGTATACCGAGGGCAGGCCTGATATCAGCGCAGCAGAGGCCCCCGCTAGTGGGGGACGAGAGCCTTGGACCAGAGGATATACTGGAGATAGCCAGGGAGCAGGCGAGGAAGTACCGTGGGAGGGCCTAAGCAGGGCCGAAGCAGATGGATGCTGGCGCTCATTCACTAAATCTCCGGAGGGGTCGGCCCTAACTCGGGAGGTTCCTGTGCTGTACTGGTATTAATTCGATTAATTAACTAAATACTTAATAACCCAGTAGCCGTATAGTCATTGGCGCCCGATGCGCTGTCGCTGGCAGAGCATTGCTGGGTCACCGGCCTAGCTGGTGGGTCGGCGGGTCTCTGCAGCCCCGCGTCTCGGGTGCCCACTATTCTCCCCCGCCCGCTCAGCATCGATGACCTCGTCCTTAAATGTGACGAATTTAGACCATGATATGTGGGCGAGAAAGCCTGCCCTGGGTGAGGGCTCCCCGTTCGGGTAGGCCCGTGGGTCGTACGTCCATGAGACCGCCTCCCCTACGAAGAGGGTGTGGTCTCCGTAGGTTCTCCTATCTATTACCCTGCACTCTATGTTTGCGAGCGCCTCCTTAATGCTCGGCGTGAGCACATCCTTCGATTTCACCAGTGTTATCCTCATTTTCCCCAGCTTCTGCGGGCCTGACTCGGTGCCAGCTATCCACACGTCCCTCAGCATGCCCACGCTCGGCACCGCTATCACGAACTCGCCGTACTCCTCGATCAGTCTGTGGGTGTACCTCCTAGGGGACACGGCGACACCCACTATCTCCGGCCTGAAGGACAGCACCGTGACCCAGTCAGCGGCCATGACGTCCACTTCCGCGCCGAATCTACCGCTCACGATGAGGTATGTCCGCATAGGGTAGAGAAGCCTGTACACGCCTATCCCGTATATGCTTCAATCACGTGATTATAGTTTCCCTCTTCTCTACGAAACCCTCGCTCAGCCCAAGACCTGCTTCAGCACCCTCAAGGCGTTTCGGTAGGCCACTGCCTCGATAACCGATTCACTATACCCCATCTCCGCCAGCAACCCAAGGAGATGAGGGACTTTATCAACTGTTTCCAGCCCCTTCACCGGCGGGAGCCCTAAGAGGCCGTGGAAGTCCGTACCTATGGCGGGGACCTCGGCACCGAAGTGGTCTATGAGGTAGGCCAGGTGCTTAGCCGCGTCCTCCATGCCCCGGCCCACGAACGGGGAGACCGCTACCGAGACACCCACCACGCCGCCCGACCTCCTCACAGCCTCTATCACCTCGTCGCCCACGTTCCTCGGGTGATCCCTGACAGCCTTCACCCCCGCGTGGCTCACTATGACCGGCTTCCTGCTCACCTCAGCCGCCTCTAAAGCCGCCTTAGGTGAGGCGTGGGCTAGGTCTATTATTATGCCTAGCTCATTAGCCTCCCTCACAAGCTCCTCACCGTCAGCAGTGAGGCCGTAGTCCTTCCTCGAGTAACAGGAGGCTGCCCACCTGTTCCCGTAGTTCCAGGTAAGGCCGAGGGATCTTAGGCCGAGACGGTGGAGGAGCCTTAGGTCGTCCGGGTACTCGATTGCGTCAGCCCCCTCTATGTGGATGAGGAAGCCGAGCCCGCCCGACCTAATCACTTCCTCCGCATCCCTCCACGACTCCACCACCCTGACCCCGTGCTGCCTCGCTAGGAGGTGGGTCAGGCGAAAGTGCTCGAAAAGCGACTCGGGAGACCTCCTCATCATGAAGCCCGGGACGTAGCGCTCCCCCTTCTTAACGAGTGTTGAGGTGCCGGGAAATATCGATGTAAACACCAGCCTGACACCTCCCCTAGACCACTTAGGTATGTCAGCCTCCCTACCCGACAGATCGAGGT
>JALSOP010000067.1 GCA_026986435.1 Desulfurococcales archaeon | reverse complement strand
ATGGCGGTGGCCTACCACGCAGACGCGTGCTCCCTCGACGTAGACGACCTCATAAGGTACCTCTCCGCCTGCCCCAAGGGCTACGCCGCCATAAAGCTCGATGACCTAGGATGCATTGATAATGTTGTTAAGGCGGTGCTGGGGGTTTCGAGGGCTAACCCGAGCTACGCGACCAGGGTGGGCTTCTCCATAGGGGGTTTCGTGGAGACCCCATACTTCCCCCTCGCCACATCCTTCCGCGAGGGCATAGGCGCAGCTTTCAGGTTCACAGACATAACGTCCGGGAAGGAGCCCAAGGAGTGGGTCGGTGAGGTAGTAAACTATGTCTCCGCCCTCGGTGACCTAATAGAGCGGGCTGCTGAGGAAGCGGGTACTTCCTACCTGGGCCTCGACCTATCGCTCTCGCCGTGGATGGAGGAGAGCGTGGTTCCCACGATTGAGGCGGCGTCAGGGGCGCCATTCCCTATGCCTGGCACGGCGTACGGGTTGATAAGGGTTAATGAGGCATTGGTCGAGGTCGGTGATGCTACTGGGCACAGGTTAATAGGATTTAATGAGGCAATGCTCGCTGTTGGTGAGGACAGCGAGCTTATGAGGCTCTCGGAGGCTGGCACGCTCAGGCTTTCGCACCTTATATCCCTCTTACCTTACTGCCTTGTCGGCGTGGACATGGTCGTCGTTGATGATGATGAGACCCTCATAAGAGGCATAGTTAGAGACGCGGTTACCGCTCATAGGGTAAAAGGTAGGGTTATCGGGGTAAGGCTTATAGCGGTTGATGGGGGTTACGCTGACCTCGATATGTTCGGCAGGGTTCCGAAGACGTTGCCGTAGACCGCTATTACTTAGATGCCCTGGCCTGCCTTAGGTATGTTCGGAGTATAAGATATAATTCGATTCCTGTTTTTATTCTCTTACCTATGTCCAGAGTAGCTCCCCTTTCTATAATATCGCTAAGCCTTTTCGATCTTACTCCTGCTGTGATATCGCCCTCGTGCTTTCTTACCAGCTCCGTCATAACCCTCGAGGCATAGAATATGTCCTGTCCCTCCTTAAGCAGGGAGGTAATGGCATTCACTACGTCACTGTATTTCTTCATTAGCGCCCTCGCTTTTTTCCCGCTTATGGCCTCCACGTTGATGCCGTAAACTTCCTTGAGCAGAACGTAGTTAATGACTGCCCTAACCTCATGCGGCGGTTCACCAGTAATTATTTCCTTAATGATCAGGGCGGCCGAGTACGTGTCATTAAGAGGGCCGGGCCTCATACCCGGATAGAGCATGAGGGGGTCGGTGTAATCCACTGACGCCTCGGCCACATTAACTGGGTCGGGCCTAGAGCCTGGTACGTGGAATCCATGAACCTGAATTGACTGTTTTCCATTGCTCTGCGTTATTATGAATACAGTGTTTGGCGAGAGCCAGCCGTGCCAGGAGCCGAGGACGTGAGCGTAGGCGAGAACGCCGGCGATAGCTGTTGCTATTTCCTTAAAGGGTTCACTCGTTATGTTAGCTCCTTTACCCCTTATTTTCCTCATAATCTTTGCCAGTGTTGAGAAGGACTTGCCAGGGAGAACTACGACGGGTGGTGATGAATTATAGTAGTCCTCGGATGGGTAAGGCATCTTTAGTGACACGAGCGCGGAAGCCCTCAATACGTTCTCGTGGAAGTTGTAGAGCTCGTCGGCCATGTCTTCCAGTCCATGACGAGGTGTAGCAGCCGAGACCTCCCTCAGTTTATGGGCGAAGTCCTCCTTGTTCACATTCCTTAATGCCGCGTCGTTGGCCAGCGAGGATATTAGGTCGTTGAATGGGTGCCCGCCGACGGCGTAAGCAATGCCGCTCAGTGTTCTTTCTCTTGGAATAAGGATAATGACGTCCCTCTCGCCGAATCTGCCTTTGACAACGTAGAAGAGGTTGTGGCCTATGTCTTCCTTTTCCAGAACAGATATGCCGTAGATCTTCTTATTTATCCAGGCACCTGGATACACCGACTTCTTGAGCTCCGAAAGTGCTTCCTTAAACGCCTTAGCCAGCTCAGGGTAGTTCTCGGGACTTATTTTGTATATATAGCCGTCACCTGACAATGCCTGTATCTGTTGAAGCGCCTCCTCACCTAGGTACCACCTCGCCCCCACTCTGACGGCAGCACCCATAATGACGTTTGACCCCGCTATGAGGAGATGATACGTAAAGTCCGCACCTTGAACCCTGACATAGTTAATGGCGTCATCAGATAGCTTGTCTTCTGCCTCGCCGAGGTCATAACCTCTTATAGGGGTAATGTCCACTAGTTCGCCCTCCAGGGTTAGCCTCGTAAGGAACACGATGTCTTTTAGCCTATTACTGACCTCATTGAGCTTGCTGTACACCCTCAACCCTAGTACACCTCAATTTTCTGGGAGTAACCATTATCGTAGAGTGGCGGTAGTAAATAATGCTGTGCTAGGCCCCTCAGCTATCGAAGCGGGAGAAATTCATGTGAGTCCCTCTGGATGATGCAACGTATTACCTAACCTATGCCTTAACACCTGCTTAAGTGTAGGACCAGCACTTTTATTGTGGTGATACCGAGGATGGTTGTCTCGGCTCCCCTAAACAGCAACACCCATAGAGGAATAATCCTTGACACACCGTCTCGCATAATAACGAGCAGAGTCACAACAGCGCTCAGTGGAGTCATAGATGAGGTGTCGTCCGAACTAGGCATGAGCAAGTCAGATTTCATTAGGCAGAGCATAAGATCCCTATACAAAACTATTCTGGAAGTGATGCAGATCACCTCCATTAAAGACATGGATGGTATTCATGCAGAGATATCTGTGGTTGAGGGTGCGGAATCACTCTAAGGGCTGATGTTTAAAACCCCTGCCATAGACTCATGTGGTGGTGGGCCCGTAGTTTAGCTTGGGAGAATGCGGGGTTCGGGTCCGTGACCTCACGCGGCGAGAGACCCCGTGGTCCGGGGTTCAAATCCCCGCGGGCCCACCAACCCGCCATGATGATATCTGCCGCTAATGACGGGTGATGTACGAGAACTCCCGTCTGATTACTTTCGCCTCGTTCGGGGGACGTTGATCATTACTTTCGCTTACCTCCCCCTCTAGGTAACCTTGCTATACAATTCCTTAAGTCCTTTATCAAGGTAACTTAAGCGGTGGTGGGGATGAGGGTAATAACGTTCAAGATCGACGACGAGCTCCTTAAAGAGCTTAATACGTACGTGAACCTGTCGGGGAGGTCTAGGTCCGAGGTAATACGTGCGGCTCTCCGAAAGTACCTTACTGAGAAGAGGTCGGCGCCAAAAAAGAGAAGGGTTGAAGTCAGGTCAATCCTTGTCTACTGACTCACTTCTTGGCGAGGAGTTCCT
>JALSOP010000066.1 GCA_026986435.1 Desulfurococcales archaeon | reverse complement strand
CGTGTCGGGCACGTACACCTCCACATCAGCCAGTCTTATAGACACTCCCTATCCCTCCGCCACATTAGTACAGACCTTAATGACTGTTCTCAATCTAGTAGTTGCTCATTCATATTGATGATCCCTTAGTTTGTTGTAGCCTCATATTAAACGAGATAATCTTTTGTCGTAGGCTTGAACCAAATAACAAATCCTTCGGGGTATTGTTGCATTGATTCCATGCTAAAAGCCAGACAGACGGAGTTATGTGTAAACTTCAAGATCTCTCCAGGGGTGCTTCGACGCTTGGGTGGTTATATAGCGGTTAACCTGTTCGAGAGAATAAGAACAAGAGGGGTTGTGGGGCCGCCGCCGGGACTTGAACCCGGGACCTCGGGGTCCACAGCCCCGCGCGCTACCGAACTGCGCTACGGCGGCCACCTGGGCGCTGGGTGCTAGGAGCCCGTTAGTTAGTGGGTGCTGGGGTAATTAAAGATAGGGTTTAAGGTAGGAAGGCATATGTTATCAATGACCCTACTCTACGCCTCAGCTCCCTCAACTGCACGGGGTAGACGAATATTGGGGTCTCCTCAGGCAGGCCGAGGATCCTAGCGATGAGCTTTGCTGCAACAGGATCCCTAACCACGGCGTAGGTTCTCTCGGCGCTCACCTGGAACTCGAGAACTATTGGGAGAAGAAGTTCCTCGGCCTCATCGCCCAGGACTTCCGCTGCTGCGATGAGCTCTCTCTTGCGGAACATGTGAGCTCCGCCGTCCCTGGTGGGGACGTGGGGGTAGCGCTCCTCAAGAAGGGTCTTCAGTGATTTCCGGACCCTGGGAAGTGAGCGGTTAACAACCCTTAGCTCGTGCGATAGGTACTTCTCGAACTCATCTCCCCTCACTGGAACCTGCCCTCTTCTGGAGGAGTTCTTTGACCTTCTTAAGCCTCATCTTATCCTCCCTCTCCCTCTCCTCGAACTTCATCCTCAGATACCTTATAGTGGCCTCCATTCTAGGTATCAAGATGTTCTCTAGTGCGTTGACCCTCCTCTTAACCCTCGATACCTCCCTCCCCATGAGTGCTATCGACGCCTCAAGCTCGCCCAGCCTGAGCACGTCCTCCATTATCTCGTCGAAGCAGGCCCCCACCCTGATGAGGGCGGCGCTGAACCTCTCAGCGGCAATCCTCCTCTCAACCCTCTCCAGCTCAGCTACAGGGACCCTTATGCCCGCCACTGCCCTCGTGCCGAGCACGACGCTCGCTTCCTCGTACCTACTGGTAGCGTACTCCTCTATCTCGGCGGCGGTTGACGATGCTGTGGCGTCGATGTAGCGTGTGAGGCACTGAACAAGTCTTTCATTAATACTCTCCCTCAGGTCAGCGGCCTCCTTGACTGTGTCTATGAGTTCCTGTGAGAGGATGATGAGTCTGTCCTTCAGCACCTTATGTAGTCTCTTAGCTGTCTTCAGCCTGCGCCTCAGGCGTATTAGCTCTATCTTCGTCGGCCTTACTCTAAGGAGCTGCGGCATCTCACCTACTCACCCTTGCTCTTGCGGCGGTACTTGGGGTGGTACTTCTTGATGTTCTCGACGCTGATGAGCTTCAGCTCCTCCTCCGGGAGCGTCGCGAGGAGTTCCCAGCCGATGTCAAGGGTCTGTTCTATGGTCCTCCTCTCGTACTCGCCCTGGTTAATGAAGCGCCTCTCGAAGAGGTCTGCGAAGGCGAGGTATTTCTTGTCTCTCTCGCTGAGGGACTCCGTACCTACTATGGCGCTCAGCTCCCTCAGATACTGACCCTCTGTGTAGGCGGCTATTAGCTGCATGAAGACCTGGTAGTGGTCCTCCCTAGTCTTCCCGGGGCCGACGCCATCCTTCATGAGCCTCGAGAGGGAGAGTAGGACGTCGACTGGCGGGTATATGCCCTTTCTGTGCAGGTCCCTTGACAGCACTATCTGGCCCTCGGTGATGTAGCCCGTGAGGTCGGGGATCGGGTGAGTGATGTCGTCGTCGGGCATCGTCAGTATGGGCATCTGGGTGACGGAGCCGTCCTTGCCCCTTATTCTTCCGGCTCTCTCATAGATCGTCGCCAGGTCAGTGTACATGTAGCCTGGGTAGCCCCTCCTTCCGGGTATCTCCTCCCTTGCGGCACTGAGCTCTCTCAGGGCTTCGCAGTAGTTGGTCATGTCTGTCATGACGACCAGGACATGCATCCCGTACTTCCAGGCAAGGAACTCGGCAGTAGTTAGGGCGACCCTTGGTATAGCTATTCTCTCGATGACCGGGGAGGCAGCGGTGTTGATGAACGCAACAATGTTCTCTATGTTTCCCGTGCGCCTTAGGCTCTCCATGAAGAAGTATGCCTCCTCGTACGTCACACCTATTGCGGCGAAGACCACGGCGAACTTCTCTCCCTTACCCCTGACCCTTGCCTGCCTGACTATCTGGGCAGCTATCCTGTTGTGCGGCAGGCCGGCGCCGCTGAATATCGGGAGCTTCTGCCCTCTAACGATGGAGAACAGGCCGTCGATTGCGGAGATACCGGTCTCTATGAACTCCGACGGGGGCTCCCTTGAGGCGGGGTTTATGGGTGCGCCGTTTATGTCTGCCCAGTCCTCGGGCAGGATCGGTGGCCCACCATCTATTGGTCTGGCGAGGCCGTCGAATATCCTGCCGAGCATGTCTAGTGATACGGGTATGCGGAGCGTCTCGCCCCTGAACCTCACTCTGGCCGCTTTCGTGTTGACTTCGCTGACTCCGCCGAAGACCTGAATGACCGCGACATCCCTCGAGACATCTATAACCTGCCCGAGTCTTGTCTCGCCTGTGCCGAGGGTTACCTCGACTACCTCGCCGTACCTTATGCCTGGGATGGCCTCGACGAGGAGTAGGGAGCCCTTAGCGCTTAGGGCCTTCCTAACTTCCTTAACGCTCAGGCTCATGCCGCTGCACCCCCTCCTATTAAGGAATTAATTGATTCGTGTATCTCCTTAAGGAGCTCCTTCTTGACTGAGGGGAACTTGTCGTACTCGACCTCCTTCATCCTTGCTATCTTAGCCCTCACGGGCAGTGCCCTTATCTTCTCGAGTGGTACGCCAGCCTCAAGGGCCTTCCTGGCCTCATGGTAGAACGTCAGTATGACCTCCATCATGCCGACAGTCTTCTCTGGTGGGCAGTAGGCGTCTATCGGGTGGAAGGCGTTCTGCTGGAGGAAGTCCTCCCTAATCATCCTCGCCGCGTCGAGGAGGAGCTTGTCGCTGTCAGGGAGCGCATCCGGGCCAACGAGCCTGACGATCTCCATTAGCTCGTTCTCTCTCTGCAGTATCTCGAGGGCCTCGTCCCTCATCGCCTTCCAGTTCGGGAACCTCTTCTCCCACCACCTAGCAAGGGTCTCGACGTAGAGCGAGTAACTGATGAGCCAGCTGATGGCCGGGAAGTGCCTCCTGTTCGCAAGGGCCACATCGAGGGCTATTAGGGTACCGATATACCTTAGCGTGTTCTGAGTGACTGGCTCGCTGAAGTCGGCGCCCGGCGGGGAGACAGCGCCGACTATTGTTAGGGACCCAGTCCTCTCTGGGGAGCCAGCGCACTTTACCCTGCCGGCACGCTCGTAGAACTCGGCCAGCCTCGAGCCAAGGTATGCCGGGAAGCCCTCCTCACCGGGCATCTCCTCAAGCCTGGCACTGATCTCTCTCATTGCCTCAG
The DNA here is from genome assembly GCA_026986435.1 of Desulfurococcales archaeon. Taxonomy (GTDB): domain Archaea; phylum Thermoproteota; class Thermoprotei_A; order Sulfolobales; family NBVN01; genus WAOK01. The sequence goes on along the minus strand of JALSOP010000066.1, from coordinate 9,374 downwards.
CCCATCTTGAGGTGGAGTCAGCTACCATGAGGACGTCGTATCCCATATCCCTGAAGTACTCACCTATCGTGACACCGAGGAACACGCTGGTCTCCCTAGCGGCGACGGGCATGTTCGAGGTGTTAGCTATGAAGACAGCCTTCTCCGCAAGAGGTCTACCGCTCTCCGGGTCCTTCAGCTTGAGGAATGAGTGGAGCGCGTCAGCCATCTCGTTGCCTCTCTCGCCGCACCCGACGTATATGTTGATCTGTGTCCTGGCCCACTTAGTCATCGTCTGAAGCAACACTGTCTTGCCGGAACCGAACCCACCCGGAACGGCTGCCTTACCACCCCTCGCTATCGGGAACATCATGTCGAGGACACGCTGCCCGATTATCAGGGGCTCCGTGGGCTCGAGCCTGGATAGGTAGGGCCTTGGTTTCCTCACGGGCCACCTGTGCATGAGTTTTAGCTCGACCTTTCTCCCTCCACCGACGTCAACGTACCCTATCGCGTCCTCGACAGTGTAGTCACCATCCCCCGCCACCTCAACGAGAGTGCCGTGGACATTCGGCGGGACCATGATCTTGTGGAGAACCAGTTCGGTCTCCTTCACGGTGCCGAGCACGTCCCCGGGCCTTACCTTATCACCAACCCTTAGGTTAGTGTTTCTCCGGAACACCCACTTCTTGTCCCTAGGCAATGAGGGAAGCTTGACACCCCTCTCCACGAACGGCCCGACTATGAGCTCCATGTCCGAGAGAGGCCTCTGGAGGCCGTCGAACACCCTTCCAAGGATTCCGGGCCCCAGCTCGGCAGAGAGAAGGTCACCTGAGCCCTCGACGGGCTCACCCACTCTAAGGCCTGAGGTGTCCTCATATACCTGAATGAAGGCTCTGTCACCCTGCATGCCAATAATCTCTCCAATGAGCCTCTCCTCACCTACGTAGACGACCTCATAAACCATCGAGCCATGCATCTGCTCCGCAACCACTAGGGGCCCGGAAATTCTCCATATCCTACCCTTTACCACTCTTCACACCTCCAGCGAAATACCTAGGTACTTACGGATTAGCTCCGAATAATATTTCCGTACATCCATCCTCCCGACCGTGCGCAGGTCCGGGAGATAGACTATTAGAGGGGAAGAACCTAGTTCGAGCCTCTCAAGAACGGGCCTGAGGGAGTCGTGAACTATGAAAACCGATGCCCCATAGACACTCATAGCCCTCATAACGAAGCTCTTGACCTCCTTAGCCACCCTCTCCGGCGCCGTAGTATCAACAACTAATCCTTTGCTGGCACCCGCCATCATGAAGCCCTTGACGAAGGGCTCGTCACCTATGACCGCTATCTTTCCCTTACGAATAAAGCCGCTCATGAAGAACACCCCACCTTCTTATCCATTCTTTTACATACTCAGGCGGAGCCCCCTTCAAGACCGAATAAATGATGTGTGACACAAAGAACGTTTCCCAGCACTTAGTGACGAAGTAATGTACCATGGTAGAGGGCCCCACCGGCAGTAACCCGAGGCGATGGTGCAGAATGAAGGTGGGAGCGCCGCTCACCAGCGCCTCAACCACGGAGATGTCGTCGCCGGAGACCTCCCGCACGGCACTAACGACCCTCTCCCCCAGCTTCCAGAGACTCTTGGGTAGCTCGCTCTCCCCGCCCTTCGCCGCTCTCCTCAGGTCGGGTTTCACTACTGTCTCGACTACCTCTATGAGCGAGATAGCGGTCATGAGATTCCTGTTCTTAAAGGGTGCCATCACCTCCCTCAGTTTCCTAAAGTACTGTCTGCGAAGCTCTATAGCTATCCTCTCCCTGGCCTCAGCGTCAGGCATCTCCTCCCTCACCGTGAGCTCCCTAAGGGCCTCTTCGAGGAGTTCTGCCTCTATAAGCTTCCTGCTCTTGAGAGCTCTCAGGAGGTCGCTCATCCCCCATTCGCTCCCTAGCTCACCGTACATTCCGGAGCCCATTATCCCACAGACGTCGCTTCCGGAGGATATGAAGCGTGCCAGACAGTCGACGCGGCAGTACGCAGAGAGAATCTCAACAGCCTTCATTACTCTCCCAGAGACCCTGGAGAGGTGTGCCTCTCTGTTGAGCCAGCCGGTCCAGCACTTGAAGAGGGCCCTCTGGATGGGTAGGAGCCCCGTCTTCTCGGTGAGGTTCACCTCCCTCTCCACGCACTGACCGACATCGTAGGGAGAGAAGATAGTTATTAGGTCCCCTACACCGCTTACCGTCGCTGTCTCAAGCCTGGTTATTGCCTCGGGCGTGATCGACTTGTATGTCTTCAGCCTCAGCGCAATGAAAAACCTCTTGTCCCTGTGGTCCATGTCATTCACCGAAGACCAGCTCATTCAGCTTAGCTATGACTGCCTTCATAGCCTGCTCGAGCCTTGTCTCGTAAGTATTATCCACGGCGATCGTCGAGTCCTCGTTCTCGACGATTACGCCGCCGAGTCCGTCAAGGTCTGGCACGACCTCTGCCTCAAGTCCGAGATCCTTTAGGGCCTTTCTAGTCAGTTCCTCATCCTCTTTGCGCACCCTCACCCGGAACGTCCCGCTGAACATCCCAGTGTTTAGGGCGTCCTGTATGAGTACCTTGAGTGAGGCCAGCCTCTCCTCCGGGCCTAGCCCTGCCAAGCGTTTCTTAGCTTCTTCCTCGATGTACTTGATCATCTTGTTCTTCTCCTTCAGTACCTCCATGTTTAGCTCCATCACTCTTCTGATGTATTTTTCGTTCTCTTCACTAACGACCCTGTGATATGCTTCGCGCCTGGCTTCCTCAAGGCGCCTTCGGTACTCTTCCTGGGCTTTCCTAACGATCTCCTCTGCCTGCCGCCTGGCATCCTCTATTATCTTCTCGGCCTTGGCCCTCGCCCTCGCCAGCACCTCTTCCCTCAGCCGCTCAGCCGACATCCTGGGTCCCTCGCCACCCCGCCTCCTCAGATGGATAGCGGGGCGATTAGGGATAGCATCACGATGCCGAAGACCATGCCGAGGATCCCGAAGATCTCCTCATAAGCAGCGAGGATCATTGTCGACGTAGTTATCTTACCCTTAGTCTTCGGTAGCTCCATGATGCCCGACATACACACCTCGCCCTGCTTGTTCGCTGAGTATAGCTCGGCGGCGAAAACCATGACCTCGACCGAGAATATTGCGGCGGCCTTTAACGGGGTCATTGACAACATCATACCCGGCAGAGCTATGGTGAGTGTGTAGAGGGCGAAGACGAAGCCGTAGAACGTCTGTGTCATCGGAAGCGCTGCCAGGAGCATGACGTTCTTGAAGTACGCAGCGTCCTCACCCAGTACTGCCAGGCCTGAGCTGGCTGCCTTAGATATTCCGAGGGCGGAGCCTATGAAGCCCCCCGTCATTCCCAGGATGGCGCCAAAGAATACTAGCAGGTAGTTCGGGTCAACAATCTCTCCAGCCATTACTTAGCACCAAAAAGGTGCCTTGGCAGGGGTTTAAAAGAAATACGTTGAAAAATGAATATTTTCTCGCCATCAGTACGGAGAGCCAACCATGACGATCTTAGGTATCTTCTCAGTTATCGGCAGGAACTCTCTCCCGTCACCTTCATAGAACTTCGGCAGGAACTCGACCATGCAGAGCCTTAGGGAGTGAACGAATGCACCTATAATACCGAATACTATGTTCAACATGTTTGTCAGAAGCATTATTATGACGCCTGCGATTATCCCAACAGCTATACCCACGATCGGGACACCTATTATGCTAGCTATCCCAAACGCCGCGTCAGTGGCGAGGCTGTTGAACGACTTAGCCATGAAGTACGTGGCTAGCCCGAGCCCAGCTAGTCGGGTGTATGACAGCGTATCGCCTAAAACACCCGTCAGGTCAAAGAGCCAGAGCAGTATGCCTAGACCCTTCATCCCTATTAGTCTGCCAGCTATGAGTATGCCTACCCCCGCGAGTGAGCCGTAGAGGAGGTACCTGTAAATATCCTCGGGAAGCGGTAGGAGATCGTAGTTCAGCATCGTGTGGCTTATGTAGGGTATGCCGAAGGCCTCGGCGATCAAGAGACCCGCCTCTGCCATGGCGTTTCCTTTATTGTCTTCCTTTAGTGCCCTCACTAGAGATATTGTGTGTGCTATGTTCACGTGAATTAGCCCTATGACTATGGCCAACACTATGAAGAACAACGGATCCGCAAGGTTAAGTAGTGACGGTATTTGTCCAGCGTTCTCCGCAAGCACCATCGTGGGGACACCGTTCTCTATTACTATTGAGTAGCCCGCGAACGTGTTGGAGAGCAGGCCCACCGCCATGGAGGCGCCTGAGAGTATCATCAGCACCTTCTTGAGCGTCAGGTACCCGGGGGATGTGGGGTCGTCTATGAGGCCTGACCTATCGAGCACGAAGGCGACGAGTATGAACATGGCGAGGCCATAGATGAAGTCGCCGAACATGAGCCCGAAAAATACGAGGAAGGAGTAAGCGATGAGAGGGGTCGGGTCCCACTCGCTGTACCTGGGGACCCCATATATTTTCGTTATTAGCTCGAACGGCTTCACGGGCTTCGGGTTATTCATCAGCGTTGGCGGCTCCCTCTTCGGGTCAAGCTTGGTAATAGCTGACGCTGGGGCCTCTCTAGACAGTCTCGCCTCTAGATCCGGGATCTTTTTCTCGGGCAGCCACCCTTCCACCGCTATGAGGTACTCGCCTCGGACGGCGTTGAGGAGGGCCCTCACGCGGTCCTTAATTATTGAGCCTATGACCTTGGCCTTAGCCAGTAAATTAACGGATCCCGTCACTAGCTCGTTCAGGTTATCCTTTAGATCCTTGAGCATGTTCTCCAGTTCCTTAATCCTCCCCTCGAATTCAGTAACGAGTTCTTTCAAGGGTTTCTCCACGGCAGGGACATTAACGGGCTCGGCCCTAACCTCCGATACTATACGCATGAAGTCGTGGCGGTACCCACTAAGCCCCGCAACCACCGCTACCATGTGCTCTCCAAGCGGGACCTCGTCAATGACCACCACCTCCTCCGGTAGCTTTTCCTTCATTATTGTTAGTGAGCGCGGGTCAAGCAAGACCACCTTTGTGAATATTATCTCGCCATCATAGTTCAGCTCAAGCGCCGCACTGTTCCCATATTTCTGTGCTAACGCAGTGATAACATCATAAAGCTTCCTGGTCTCGCTAAGTGTCTCGTTGAGTCTCTCTATGTTCTCTGCCATAATCTCGGCTTTCTCATTGATCTGCTCGAGTTCCCTCAGAACCTCCTTAAATTCATCGTACACAGGCTTCGTTATTATTCTCTCCTTCTCCAAAGAAACCAGCACGGGGGAGGGGAGCATTTTTTCCATTCGACTGACTATGTCATCCAGCCTCTCCACGTCTCGGCGGAGTTCCTCAACGAACTTTATGTCCTCCTCAGTTGCCTTCCCCGCGCGCTCTGGGTGGATCGCTTCCTCTTCTTGAAGGATCTTAAGGACTCTGTCAGCGTTGTCGCTTATGGTGATGACTCTAGCGTAGACGAGTCTCTCTGGCACGGAGAGGATCAGGCTCACTGCCCGACCCCCGACACCATCCTCACGAGCTCGGCTACGAGCCTCTCCCTGTATTGCTCGAACCTAGACCTCATGACGGCTAACTCCTCCTTCTTTTTCTCCTCGAATTCACGCAGCTTTCTCTCGTACTCCTCCCTGATCTTCCGTATCTCCTCCTCGCTCAAGGGGTTCTCGATCGGCGCATTCCTGAACGCCTCCGCCTTCCTCCTTGCTTCCTCAATGATCTCTTTGGCCCTCCTCTCGGCCTCCTCAATAATCTTCCTTGCCTCAATCTCTACGTCGATGAGAGACATCGCCCGCTTCCCAGGCCTTAACTCAGGGCACCAAATTAAAAACGTTGGGACTCACTCTTTATTCCTATTCATTTATTCAGCCCTCACACGGTTCGTCATCGAGATCGCTCCTCAGCTCCGGAGTCGCCCTCATCACCTGGGCTCCGTCTTCAGTGATATTATACTGAGTGACGTAATTTAGATTCGGGTGGTTCTGATGGTCGACGACGTTGAGTGGGCTGTGGAGTTCGAGTACCCGGGGGCGAAGACGTTCATGGTGCTGATGAAGTCCCTCGGCTCGCTGGTGGATGAGGCCCTCTTCACCCTCAGTAAGGAAGGCCTCAGGATAAAGGCGCTTGACCCGGCCCGCGTAGCCCTTCTAGACATAAACCTCGGCACCGACGCGTTCCTCACATACGAGGTGAAGAAACCGATTAATGTGGGTGTTAATGTCGCCGGCCTTATCAAGGCAGTCCCTACACCCAAGAAAACCGATAAGTTAGTGTTCAAGGCGTCGGAGGAGTTCTACGAGCTTGTGATCGAGAGTAACGTGACGAGGAGGTACAGGTTCCGCTCGATAGAGGTAATTGCTGAGGAGTTGCCCGAGCCGGAGCTCGAGTTCGAGGTGGAAGCGAAGGCGATAGCGTCGGCGTTCAAGACCGCCATAAAGGATCTAAAGGGTTCCGAGACAATAGAGTTCAAAGCGCATGGAGATGACCTAGTGTTGAGGGGTGTTCAGATAGGTGCTGAGGCAAAGCTCTCCAGGATAGCTGGTTCCTTGCTAGAGCTCAAGGCCCCGGAGTCGGGGACGAGCGAGAGGTACGATGAGGGCTATATCACGAAAGTTATCGATCTGGCTGGGCACGTCCAGACTATAGAGGTCAGGTTTGGGGGCGGCGTACCGCTCAATATCCTGTTTCCGCTCGCTGAAGGAGGTTTCGTGAAGTACTTGCTTGCCCCGAAAGCCTAACAAAATGTTTTAATGGATATTATCAATATCTATAGAGGGTTATAGCGTGGTACAGGAAATATTGGATGAGATAGATAAGAAAATTCTAAAAATATATCAAGAGAATGCCGACATAACCTACGCCGAATTAGGGAGGAAACTCGGGATCAGCCCATCCACTGTGTACATGAGGGTCCGGCGCCTCAGGGAGAAGGGAATAATTAAGAAGATAGTAGCTATTGTTGACCCAGAGGTCCTGGGATACAAGCTAAGGGCATTGGTGTTTCTCTCAATAGATGTGAGGAAGTATGACTCGATTGTTAAAGAGTTAAAGGCGTTGAAGGACGTGAGAGCGATATTCGACATAACGGGTGAGTGGACGTTCATGCTCGAGGTGCTCGTCAAGGACCACAAGGACCTGGCCCGCCTCCTAGACGTGATAGGCAACATAGACGGGGTCATACAGACAGCTACGTCCGTAGTGCTCAACGCCATAAAGGAGGACAGAAGGGTACTGATAGATTGAGGCCCATTTTCGCTCACGGGCTTTTTAACGTGTCACCCGGCTTAATAACGAACCACGTACTCTACATCTACGAGGACTCGGAACTCGAGTTCAAGGAAATACTCTCATCAAAGAGGAGGACCAGAGAGGAGGCCAGCAGACTCCGGAGGAACATGCAGGCGTACCTAGACTCCGAAAGAATACTCATAAACGGAAAGGAGGTTAAGGCAGAAGTAGTTCATGTGGCATTTGGTTACGAGGGTGTTCAAGGGAGGGCATTCATCGAGTATATAATAGAGATACCGTTCGAGCCAAGGCAGGGCGTAAACGAGTACATAGACGAATACGGTGAGGAGGTAGCGGAGTACAGCTACAGGGTGGTATGGCTCTTTCCTCGATGTGGGAAGGTGCTTGAAGCGGATTTAGGTGTACCTGCCAGGGTATCTGCTAGGAAGATAGTCCTCAATGTTCAGAGGGGACAGCGTCTCCCTGGCCGCGAGAGGATAGTGTTTTTCTTAGGTGCCTCCTGTACTCCTTAAAGTAGTACTGAAGCGGTGTCCTAACGCCGCACTCCGCCACGCACATGCCCAAGGACTTCATCTTGTCGCAGCTGTAGACGCTGTACCTCTTTCTGCTTCCCCTTAGCCCGGCGAGGTGCTCTATCTGGTACCTCGCTATCTTCTCGTTGAAGTCGGGCGCATGCCTGAAGATGTCGAGCACGTACTCCACATCAGCGCCGGCGTTCAGTAGGAATGTGGCGAGCGCGAATCTCTGGGCATGGCTGAGGTGCTCGCCTTTCAGTAGTGAATTCATTATATTAGTTATGCATGGAGGGAAGAACTCCTCCCTTATCCCTGCCTTAACGATCGCCTCTGAGGACAGCCTCTCCTCAGTGAACCCCCTCACATCTTTAACGAGCTCTCTCAGTCTCTCCGTATCCTCCTTTATCAGGTTCTCCGGAACCTCGCTCAGGTATGTCGAGTACTCGCTGGCCAGGTTTAGTACCCTCCTTTTCACGAACTCACTGAGTACCCTAACTAAGTCCCGCTTGCTTAGGTAGACATACCCTTTGTTAACGATCCTGTTCACCAACATCCATCTTTTTTGTGTCCTCAGTGTTTCGATTCCCTTTAAGTACGACGGTATCGGCATCCTGTAAGGGTAGCACTCTCTGATCCTCTCCCCCCTATACACGGCTATGTCTACACACAAGCCGTTGGGGTTGCCTAGGCTTCCAAGGTACTCTACATTCGCCCCTATAGCCCGCCCTATCCTTTCGAGAAGGGCGCCCTCCTCAGTTATGGCGTGAGTGACGAACCACTTACTCTCTCTGTCAGCCAGTCTAGTAGTTATCCATTTTCCAACGGCATTTGCTATAATTAATGACAGGTAAAATCCGATTATGGCGATATCTTCGCTTTCAGCTATAGGCCTGTTTTTCTTTCCTTTAATGGCGCTCTCAAGAAGCTCTACTGCGTGTTTCCTAAACCTTGGGATGTTAATCAGTGTGCTTAGAGGAGGTGTGCTTCCATATAGCCTTGAGAGGAGGGCTCTTAAGTCGATAAGATAGGGGTATTTAGTAAAAAGCGGAGGCACTACTTCCGTGACCCCCTACTTTGACATCACTTCGCGCTTTCTTCAGTGCCGGCTTTCCCCCTATTTATTAGTGAATCTAGGCTCTCCTTCATGACCATCTTCGCTACTTCGTTGAGCACTCTATATCCTTTCTCATCTAGCATTATATCCTCGCCGTCAACGACAACACCTATACCCTCGAACGGGATTATAGGTGGGTCAGGGAGCATTGGATCGGGCTTCTCCCTGCCCACGTATATCCAGCGGAATCCCTTGTTCTTCTTGACGACCTTGTACCAATACCGCCCGAAGTAGAGGTACTTTATCTTCTTGTTGCCGAGGGACTTGTGGACTATGTGTATAGGCTTCAGATAGTAGCCTGTCTCCTTGATTTTGGAATTGTACTCATAGATCTTGACTCTGTAGTCTGAATAAAGGTTCATCAGTAACCTATACCCGTTCTTTACTCGGATTGTTTTAGCCATTGCTTATCCTGTTTGTATTAGTTCTCTCCGATATTTAATGGTTACGATCGACAT
>JALSOP010000065.1 GCA_026986435.1 Desulfurococcales archaeon | reverse complement strand
AACTCGACGAGTGCCGAGCCGTTGGCGTTGTTGAGGACGCCCACCTCCATCCTTATGGGCCTTAGCTCGTTCGGTAGGCGGCCGTCGTGCCTTCTCCCGTCCTCACGTATTAGGACGGGTTTCTCTCCTGCCTTACCCACTGGTCAATCCCCTCCTTACCTTTTCTTTCAGAATAAACTCCTTAATACGGTCTGTCAGGCCGGGTATGTGTGACTCCCTCTCTATCTTCCTTATGGCTAGCACGAGTATCTCCTGCATGTCAGGGTTCCTGCACTTTATTATTATCCTGCCGTTCTTCCCCACCGTTATATCGCAGCCGGTCTCTTTCTGGAGCGTCTGGAGCATAGAGGCCTTCTTCCCTATCACCCTCGGGACCTTCACCGGGCTTATCTCGACGATAGCTCCCTGATTGACCTTGCCGAGGCCCTTCCCCCTTATTGTGAGTACGGGGTTCCTTGTTCTGTCGAACGCCTCTATCTTCGCCACAATTATGTCGCCTACGTCGAGGTAGTGTGTCAGGTCCTCCTTGGCTGGGTTAACTGGCCTGCCGAGTGCGTCGGCTGCGTAGAGTATTGCCGTGAACGGTGCCCTTATGTCAACCTCCCAGTTAGTTATGCCCACGTTCACTATCACGCCGACGACTACGTCGCCTGGGTTGGGGTAGTAGAAGCCTTCTAGGGGTATGACGTTCACGGTGTCATCACTTACCTGTGCCAGCCCTATGACTGCTGCGTAATACTTGTTCCCCTTTCTGTAGACGGTGGCGGGGTTGACTATCTTGTACTCCCCCTCTGCGAGAAGGTCGCCTGGCGTGACCAACTGTCTGTCCTCGACGTACTTTTTGCCTGGCATTACGCCACCCTCGCCTCTATCTCTATCTGGCCCTTCGTCGCTTTCTCGGCCTTCTGTATGACGTCTGTCTGCAGACCTGCGGGTATCTCTATCTCTAGTAGGAGTGAGCCGTCACTTAGCCAGCGCTCGTTCTTCACTTCTCCGAGCCTTCTTAGGGTACTATATGCTCTGGGAGCGACCGCCGCGGGTACCCTCATTGTTATGAGGGCCTTCGCTATCTTGATGGGTATGTACCTCGCTATTTGCCTGACTATCTTCGCTGCTTGCTCTTCTACTGACTTGTAGAGGTCGACGGCTACCCTGGCCTGTTCCATCGCTTTCTCTATTCTCTGTGGTGGTATGGGGGTCTTTGTTGTGGGGTCTATTGCTGACCTCGCTATGTAGTTGATTATCTGCCTCCTCTTTGCTTCGAGGAGCCTGCGCCTCTGCTGGGTGGTTAGCTGTAGCTCTCCTTTCTTGATTATTATGTCCGCTACTTTCTTGATGTCGTCTGTTCCGAAGACCTTCTTGAGGTCCTCCGGGGATACTCTGTCGCCTGATTTGACGTCCTTGTATATGTAGTCGCCTATGAGTACCTCGTCGATCGGTATCTTAGCGCCTTCCCTGTAGGCCAGTGCCTTGTCTGGGTCCACAAGTATCTCGAATCTCCTGCCGCCGTGTTCGTACCTGGCTATTACGTACTCTCTCTTCATTTGTCGACACCGGCGGCCTTTATGTACTCGGCCGCTTCTTCATGGGTTAGTTTCTTGAACACTCTCTCGTCGACGGTGACGTACCCTACCTCGACTGTCTCGGGGGTTAGTGGGCCCTGTGAGGCCGCCCTCAGCGCCCCTAGTGCCAGCTTGATTAGGTCGTCCTTGCCCATGTCTGGTTTGTAGTTCTTTTCTAGGTACTCGGTCGCTGCTGACTCCCCTGTCCCCATCGCGACGCCTAGGTAGGAGAAGTAGTACCCGTTTATCTCTGTCTTGTATATGTGGACGCCTTTCCTGTCTGCCCCCGCGAAGACTAGTGATACGCCGAAGGGCCTGACGCCTGCGTGCTGGGTGTATAGTTGCTTTATGTCGCATACTTGTCTCACGATGTACTCTATGTCTGCTGGCTCGTCGTAGATGAACCTGTAGTTCATGGCAACTCTCCTTGCGTAGTCTATGAGTATTCTGCCGTCTGCTGCGAGACCTGCGAAGGATGAGCCTACGTGGGTGTCTATGAGGTATATCTTCTCTATGGACTTGAGGTCTATGAGTGGGGCGATCCTCTTCCTCTCAGCCGCTATGACGGCGGCTGTGTCCGACCTCACCGCCACTGTTGTCCAGCCCCTCTTTATGTTCTCTGCGGCGTACTCGACCTGGTAGAGCTTTCCTTCGGGTGAGAACACGGTTATTGCTCTGTCATACCCCATTGCGGGTGGTCCGAACGCCATCCTTACCTACCTGGTTGGATTTGTTGGTATAGGCTATTAAATACCACCTCGGGGACTGTGTTCGGGTCCGTTGAATGGTCTCCGTGATCGGTGAGTGGGTCAAGGGCGGCGTGGCGGTCGTCGGTGCCGGCGGTGCCGGGGATGTTGTGAGTGCTTATGTCGCCTGCCGTGCCCTGGGTGACCTGTTCGGTGTACGTGACTGCGTGCCCGTTGCCGTCCTTTGGGAGAGGTGGGTCCTCGATCCCTGCCCTGGCCCGATACCGAGGGCCCTCATCCGAGGCGCTTCCTGCGACGGGCCCTGCGTCATGGCCTCTGGGAGTACTGAGGTCGTTAGGTGCGGTAGGTCCTTCAGGCCTCAGGCCACCGCTATTGCCTCTCTCATCGGGTCTCCCGTGCCCGGTATAACCCTTGAGTTCGGCGCCGTCGGTATTAGGGAGTGCCTCAAGCACCTCATGACCCGCTACGGGAGCGTGCTCCTCCTCGATGTCGGTGGCGACATCCTTGCTGAGGGCTGGGAGGAGGGGCTCTGGTCCCCGCTAACCGACTCCCTCGTCCTCGCGGCGGCTACTGGCCTGCCGAACACGTACGTCGGTGTCCTCGCCCCTGGGGCTGACGGAGAGCTCCCCGCTAACTATGTGCTGGAGAGGATGGCTTTGGCGGCGAGGCTCGGCGGGTTCCTGGGCTCGATCGGGCTGTGGAGGGATCACGTGAGCATATACGAGGAGGTCCTCCCCCTAACACACACCGAGGCCGGTAGGGCGGCGTACAGGGCCCTCAAGGGCCTAATGGGGTACGAGGGGATGAGGGACGGGACCAGGAGGGCGCCGGCGGAGCCGTACTCACCCATAATCTACGTCTTCACGGCCGAGTCAATACTAAAGATAAACAAGCTCGCCCAAAACCTAACAAACACGAAGACACTCGCAGAAGCGATCAAGAAAGCAGAGGAACTAGGCATACCAACAGAGCTACACCTAGAAACATGGATAGCCAAAAACATAGGCTGCCTCAAACAACCCAAACCACACCACTGGAAACAAGCCAAGCAACACTTAAGAACCCACAACACCCACAATACACCGGGGGGCCAAAGCAGCGGGGTGGGGTAGCCAGGGAGCCCGCGGG
>JALSOP010000064.1 GCA_026986435.1 Desulfurococcales archaeon | reverse complement strand
GCGTCCACAGACTAAGCGTGAGGGCGTCGACAGCGTACGAATCAGCCCACGAGGCAGTCGCCAAGTTCATCGGCGCCGACTCGTGGGAGGAGGTCATCTTCCTGAAGAACACGACGGAGGCGTCGCAGCTCCTTGTTGAGACCCTAATAACCAACGGGGTGATAGGCGAGGGTGATGAGGTGGTCCTCACTGAGGCCGAGCACCACAGCATACTCCTTCCATGGGTGAGGGCAGTCAGGCGGGCGGGGGCCAAGATAAGGATCGTCCCAGTTAATGGCGAGGGGGTCCCGAAGTGGGATGTCCTCGATAATTTACTGAGCGAGAGAACGAGGGCCGTTGTCTTCGCCCACGTATCGAACGTTACCGGCTACGTAACAAATGTTAAGGAGGTGGTAAGGAAGGCCAAGTCCGTCAACGCCCTCGTCGTGCTCGACGCTGCCCAGTCCGTCCCGCACATGCCCTTCGACGTTAAGGATCTTGGCATAGACTTCGCCCTCTTCAGCGGCCACAAGATGCTGGGCCCCACAGGGATAGGGGTTCTGTGGGGCAGGGCCGATCTACTGAGAGGGCTCGAGCCACCCATCGGCGGTGGTGGGAGTGTGAGGGACGTCCTAATCTCTGGTGACGGCGTTAGGGTGGAGTGGGACGACCCGCCGTGGAGGTTCGAGGCCGGGACACCGCCAATAATAGAGGCGGTGGGCCTGGCTGAGGCCGTTGCCTACCTTAGGAGGATTGGCATGAACAACGTGGCTGAGCACGAGAGAGAACTAACCGCTAGGGCCCTTGCGAAGCTGTCCGGTATTAATGGAGTGGAGATCATCGGGCCCAAGACCCCGGGGAGGCGGCACGGGATAGTATCGTTCGTAGTCAAGGGGCATAACCCCGACGCCGTCGGCGTATGGCTCGATTCAAGGAAAATAGCTGTTAGGACAGGGAAGCACTGCGCCCACCCCCTCCACTACCGCCTGGGCATCGAGGGTACCGTGAGGGCATCGTTCTACATATACAACTGTGTCGACGACGTTGAGAAGCTCTCAACAGCGATAAGGGAATACGTGGCAAGGTACGGGTTGGGCTACTAAAAAGTGTGTTCTTACCAGAGCCCTGTTTCGAAACCTCAATGCTAGGGATCGTCAACATAGACGATCTCGGGCTCGCCCTCGTACCTAAGCCTCTCCTCACTCTCCTCCGACCAGCTAACGCACACCCACTCCCTTATCTTCACGTTCGAGGACACCGACACCTCCCTCCGGAGCTTGGGGCATCCCAGAACGTAGTCAGTGTTTATCATGTCGTCGAAGTCTATGATCCTCATGAGCCTGCATCCTTTAGCCTCTAGGTACTCGATTATGTCGTCTGACCCCATCCCGAGCTCCTCAGCATATCCGCATAGCTTCCCCTCCTTAAGCCCCTCGAGAAGGTCGTCGAGTTTCCTAACAGTCTCTTTAGCGGCGAGCCTCATGTCCGCCTTTATGAGCCTATACCTGAGCCCAAGCATCTTCTTATGAGCCGCCTCTGTCCAGCTAAGTGCACTATTAGCTAGCGATATCAAGGGTTTTATTAGGGCCCGGGCGACCCTTGCCCAACGCATGAGATCACCAGTATCCCGGGCCCGGACGGCGTCGACAGGAGCTCAGTAGTACCGTGTATGTGTGGTTGAGGACAGTAATAAATCCTTGAGATCGGTTCATGAGTGTTGTTATTGGTCTGGGTTAGGATGTTTTGTGGGCTCAGGTGAGCCCCGTTATAGTATCCACTTAGACAGTCGATATCGGCTCATACCATATTCTCCTGACGCCACGTACTTTTCTTAGGGCCTTAAGCATGGACTGTATCTCGGCCCATGTAGCGTCGAGCACTGCTATGTTCAGGCAGACACCATCACCGATCATTTGGTGGTAGAAGGAGCGTATGATCGCTTCGAACGAGTGTACTATGCTTATGAATCTCTCGTCGACGGATGGCGAGGACGCGTGGTCCGTGACCGCGATGAGAACCCAAGGAACCCTTTCCCCTACCTTTGTTGATGGGGCCTTGCTACTTATGAATTCCCGGACAGCGTCACGGATCAGCTCAGATCTCCCAGTGTATCCGAGCGCGTTAGCTAGGGCGTCCATGAGGTCGAGTAACTGCTTAGGCATCGATACGCTAATTATGGGCAAGTCGTCACCCATGTGATTATGCTGGCTCGAGGATTTTACCTCATATACTAGATCGCATATGTCCCTCTTAATAAGGATTATATAATAATTTCTTCTAAATTTAACAAAAGAGATTATTATATCGATAGACACCCATACATAGGGTAGGGAATGGGGCACACGCTGAGAACATGGTACGCTCTCCTGACACTATCATCATTGGGTGCAGTGATCTCCCTGTATGCTGATATAGCAGGACCTGGTCTGCTAATCATAGCAACTTACCTCCTGGCAAAGTCCGCCGTAGGCCTGATTAGGAAAAGCTTCAGCGTCGACCTGCTCATGAGCGCGGCAGCACTCGTTACCTGGTACCTCGGCGCCTACTTTGAGGGCTACCTCATCATAATGCTGTATTCGTTATCCGAGGTAATCGAGGGCCTGGCTGAGAAGAGGGCGCTGAGGACGCTCTCCTCCCTCAGGGATCTGATACCTAGCTCTGTGACTTTGGTGGACAACGGGGCGATCAGGTTGGTGAGGCCGGAGGAGGTTAGGGTAGGTGACGTGGTCTTGGTGAGGCGTGGTGAGGCGGTGGTCGTTGATGGGGTACTCCTCGATGACGCCGGTGTTTTTGACACTTCCTTGATGACAGGTGAGCAGGAACCTATTAGGGTTGTCGGGGGTCAGAGGGTTCTCAGCGGCTATGTGAACCTAGGGAACCCGGTGAGGGTTAGGGTGATCGCGGGCTTCGGGGAATCAGCCCTTAGAATGCTTGTGGTTGAGGCGATGAGGGCGTTGGAGAGGAAGTCGAGGGTTCAGAGGTTTCTCGAGAGGATCGCCCCTCCATATACGGTCGCCCTGCTCGGAGGTTATGTAGCAGCCGCTTTGTTCCTGGGGCCATACCGTGCCCTCCCTATAATACTGGCTGGGTGCCCGAGCGCGTTCATTATCACATCAGCGGCGCTCACGGCTATGAGTATAGCTAGGCTAGCTAGGAGAGGTGTGGTAGTCCGTGGCGGAGTCGTACTGGAAAAAACATCCAGAGTCGGTGTAGTAGTGCTCGATAAGACTGGCACAGTAACCACCGGAAAGTACAGAATAGTCATGGTTAAGCCGATGAGTAGCTTCGGGAGCAATGAGGTGCTTAGGCTTGCTGGGGCGGCAGCTAAGGGCAGCATACACCCTGTATCGGTAGCGCTCGCACCCCACAGCGACCTGATACCTGAGTCCGTTAGGGAGGTGCTAGGCATGGGTGTCGAGGCTGTTGTTGGTGGGAGGCTGGTGAGGGTTGGTAAAAAGGATTTCGCGGGGTTCGACGGTGTAGGGTGCGGTGACCTCACCCCAGTCTATGTTTCTGTTAACGGAGAGCCCGCCGGCGTCATATGCCTG
>JALSOP010000063.1 GCA_026986435.1 Desulfurococcales archaeon | reverse complement strand
GATGAAGAGGGCGTAAGTCCCCTGCTTCTTTGGCAACGCCTCGGGAGAGGTTAAGCAGACGCATTCAGACACGGGTTATCCTCACCCTCTCCTTCCTCCCGCCCTCCCTTATCTCTCGTAGGGAGCGGGCGGCTGCCTCGAACGCTTTGCGGGGTGAGGGCGATATCCCCACACCCACCTTCACGCCCTTGAAGGACAGTATCACATCGAGCACCTTACCGAGTTTGTGCGGCGAGGTTATCGCCGCTAGGTTATCGCCTCCGAGGTACTGCACTATCGCGTCACTCACGAGCATGGACGCCGTGTTAGCGACGAGCTTAAGAGCCGTCACATACGCGCCGTAGAAGCCCTTGTACGTCGTTATCTCCGTGAAGAAGTTTATGTCAGTATGCGCCACAGCAACCTCATCGGCCCTACACCCGTTAGGCGGCGCTTCCTCGGCACAGTTGTCGAGAGAGTCCGGTATGGGACCACAGCAGTACTTAAGCCTCAGCGGCGTTGGCACAACGCCCTCTAATCCCTTCACCAGTTCGCTGCTGAACTTCCTCAGATCTGTCCAGTAGGGCAGTATCACTATCTCGTAGTCGTACCTTAGGGGTAGGGCGGCGCCCTCCCAGTCCTTGACTATGCTGTGGAGTGCCTTAGAGATCTGTGACTGAGTTGACTGGATAACCCACTCCCTATCATCGCCTATTGACTCAGTCCACTCCCTGTACCCCACCAGCTCTATTACCACCGTCGCCGGCACAGCGCTTCACTCCAGAGTCACTGTGGTGCCCTCATACTTAACCTCCATGAGCCTGCCCAGCCTCTCAACCATCTTAACCGCTGCCTCGACAGCCCTCCTGGCGTAGTCCTCAACCCTCTCGAGGGCCTGGGAACGACTTGCCCCAGGCCCTATTATGCCGAGGGTCACGGGCTTCCCGTACTCCAGGCCCAGGTCAAGGAGCTTCCTGGCCGCCTGATTAGCTACGAGTTCGTCATGCTTGGTTGCCCCCTGTATGACGGCGCCGAGAGCTACCACAGCGTCGACGTCATCCCTCTTTAGGAGGGCGAGCGCCCCCATAGGTGTCTCGAACACTCCGGGCACCTTCAGAACATACGCGACCTCAGCACCGAGGAACTTCGCGTGGGAGAGGGCCTTCTGGAGCATGAGGTACGTCACGTCGTAATTGAACTCTGACACCACTATCCCCAGCCTTGCCCTACTCAACTATGCACACCTGCCAAGAATAGGTGGTTGATGAAAAAGAGTTTACCTCACATAAGCTCCACGAGCCCCGCCGCTTCCAAGAACTTCAGGAGGGTCGTCACCTCCTTCACGCTGATTCTGCGCTTCATCTCACCCATTAACTCGTGCCTGAGCGACTCCACGCTCGCTGTCTTCCTGCCGTACACAAGTATGAGGGAGGCCGCTGTTCCCACCCACTCCTTATCCCTTATCCACTTCAGGTACCTCAGCCTCTCCGCCTTCGAGAGGTGGTACGAGAGGCTCACTGGCGGATAAACCCTCCTTACCCTAACGAACTTACCGCCCGCCGGGTACCTGCAGTAGTTCCTCGCTATGCTGAGCTGGAATATGTCGGGAACCCTCGGGAGAACGTACCTACAGTACATGCTGAGGACTGCCTGGAACACGTCCTGCCCTTTCTCAGCAGCCTCGGCTATGTCGCGGGAGAGTATCCTGAGGTAGTAAGCCAGTTGCTCCTCCGGCGTTAAGGACGATGAAGACGCTCTCTCGATCGCTGAGAAAGCCGCGAGTGCTATGGCTCGAGAGATTCTCGGGTCAAATGCGTCTGCCCAGTCTGCGCTGCTGTGGTATCGGATGTCAGGCCACTCGTTGATCATTACGGCAGGGACGCCGTTGATCACGTAGACGTCGTGATCGCTCCCCACGGAGTAGCTCCTGGGCTCCACGTGGAGCAGAGGATGACTCCTCAACGCCTTGGAGACCTCGATGAACCCAGCAGCCTCTATAGCGGATGTCAAGAGCATGGGGGGCCTGATAACGTTGAGTACTGACTCCGTCTTCTTCGGGTTACCTCCGACCATGTCAAGGTTGATCGCTGCCTTAATTGATGCACCCTCGGCGGCCCTCTCCATGAGGTATGGGATTGTCCCGAAGTACTCTGGGACGAGGACAATCCTTAGAGAGTGATTCCTTAATGTTAAGGAGCCTGACCTGATCGCCCTGTTAATGGCTAGGGCGAGCTCCATTAAGGCACCGGCGCCTGAGGCGTTATCGTTGACTGTGCCCCCAGGGTGGCAGTAATGGGCTACCAGATGGTACTCAGCGGGCTTGTCCCCTATGGTTACCTCGACTACGGGGGCGTAGGACCTCTCGCGCCATGTGGAACGTACCTCCCCCTTGATGATGACCTCCTTGCCGGAGGCTAGCCAGCGCCCTATCTTTTCCACCCAGAGGCGGGGGATGGAGAGGGCAGGGGTTCTGTAGGCGGATGCCTCCTCCGGGGAGAGGAAGAGGCCCACGTACGGAACCGCTGTTGGGGGAAGATCGTCACGGTAAAAGAGGATCGCCTCAGCACCCCGCTCACTCATGATGGGGTAGAGCCTCTTCAACTTGGCACTGACAACTACCACCTTACCTTCCAGGTCGAGTACCTCCCACACGGTATCTTCATCCAGTATAACCGCCCTGCCCTCGAAGTCCCCCGAAGGTGAGTGGGCCGCTACCGCTGTCCAGGCCCATGATAGGTCAGTGATCCTTTCTTTTACAGGAGAGGATAGCTCGGCAAAGCCCGAGACAGGGTCCCAGCCAGCCACGGGCTTGGGATACTTCATCTCCTCGTATCGGTACCTCCTCACCCTAACCTCTAGTCCGGAGTCTATGAGGACGTCGCTTATCCAGGAGGCCGCCGACTCCAGCCCTGAGGAGCCCTGGATCCTGTGGAACATGCTGAGCCTCAGGGTGAGTTCGCCGAGCTCCCTAAGAGAGAAATGATCGGCTAACGAACTACTCAAGCCACTTTACCCATAGATAGTGAGTGAAACCATAAATTATGTGGGCCCCAGCCGATGGGGCCCGATCCTTTTAACCTTAGGTGATCTGATCCTTACGTGAGACACGAGAAAGTCTCAGGTGAATGACATGCCTGAGGATCCGTATTCGTTAATTGAGAGGTGGATGAAGGCAAAGTCCTTCCTCGTCATCGGCAAGAGCGTCACCAGGGCCGACGCCATCGAGAAGATACTTGGAAGGGCCAAGTACGTCGAGGACTTCCTCGACGGCGCGCTCTTCGCTAAGATAGTGCTGAGCACTGAACCCCACGCCAAGATACTAGGGATCGATGACTCAGCGGCCCTAAGGGTTAAGGGCGTACGGAGAGTGATCACCGCCAGAGATGTTCCTGGGATCAACGAGGTCGGCTACGCGCTGCCTGATCAGCCGCTCCTCGCCGAGAAGAAGGTCAGGTACATAGGCGACACGGTGGCTCTGGTTGTTGCCGACGACTTCGAGGCTGCGCTGAGGGGGGCTGAGGAGGTCGACATTAAGTACGAGCCTCTGCCCCACATACTCGACCCCCTGGAAGCGATGAAGAGGACCGA
>JALSOP010000062.1 GCA_026986435.1 Desulfurococcales archaeon | reverse complement strand
CGAGCGGGGCCATATTCCCGATGACGAGCACGGACCGCGCCCGCCTAGAGATCAGTAGTGCGGGGACCTCATCAGCGATCTCAGGTAATTCGTCGGTGAACCCATCCCGCTTAATAAGGTAGGAGCTGACGGCGTTGATCAGCGCGACCCCCAGCACCTTATCAATGGGGTTAGGGGAGGACACCATCACCCCCAGCGCCTCGAGGGACGGCTCCCTAAGCGGGGCACGCACACCGTGCACGTCCTCATGCGGCACCAGAGCTACTCCAAGGTACCTATCGCCGTCGACCATGACCTCTACGTAGGCGTATCGAAGGCAGACACACCAATCAGTCACCTCGGCGCCACTGACTAGGGAGATAACACTCTCGGCTAATTCATCAACGATCAACTAAGCCCCCATAACTAGGTTCGCTAGAGAGAAAAAGCCGGGCCCCTCAGCAATACGTGCCCCCAGCAGGCACATAATGAACTGATTCCCCAAGCCCCGCCCTCTGTCCATGCGCTTCGGACGCTTCATCGGCCCGAGAGGGGCTTATCAGGTCACCGACAAATATATGCTAACGCCGGTATCAGATATTAGACGTTCTCTTACATCACATAATTAAATCGGTGACGTAATCGCAACGTGAGGGCAACACATATTTAAATCTTTCGTACATGAAGTCCGCACTCATTTACACAAGACATAAGTATTATTTTAGACAATTAAAATTATGAGGAAATTTTCAGTGGAAAGAAAATTGCCAGCTCTCCTCACCGTATCCGTGACTATGGTTCTGGTGATCGTAGCTGGTACTGTGACCTTATCTGCCCAGGTATGGTGCGGTAGGGCAGTTAATAGCGAGCCCCTCATCTACAGGATATCGACAACGCTCAACTACGTAGCCTACGAGCTAGGGGTTCAAGATATGTTAAATAATGACGTTGTTCGATATGCAGCAAACTCATGGAACCAAGCGAAGAACTCCGGAAGGCTCTGGCCAGTATTAGAGAAAACAGTTGTCGGAAGCTACGATGTCCTCGTCAGCATAGACTACGGTGACGATGCCGATAGCATATGTTCTAACGATAGCGTCCTCGGTTACTACGACTCTAGCGAGGCATTGATAGCGATATGTATACCTCCTTTTGAGGAAGGCTATTATGAGAGCGCTCAGCATGTGCAGTCAACCTTTGGCCACGAATTCGGTCACTTCCTAGGATCCGGCCACCTGAGTGTGCCTTCCCTTATGTACCCCACAGATTCCTACAGCGTTTTCGGAATCTATGCACCGAATAGCAACGACAAACAGAACCTCAACGACCTCTACGAGCCGTGCTACGGAAGCGGGGGCCCGCCCATGTGCCAGTGGCCCCCCTACATTTGTGAAATGTCTGCCTCGGGAGGTGAGCCTGTGTGAGGGTCTCGCTCTTCGTAGTCGTGGTCTCGGGGGTGTTGGCTGTTCTCCTCGTGTCTGTCGTGGCATCAAGTATTATGATGCAGAGCCAGCCCCAGTACATCGCCCAGGACCTATCAAGCGAGGATACCCGCCGGGACTCTGATGTGAGGTTCGTGCCGTCATCGGGCTTCGATGTCCTGTACAGGAAAGAAGTCGGTGACTTCATGACGGGCAAAATGACTTTTCAAGACTGGGTAAGACTTTGGACCGGTACCGGTGATTCATGGGTAATAGTTAGAATTGACGATGTGGTCTTGCTGGACAACATAACATACCTAACACCGCCCGACAGTAGCTGCAGAGTCCACGCCGGTTCTCCCCCAGCCGTGTACATAGCAACCGTCGAGGATGTTATCTGGGGCGATAAGGGCCTCGTAGGGAAGAAGCTCAGGCTAATCTCACCATTCATAAGGGGTGACCCCGGTAAGGGTGTTGTAACCTACGCCGACTCCCTACTGCCTATGTTGCCAAACATGGAGTACCTCATCCGTGTGAGCCAGCCAATCGATAAACCAACCGGGTCAGTGTACATTGCCTGCCCAACAGAGGACGGGTACACAGACATGAGGGTAAAGTACACAATCCTAGAACATGAAGTAAGAACCGTCAACTTATTAGATGTTTTCGTGATAAAGGGGGACAGAGCATACTACATACTTTCGCCGAGCCTACCGGATACTATCACCGCATACGCTGGCCTAAGGACGCAGAACACCCTAACATACACGGGTAGTGAGAGAACACTATCCACTGGCGCAACTGTTGAAGAGATTAGTGGCCTGATAGAGGAGGCACTAAACAAGCCCTAGCCCCCGGGACCTCAAGACACACCTCCTTTTCACAAAACCCCTCTTAGAGATAACCTAACGTTATTCTGCGGTGACAAAGACATTGGTATGGTGAACTCTGTCTGAGGGCGCCAGAGCTGATTAGGCGTGTGTGGCACGTGAGCTTTGAGTTCGCCCCGATAGCTAAGGTAGGGGGGCTCGCTGAGGCCGTTAGGGGCTGGGTCAAGGCTGGTGTGTCGCTCGGTTACGAAGTAACTGTTGTGATGCCCTCCCACGGCATACACCTCAACCCCTCGAGGGGGGTCCCCTTAAGGCAGTTGCCCGCCCGTGCCTGCGGGTCGAGGAAGGGGGTTGATGGAAGGGATTACCCGTACTGCATAGGTTTCGACGAAGCATGGGTGGAGGGAGCAAGGGTAATACTGGTTAAGGGCCTTGACGAGGTCACCGGGCGACTACTCGACACTTGGCCACCCTACTCCAATGTTGAGGAGAAGGCCGCCCTCATGGCCAGGGCCCTCCCAGCTCTGGCTAGGCACATCGGTTACCCCGACCTAGTCCATGCCCATGACTGGCACGCTGGCCTGGCAGGCGTCGTTCTTAAGGCGGTTGCTGAGAGGGAGGGCTACGCCCTACCCCTCCTCTTCACGATCCACCTAGCTGGGGGGAAGTGCTTCCCGTGGCACTACGCCTCAAGCGACTGGGCCGGGCTCGGCGATGGTTCACACCTCGTGTGGAGGGTGGCGAGGCATGTGTGGGAGTCCTACAGGGGTGTGTGGGAGTCGGTCGGAGGATGCGTGGACGCCTTCGCCGCCGTGGAGGCTGACGCCCTCTCGACCGTCAGCTGGGGCTATCTCGAGGAGATTCTTCAGAGATACGGGGAGTGGTTGAGGGGTAAGTCCTGCGTTATATACAACGCCACCGACTGGAGGGTGGGCGAGGTCGCTGAGGCGATGCGCAGGACTTACGGCACCGACGACAGGGACGCCCTCAGGCACCACCTACTGAGTGAGGCGCTCAAGCACGCATCGGCCGGGCACATATCACCTGACCCACCGCTCTTCATAGTTGCTGGCAGGCTCACCCCCCAGAAAGGGTTCGACACAGCGCTCAAGGCACTAGATCACTATCCAGAGGCGAGGCTCCTTCTCCTTGGTATACCCGTCGGAGACAAGGGATACGAGGCCATGATCGAGGGCATGGTTAGGGAGAGGGCCGGGAGGGCGGCGCTTGTCAGGGCTAAGCTACCGAAGCACGTCTTCCAAGGCCTCCACTACGCCGCGGCAGCCCTGCTCATGCCGTCGAGGTTCGAGCCATTCGGCATCTCTGCCATAGAGGCCATGGCTGTGGGC
>JALSOP010000061.1 GCA_026986435.1 Desulfurococcales archaeon | reverse complement strand
AGCCTTTCTCTTCCACTCCTCCTTGGTGGAGTCGATCAAAGCCTTCACGAGGGGGGTCATTATCTTCACATATGTTTCCTCACCAGCCGCTGACTCTATGGACTCCAGCTCCTTGAAGATGGCCTGCAGCCCCTCCGGCCTCAGCCCTCCTTTATCCCTCTCCAACTCCTCAATGAGGTTCTCCGTGGTCTCTGCGACAGGGCCTATGAATGCGTGACAGATAGCTCTCCCGCCCACCGCCTCAGGGATCCCTAGAGCACCTAGAGCGAAGAGCACTATCTCCTTATGTGATAGGCTCTGGAGCTGTAAAACCCTTAAGAGATGGGATATGGGCTTGTCAGTCACCCTAGAAGCTATCAGGTCGTAGAGCCTGGCCGTCCTCCCCTCGAACCACGAGAGGCACCCAAGCGCAGTTACTAACTCAGTCTCCTCATTGGGCAACGCACTTACCGTATTAAGATGGCGTGGGGGCGAATAAAGTGACCTTACCCACCCACCGACTCCTCCAGCCTCTCGAGCTCCTCGAGTATTGCCTGTAACTCGTTAATGAGTTCCTGCACCCTCCGCTTCAGCTGCCTTATCTGCTCCAGGACGCTTCCGCCAGCGCCGCCCGTCTGGTTCGCTACACCGTACACCTCCCGGAGGAATTCCTCTGCCGTGAGCCCCTCCTTCACCGGTATGGAGTTCACAGTACCGGTCCTGGCGTCGACGAGGTCTATTGATACAACGCCCCTGCCGTCAGAGGTTATTATCGTTACTTTCCAGTAGAGCGTGCCGTTTACTATAACAGGTATGGGCTCGGCTAGCTCGAATAGGCTCCAGTCAAATGTGGGGTGAGCCTTCATGACGTAGTTAGCTATCCTTGACGGTCCTATGAGTTGTTCCCTCGGCTCATAGATCCTTATGTCGGGCTCGGGTGAGGAGGCGTTCACATATATGAGGTACTTGACGGCGTACGACTCGCCAGAGGGTTCGGCGACGAAGAGCCACCAGAGGTTTCCGTCATCGTCGAAGACGAGGTACGGCTGGGGATTAGCGCCAACGTCCCTTATCTCGAACGTGGCATGCATCACGGCTGTGGCGATAACACCCGGCGCCCACCTCATTGCCTCGACCCACTCCCTAGCCACCGTCTCGGGCACCACCGGTATCCGGTATGTCCTAAGGGCCTCACCCATGACAGGGTCGTTCCATAGCTTATCCTTCGGCACCACCCTCACCTCGCCGTCCTCGGAGACCACGGCATAGGCAGCGAGGTAGGGTATGCTCGTGTCGGGGCCGGTCTCCCACCCCTCTAGGGGTATGAGTACGTAGAGCCTGCCTCTCAGCGGCGCTATGACTATGTCGCTGTACAGCGGCTTACACCACATGCAGCCGAGCTTGATGTGCCTGCTGAGTGAGTCTATGTAGAGCGGGGTGAACACCAGGTTGTGAAGGCCCCAGACCAGCTCGTGCTTAATGAAGGTATTGTTGAACGGGTAGTCGGAGCCGTCGAAGAGGATCGCGCCGAGCGGCCTCATGAAGAACGAGTTCACCCCGCCCTCAGGCTCGACGAGCCACCCGAACACGGCCTTGTTCCCGTCGTAGAGTATGCTTGTCTCATCCCAGAACAGCGTGTGAGTTGGTATGGTTAGCCTGGAGAGGGCGTTGGCATAGGCGGTCTTGAGCGGTATGATCCTCGTCATCACGACCGGTATCGGCTCCTCCAGGTGCTTCGCCTCACCCATGAGCCTAGCACCGCTCGCCGCCGCGACGAACATGCCCTGTATACCGCCTATGATGCCGAGCAGTATCAGCGCCCCTATAAAGAGAGCAACGACCTTCAGCCCGGCCCTCCCTGTCTTCCTTATCTTCAGTGCCTTACTGACCTCATCCTCCTCAACACCCCCGCTACCTGATTTCATGGCGCGGTAGCCCCAGTAGATCATGCCAGCGATCACTAGGATGGCCAAGGCAATCACGGCCTTAGTCAGCACCGCCGTTGACGCAAGCCACTCCGCCGCCGCGCCTATGGCGAGGACGAAGCCGCCAGTAGCCAGGGCCACTAGATATATGACGACTATCAGCGCCACCGTGTGCTTGATGCCCAGCCACGACACGAATGACTTGATGGGATTACTCATCTGGGGCACCGAATTACTCTGGTGTGCTGAAGAAAAAAGGTTTGCCTAATTTCTTGGAAGGAAACCTTTTTCAATCAAGTAATTAATGAGCTTCTGCACGGACTCCTCCGGCTCCTCAGCCTCGGTGTCGATCACGAGCTCAGGGTTCTCGGGCTCCTCGTAAGGGTCGCTTATGCCTGTGAAGTTCTTTATCTCGCCCCGCAGCGCCTTCGCGTATAAGCCCTTCGGGTCCCTCCTAATGCACTCCTCGACACTAGCCTTAACGAAGACCTCAATGAACGGGACCTCCTCCTCAACAATTCCCCTAATCTCCGCCCTCACAGAGCGGTACGGGGATACGAAGGAGGCCAGCACAACAACCCCGTTCCTCGCGAGGAGCCTAGAGATCCACGCAACACGGAGGAGGTGCCTCCTCCTACCCTCCCTATCGAAGCCCGCGTCCGGGTTGATCGTCCTCCTAACCCAGTCACCATCAAGCACCTCAACGTGGTAACCCATCCCCCTAATCCTCTCGGCAACACCCCTCGCAATTGTCGTCTTGCCGGAGCCGGGCAACCCAGTAAGCCAGACCACGAAACCCTTATCAAGGCAGTTCAGCCCCATCGGCTACCGACCGAAGCCTTAAGCGGGCGGGGATAATTAAATATTATTAAGAGTATTGCGGGCGAGGATCCGTAGGTAACGCTGTTGAGGCACTTATGAAGAGAATGAGGAGTGATTGATAAGGAGAGCTAGTTCTTGCGATACCCGTGTCTTTTATGTTCACGAACTGACACACCCTCTGCATTGTGTTATTGGAGCTGGTACGAATCCGAAGCCCACGTTTGCCAGCGGGTTCTTCCTGATGCTTACGTCAGTTATCGTCAGTGTGTTGCCCTCCGGGCTTACCTTGACGTATATGATGTAGGACTCTGCTAGATTCGTTTCATTAACGTAGTACCTGCTTAGAGGCTCCATAGCACTCTCTGTGCTGAGCCTGCCCACAGCTATCTGTATGATGTAGGCGGGCTCTCCGGATGCGTTGGTGTACATTGTGTATAGGCTTCCTCCGGGCTTCTCGGTCAGTATTTCTTTGACTGTTTCTGGGCTGAGGTTGATCTTGCTCATTATTTCCTTCATTTTGGAGTTACTCAGTAATTCGTTTATGAAGGAGTCAGAGCTTATTAATGAATTGACCCTGTTTAGCGAGGCAATCACATCTGGCCTGAATCCCGGCGGTAGGTATTTGCCTGTGTCCTCCGCCGATGTAGGTGTCTGGAGGGCCACGAACACGCCTATCACTACGAGCGCTATCGCTAGAAGTGCTATTACTGGTGTTGCTCGAGATATCATTTTAATCCCAACAATTAGATCTATGGTTTCAACAGTAAAAGCGTGTTATTGCCATGGGTTCTTGCCTGATGATAGAAAGGCTTATATACATTTGTTGCGGCGACCGAGGGCGCCATACTGCTTCGTGCGGGTAAATCCGGTTGCG
>JALSOP010000060.1 GCA_026986435.1 Desulfurococcales archaeon | reverse complement strand
GCTCACACCCGGTAGGTTGGCGGGCATTGTCTTGGTTGTGGCTGGTATCGGGTTCGGGCTACTGAGCTCCGTTCCGGGATACTTTACAGGGGTTTGCGGGTTATGCGCCTCATATCCTCTCTACGATATCATTGTTGGGTACCTCCTCAGCGCCGCTTACGTGAGCTTCGCTGTTACTGCATTTCTAGCGGGTATCATTGCTTTATCATCAGGCGACTACGTTAAGTTGCTGGCTTGGTCTGCTTACATAGCGGGGTTGACGCTGGTTTTCATGACAGGTTATCTTGTCGGGTACTCCTCAAGGGACGAGCTAGTTCCGGTGTCCGCCCCCCTCACCGCTTTTTTGGCTCATCGATCCTGACGGTGTCGATACCGTTGGCCATCATGTGGAGGCGGAGGACGTTCTCCTCCCTAGTAGCCGTGGGTTCAGTCATGGTCGCCGTCGCCGCGTATCCTCCAGTAGTCAATAAGATCCCGTTCCATCCCTCGGCCACGAACATGTTCCAGGCGACGATGGAGCTGGCGATAGTTAGTAACACACTCGTTTTGGCATCGCTCGCGTTGTTCGCCGCCTCCTCGCTGGGTTGGCCGCTGCTCCCTTACTTGCGTTGGCCTACGCCTCCTACCACGGAAAAGAGATCACCGCATCAAGTGCTCATTGGGTAGACCCCTGGGTATCGTTATTGAGTGGGGCCTGTACCTAATAGCTGGTGCCGCTGTAGCTGGTGCGATGATGGCTGTTGCCATAGCTATGGTTGGCGCCCACCTCGGCGGTGCCGTGAAGGAATGATTTTTGTTTCTCGAAACATGACTGAATTGCGGCCCTTGTCTTGCCCGGATCCGTCGATAGGGCTATCGGTGCCTGATGTTCGTGGCCGCTGCTGGGCTCATACTGAATTACCTCAAGTGTCGCTTAGGCGTTCTTAATGATTGCTGTAATGAGCGTTGCCAGCACACCTCACGGATGTCATGACATAAGCAACTGGGCTGACTCCACGGCGTTCCTAATCACTGCGGCATCGGTTACTTCCCTCCTGTACTTTGGGGCCCGCCTTCTTAGGGGTAGGTACGGGCTAGGAGGGGAGGCCGCCCTACCGATTCTCGCCGTTCCCCCGGCTCTGCTCGCCATCGGTGTGGCACTCGCCTTGATGACAGCGATGGGCTTTGCCGCTGTGTCCGCTTAGCAGTACCTCCTGCTCATAGGTGGCTCAGCCGCCATGATCGCTGCCTGCCTCTTCTCTATTAAGGGACGTGTGAAGAAGGGTGCAGCGGCTGGTGCCATAGGGGCTCTACTGGCTGCATTGGTTGCTACACCCAACCCCTTGAGCGGGTTCGTACTCAGGCTTGGGTGGGGCGATGTCTTCCCAGCCTCCTTAAAGGGCCTCGCTAGTGTGTAGGCCGGAGGTTCTGCTCTCTGCCGCCGTATTCGCCAGTGTTCAGTGGAGGCTGATTAAGGCTGTGTCCGCCCTCCCTACCGTAGTCCTTGCCCACGCTGTCTACGAGCTAAGGGGGGATCTCCTTGAGGGGGCTCGTCCTACCCAGCGGTGGGGAGGTGGTTGCCACACTCTGCGTAGCTGGTTTCCTCGCTGGCCCAATACTCCTGGCCGCCTCGTCATCTGCCTCAGCCCTGGCGCTATCTAGGGCCTCGGTAGCTCGAGGTCCTTGAGAGTCTTCACGACGGCGTTTGCTTCGCAGGCACCCGGATCCTTCGTCAGGCCAGTGAGGACTAGCACAGTCCTCGCGCCGAGCCTCATACCCCACTCTATGTCTGTGTCGCACCTGTCCCCGACTATGATGACGTTTCCGTACTCCCTACTCGGTACGGCTACCTCAGCTATCGGCTCGTAGGGTTTCCCTATGATCGCCACCGGCTCTCTCCCCGTGGATGTCGTGAGGAATGCGAGCACGGAGCCGGCCCCGGGATGGTCCCCGTTCTCCACTGGGTATGTTGTGTCGGGGTTCGTGGCTATTAGTTTGGCTCCGCACCTCCTAATCGCTTCGTGGGCTGCCGCTAGCTTGGCGTAGTTCAGGCCCCTGTCCATTCCGACGACCACGAAGTCGACCGGGCACTTCACGGGGTCGTATGGGTTGAGGACTAGGTGGCCCTGGAGAATCATCTCCTCTATGAGGCCTTCCTCCCCAACGACTATTGCCCTGGAGGGGCCGTACCTTCTCCTTAGCCAGACGGCCGTTGCGTAGCCGCTGGTTATGATCGACTCCATCCCGACCTCGATGCCTAGGGCGTTGCTGAGTCTCTCGGCGTAGACCCTCCTTGAGCGGGTGGAGTTGTTTGTGACGAAGACAACCCTTATACCTGATTCTATGGCTTCTCTCAGCCACTCCGCGTTCTCCTCGATGATTTTCGAGCCCCTCCAGACCACGCCGTCCATGTCCGAGAGTATGAGCACCAAGCCAGGCACCGCTTACGGGTGGCGCCATGCTTAAATTGTGTTCGCCGCCATAAGCGTCGGTGGGTGCCATGGGTGGCCGGGTTTGCCCCGCGGCTTGAGCCCTTCAGAACCGGCCTGAGGGTGTACAACACCCGCACTAAGCAGGTTGAGGGGTTCGAGCCCCTTGTCGGTCGCAGGGTTTTCATGTTCGTGTGCGGCCCGACGGTCTATGACTACACCCACCTCGGGCACGCGAGGGTCTTCGTGTTCTATGACACCCTCGCTAAGTACCTGAGGTGGTTGGGGTACAGCCTGTTCTACATAGTGAACATAACGGACGTGGACGACAAGATAGTGAACAGGGCAGCCGAGGAGGGGGTTCACCCCCTCGAGCTGGCGGCGAGGTTCGAGAGGTACTTCCTCGAGGACATGGCGGCACTCGGTGTCGACTCACCTAACCTCTACCCGAAGGCCTCTGACTACCTGAAGGAGATATTCGACCAGATAAAGGTGCTGCTCGAGAAGGGCTATGCCTACGTGACCCCCACGGGCGTGTACTACGACATAACGAAGTTCCCCCACTACGGCGAGCTGAGTGGGAGGAAGCCTGAGGAGCTTAGGGTGCACAGGATAGAGCCCGACCCCAACAAGAGGAACCCCGGCGACTTTGCCCTGTGGAGGGTGAGGCCGAAGGATGAGTTCGGGTGGGAGTCACCCTGGGGTTACGGGAGGCCAGGATGGCATATTGAGGACACTGCCATAACACTGAGGCACTTCGGGCCCCAGTACGACATACACGGCGGTGCGATAGAGCTGATATTCCCGCACCACGAGGCCGAGGTCGCGCAGGCGGAGGCCTACACCGGGGTAAGGCCGTTCGTGAAGTACTGGATACACACAGGACTCCTCCTCGTCGAGGGCAAGAAGATGAGTAAGTCACTCGGGAACTACGTAACCGTCAGGGACGCACTAGACAAGTACTCAGCCAACGCGATCAGGGTTATGATACTCAGCCACCACTACAGAGGCCCCATAGACTTCAGCTGGGAACTCCTCGACAAGGCCGAGAAAGCCGTCGGGAGGGTGGAGGCAGCCTCACAAGCGCTAAGCAACCTAGAGGTCGTTGAGGAACCCGTAGAGGGCGATGAGAGACTGGCTAAGGAGGCCGAGAAGAGGCTGGAGGCGTTCAGGGTGGCGATGAACGCAGACCTCCAGACACCCGGCGCCCTA
>JALSOP010000059.1 GCA_026986435.1 Desulfurococcales archaeon | reverse complement strand
ACTCCGCAATATCAGGTGGAGTGCCTCCGCCTCCCTCCAAATATCTGGCTTAACCCACCCGGCGTTATCGGTGCCGACCCCTAACTCCACACCCGCCCGTAGGGCCTCATACGCTGGCGGCTCGCCAGCGAGGAACCACCTGTTCGCCCTCGGGCACAGGACGAGTAGGGAGCCTCTGGACGTCACTACCCCCAGATCATCCTCGTTGAGATGTGTGCCATGCACGAGTACGTCAGCACCGCCAGCATCGAGGAGCTTCTCGAGATCCCCGGCATTCCTCGTCTCAGGCACCTCGGCCACGTGAGAGGCCGTCAAGAGTCCCCTGGTCTTGGCCAGTGAGAGGATCGAGCGAAGGACGTCCTCAGGGAAGTAGTGCGGCGACGACACGGCTACGCCGTTAGCGCATGCCAGTGCCTCCTCAACCTCCTCCACAGCCCTCTCGTCGTGGTGTGTGGGCATCGTGAGCACGAGGTGGTGCCTATGCCTTTTCCCGCAGTCTATTCTGGCGCCCCTTACCCCAAACTCCCTGAACTCTATGATCGCACCCACTCCTTGCCTGATCATGTATCTCCAGACCTCCTCGACACCCTCTCTCACCATGTTATCCGAGACCCTCCGGAGGAGGACGTACTTGACCCCATAGGGCTCGCCAACGAGGGAGTCTATGTCCAGGTCCCACCCAGCCTGCTGAATAACCCAGTCCATCATGTGGACGTGCGCGTTAGTGAAGAGAGGCAGTGCTATTAGCCCACGAAGATCTAGCCCATCACCGCCCTTACCGACGGACTCAAGTACACCATCACGTATACTAAGGGATACACTATCCTCGAAACCCAGCTCTGGCCAGAGGACAGCGGCAGTTACCCGGATCGCGGGGCTCAATGAGAGAACCCCGGCCTAAGGAGCACTATGTCCGCCATCGTGATCAGGCCGGCGGGGGCGTCGTCTATGGTGGCCGCAACCGATACAACGACGGCGGCCGTCCCGTAGTCGCCCGGGGTGCCGGTGCTCCTCCAGACAATCTCTCCGCCCTCACCGACTACGCGTATAACCTCCCCCTCTGACGCACCTGCCTTCGCCACGAAGCGTATGTCGATGAATTCCTTACCCTTATACACTGCCTTAGCACCGCCCTCCACGCCAGCACACTTGCCGTTCGAGTCTATCACGCTCTGCCACTCCCTAACTTCGTCGGGAATTATCCCAAGGAATCGGCTGATCAGGTGGGCGGATTCTGCGAAGCCTACGTGACCGCTTATCCTCCCCTCCCTAAGGGCTCTCTCCGCCTCCTCCGTCGTCAGCCCTATGCCGACCTTCTTCTGGAATGACTCCCTCCTCTTAAGCGGGTTCACGTACCTCGCGGCGTCAACTCTCTTCACAGGGCCCACGCTCGCAGACAGAACAGCAACGAGTGTGTCTAGGAGGAAACCGGGGTTTATCCCTGTCCCTATGACAGTGACGCCTGCGTCTAGTGCGGCGTCACCGATCCTCTCGGCTATCTCCGGGTATCTGTGCCAGGGCCAGGCCAGGGTCTCGCAAGTGGAGACTACGGATGCGCCCCTCTTCACGGCCTCCATTATCTGGGGCTCGGCCTTATCCAGCCATGACGTGGTGGCGTGGAAGACCACCTCGGAGCCTTCGAGTGCGGAGGGGTCCTTGCTGACTCTCACACCCACCTCACTGACGCCGGCTAATGAACCGGCGTCCTTACCAATCATTGACTTATCTATGTCTATGATTGCGACCGGTTCCCAGCCCCTCCTGAGTGCCACCTTGAAAATCTGTCTCCCGATGGGTCCGAAGCCGTAGACGCCGAATCTCAAGGATCTCCCTAATGAGCTGGGGCCAATTCATTAAACCCTTACTGCATCAAACCCCTCGGGGGATGTGGACGCACGAGCGGTGTGAGCCTTGGCCGTGATCGGTAGCAAACCGGCCGAACCCCTCCTCACCCATGACTACGTCGAGGACGTTGAGGGGAGGCTATACGTTATTGTGGGAGATGAGCACCCGCCAAACGCTTACGTGGCCTTCCTCAAGTATGTTCCGACTACTGAGCAGGCGCCCTGGTCGAGGAGGGGCACCCATTATGCGAGGGTGATAAGGGCCTACGGGGCCAGGAACGTTTTCCCGGCGTCGGGGAGGGTGGGGCTCCTCCAATACGACCCGGTGCTGGGTGCTGAGGTACCGATCCTCCATAAGGACCTTATCGCCAGGGCCTACCACGGCAGGGACAGGCTTCGTGAGATACTCAGTGAGGCGTCCGACGAGCTCGAGGAGGTGGTCTGCGAGGCCGTTGACGCCCTATCCAGGGTCTGCGGTATAGGGCCTGGGAGCGTTGGGGTGACGGGCTCGATCCTGCCGGGTATCCACAGCATCAAGGTGTCGGACATAGACATAGTGATTTACGGGTGCAGGGACTCTTTACTCCTGGCCGATTGTGTGGGCGACGCCTTCCCTACCCAGCCTCCGAGGGTGCTTAAGCGCCGCGTTGTTAGGGAGGCAGCACTCTACGGCCTGGGCCCGGACGATATCTTGGGCGTGATGCCTCCGTATAAGGCGAGGTTACTGAGGGGGAGGGAACTGAACTTCGTCATGGCCAGGGACAGGCCGAGGAGGTACGGGAAGAGGGTTCTCACGCCAGTGGGTGTGTTTGAGGGTGTCCTCGATGTCGAGCCGGGCTCGTGTGAGGCGCTTATGTACCCGGGCGAGGCACCTGTCTCCAGGAATGTCGAGGTGAGAGGTTGCAGGGTTGTCTCTGTGATCACGTACGAGAACTTCTTCACCTACGCCCTCTACCTGGGCGGTAGGCTGAGGGTGAGCGGTGTGCTGGAGAGGGTTGACGGAGGCGAGGAGTGCGTCGTGGTTGTCGGTACGAGGGAAAACCCGGGTTACGTTATTCGGGCTTAGGCCCTCCGGACTTCTTCAGCATCGGGAACGGTATGACCTCCTTTATGCTGTCAGCCCCCAGCACTATCATGGCCAGCCTGTCGATACCTACCCCTATGCCCCCCGTGGGCGGCATGCCGAACTGGAGGGCCTCAACGAAGTCCCAGTCGAATGGGTGGGCCTCCTCGTCACCCCTCTTCCTCCTCTCCTCCTCCGCCATGAAGTACTCCTCTTGGAGGACGGGGTCGTTGAGCTCGGTGTAGGCGTTAGCGAGTTCCACACCGCCTATGTATAGCTCGAATCTCTCCGCGTACCTCGGGTCCTCTCTATGGGGCTTCGTTAGCGGCGATGCGGAGGCAGGGTAGTCTATGACGAATGTTGGCTGTATGAGGTGCTCCCTCCCAATGAGCTTGTCGAAGAGCTTCATGAGTGCCTTGCCCCTCTCGTACCCGCCCTTCAGGGTTATGTGGTTCTCCCTAAGCTTCTCTTTGAGGAGGTCATCGCTCGCCTCGTCTGGATCTATTCCGGCGTACTCCCTCAGCGCGTCGGCGAAGCGGAGCCTCCTGTAGGGCGGGGCGAGGTCTATCTCGTTACCCCTGAACACTGTCTTCGTTGTGCCGTTCACTGCCTTGGCGACGGTGCTTATGAGGTCCTCCGCGAGCCTCATCATGTCGTTGTAGTCGGCGTATGCCTCGTAGGCCTCCATCATCGTGAACTCAGGGTTATGCATAGCGTCTATGTCCTCGTTCCTGAAGTTCTTCCCTATCTCGAAGACCTTGTTGTAGCCAGCGACTATGAGGCGCTTGAGGTAGAGCTCAAGCGATATCCTCAGGTACCAGTCCTCGTCCAGCGCGTTTATGTGCGTAACGAAGGGGGTGGCCTCTGCCCCTCCGTACACTGGCTGGAGGATGGGTGTCTCGACCTCGATGAATCCTCTCCCCCACATGAACTTCCTTATCTCTTGCACTAGCAGGAAGCGCTTGAGGAGCATCTCCCTTACCTGCGGCGTCATCATGATGTCGAGGTACCTCTTCCTGTACCTGACCTCGGGGTCTAGAATTCTGTGCCCCCACTTGACGGGAGGGGACCTGAGGGCCTTAGTAATTAGTGCGTAGTCCTCGACCCTAACCGTCAGCTCCCCCTTCCTAGTCCTCATGACCTCGCCGAATACATTGATGAAGTCCCCCATGTCAACGTACTTGAGGAACCACTCATAGCGCTCCTTACCAATTCCTTTCTTCGTGATCATGAGCTGTATCCTTGCGCCATCGTCTATGAGATCGACGAACGTCAGGCCACCGTGCCTCCTTATCGCGGCTACTCTCCCGGCCACACCCAGCTTCACGCCGAGCTGGGGCCTCGTCAGTATATCCTTGACCGGTGTCGGCTTGAACCTCACGCTGTGGGGGTAGGGGTTTATGCCCTCCTTTATCAGCTTCTCCCTAAGCGCTTTCCTCATGCTGAGCTCATCCGATGACAATCCGCGACCCTAAGCCTGTGCTTGGTAAAGGCTTATATTGTTGAGCGGTCTTAGACCTCCATTTTCTTAAAAATGACCCTCACGACACCCCTCCTAACGTCCACGGCGAGGGGATTCTCGACAACCTCCGTGGGCAGGGTTATCTCATCGCGGAACTCAGTGAAGACCACTTCCCCGCCCCTACCGCTCCAGTCGCTGAATACCGTCTCCTTCCTCAGCCTGGCGCTTATGGAGACCCTTCTCCCGCTAGCTCTTACTTCGATTGTTGCTTCGTCAGCGCTGGGGAGGTCTATGAGTATCTCTATCCTGTCTCCGAGGTCCCTTATGCTGTATAGGGGCCTTAGCCAGCCCTTGTGAGACCAGCTCGGGGCGGACACAGCCACCACCCCATCATATGTGGAGGGGCGGCGCGTACTCGTACTCCTTCCTCATCTGCTCCAGGTTCTTCATCACTGACTTCATCGCGTCTCTGGCCCTAAGCCTTATCACTTCAGCCTTCTCTAGGAGTTCCTTAACATCTATCTCTACCCCTATTACCTTCCCTATCACCTGGAGATTCCTCGCAGACGCTTCCGGGTCGGGGAACTCCAGGAACGACTCGGTAGCGACCATCAGAGTGTTCATCCTCGCCCTCACGGCCTCCTTGAGGAGGAGGGCGTAGGGCCCCACGAGGAAACCGTTCTCAAATCTCTGCGCTCCCGATTCCTTCGCCGCTTCATCAGCCTCCTTCGTTGTCGGTATGTAGTAGGTGCGCAGGCTCTCTATCTCGAACCTGTGCGGGACAGCCAGCCCTGTCATTAATATGAGATGTTCACTCCCTTTCCTCTCGACATAATCTATGAGTGCTCTTGAGAAACCGTACATGGCTTGGGGCGGGAGGGCGATCTCGCTGTATATGAGGAGGATATTGTTCTTGGCGAAGATCCTTATCGGTAGCCTTATCTCTCCCTTAGAGACGATCGTCACTGGCGGGAGGAGCGGCGAATCAGCTCCGCCAACTTCCTCCATTCCCAAAACCTTAATCATATGGCTTGCCCCAATAACGCCTACGAGACCAGCGTCTGGGAGGGCGACGATAGCGTATCCTGGGTGGGCCAACCTGTATGGCGAATACTCAACGAACTTGAATTCTCCTATGTACTCCTCCCTGAAGAACACGCTATCACCGAGGAAGGTTACCAACGAAGCAAATATAGCTAGGCTGGTTCAACAAAGATCCTCATAGCAACGCCGCGCCCTATACCCATTGTGACCCCACGGAACGATATGACAATCGGTCCGACATCATTGCGAATGACTTCCACTATAGTCCCTGGTGTTAAACCCATCTGGAAAAGTCTGTTAACGAGATGAGAGCCCCCTCTAATAGCTATTACCCGAACCCTCGCTCCCGGCGGCACCTGCGCTAGCGGCATCATCTCTACCCAGCACCTCTACAACAAGTGATTTACATACGTCTAAATTAATTGTGATCTCTCTCCCAACGCATAGTACCCGCGCACCCTGTTTCCACTTATCGATGAGTAGCAACTCGCTGCCCTTCCAGCAACCATACTCACTGAGCACGGACATCACTGACCTCAGCTCGCCGAGAATTCTCACTATCTTACCTCTAGCACCAGGCGGTAGGTCACAGAGCCTAGGCTCACTTGGGACGTCCGTGTCTACAATAGGGTTCCCGTGTGGGCAGGTCTTAGGTCTCCCGATAAACTCATATATAGCGCTCACCACCTCATCCGGTACGTGCTCGAGCCTGTGGGCCAGTATG
This sequence comes from Desulfurococcales archaeon, assembly GCA_026986435.1. Taxonomy (GTDB): domain Archaea; phylum Thermoproteota; class Thermoprotei_A; order Sulfolobales; family NBVN01; genus WAOK01. Next base: position 7,878 of record JALSOP010000059.1, on the reverse strand, counting down.
TGCGACTTGTATGGGTCGAAGCCGAGATGGTGGAGGAATGCCTCGAGGATCCTATGCTTATTAAGGAGCCTCTCAGCAATCTCCCTCCCCTTAGGGGTGAGCTTTGTGCCCCTGTACTTCTCTGTGGTGGCGAGGCCCTCCTTAACGAGCCACCCAACGATCTTGGTCACGGTCGCCGGCTTGACCCCCATCTCCTTCGCTATGGCGGAAGTCCTCGCTACTCCGAATACCTCCTCTAGCCTGTAGATGGTGATTATGTAGTCCTCCATTGGCTCGCTCAGCTCGTCCCTCAAAACAGCGCACCTGATAAGGGATCATTTTTTGGAGAAAAATTCCTTAACCGCCCCGATCACGGCCTCAACCTCCTCATCGGTTAGGAGTGGGTGCATAGGCAGGGAGAGGACGTGCCTGGAGGCAGCCTCAGCAACGGGGCAGCATCCTGGCCTGGAGTACTCAGCGAGGGCTTGCTGTAGGTGCAGGGGCTTCGGGTAATGGACGGCGACCTGTACCCCCTTACTCCTAAGGTACTCGGCCAGCCTGTCCCTGTCCGCCTCCCTCTCAACCCACACGGTGTAGAGGTGGTAGACGTGCTTGCCCCAGGGAGCCTCTGAGGGGGTGCGCAGACCATCAATTAGGGAGAGTTCCTCGTCGTACCTCCTCGCTATCTCCCTCCTCCTATCGTTCATCTTGTCCAGCTTCCTCAATTGCGCGAGACCTATCGCCGCCTGTATGTTCGTTATCCTGAAGTTCCACCCTATCGTTACGTGGTTGTACCTCCCTATCTGCCCGTGGTTTCGGAGGAGGTCCACCTTCTCGGCAACCTCGTCGTTGTCTGTGAGCACGGCCCCTCCCTCGCCCATGGTCATGTTCTTCGTTGCGTAGAAGCTGAAGGCCGAGACGTCCCCGAGTGACCCTACTTTCCTTCCATGGTACTCCGCCCCATGCGCCTGCGCGCAGTCCTCTATCACGTACGTGCCCGCTTCCCTGGCTATGCTCGCGAGCTCGTCGAACCGGGCGGGGTGACCGTACAGGTGCACAACAATGACCGCCTTCGTCCTCTCGGTGATTACATTCTCCAGAGATGAGGGATCCATCCCGTAAGTAGTGAGCTCGATGTCCGCGAACACCGGTCTGGCGCCGGCAGCAACCACCATTGAGGCCGTGGCGAAGAAGGTGAAGTCCGGCACAACCACCTCATCACCGGGGCCGACGCCGAGGGCTTTAAGGGCGGTGTAGAGGGCTATGGTCCCGTTGACCACGGCCAGGGCGTGCTTCACTCCAACGTACCTAGCGAACTCTCTCTCGAACTCCCTCGCCACCGGGCCGTAAGCGAGGTAGCCGCTCCTGAGGACCTCGGTAACAGCCTCTATCTCCTCGTCGCCTATGTCGGGCGAGCTTATCTTAATCAAGACACGCTACCCCCTCACCAGGGACGGGCGAGGCTAAAGCCATTTTTCCCTACGCCGTTACCGAGCGACCTCTGCCTCCGAGCAGGACACGCCCTCACATAACCTCATCAGATGCTCTCTAAACGAGGTCATCGCCTTGAGTAGTTTGCCTACACCTATTCCCGGTGCGCCGTAAGCGACCGCGATCACCTCCCGCGTGCCCTCATTAACTGCTGCTGAGGCCGAGTCCCTGTAGGGGTATAGGTGAAGGATCTTTCCCTCCGAGTCGGTGAGAACGATCTCCCTACCGCCCAGCACCCTCTCCCTCCCGGAGAAGTCCCGGAAGACCTCGCCTTTCCTCGCGAACCTCAGTGTTAGCGGTGGCCTGATCCTCGAGGCATCGAACACGCTTATCACTATGAGGGTAGCCATGGAAGCGGCGTTGCATGCATCAACAGCGGGGGCTATCGGTCTCACACCCCTTCCCCGGAGGACTCTCCTGACGAGGGCCTCGCTTGAAGGCCTGACCTTCGTCGGGTCTATGCCCAGCCTCCACATGATGTCCCTGTACGCCCTAACGACCCTGTGATTTCTCAGCTCAGCTAGGGTGAGGACCCCCTTAATGGCCTCTGACGCACTCTTTAGCACCTTACCCCCTCCTTCCGTGCACGCGTTCCAAGAGCAGCTGATCAGTGCGGCGCCTATCCCTAGTCTCCTAACGGCAGGAGCTATCTCTATGATGCTCATGCCCCCTAACCCTTGGTTAGGGGTTGGGGCGAGAATTATTTCTGTTTTGTCCTGTTAACGCCGTTAAAGGAAACCTTTATGTGTCATGGTTGACCATGTAGAGCAGGTGGTGGATGTGAGCCTGAAGTTCAGATTACTTAAGCCCATGAAACTCGACAAGGAATACGATGTGGTGATAGTGGGTGCTGGCCCGGCCGGCCTGGCAGCGGCCCTCTACTCCGCTAGGTTCATGCTCAAGACACTCGTCATAGCCGACGACGTCGGCGGCACCCTCAACGACGCTGGCGAGGTAGACGACTACCCGGGCATACCCTCGATACAGGGCCCGGACCTCGCCAAGAAGTTCGAGGGCCACGTCGTCAAGTATAAGGTACCCATACTGAGGGACACCGTTATCGACGTCAGGAGGAACGGCGACGGCACGTTCAAAATAGTTACTAGGAGAGGGAAGGAGTTCGTTGCCCAGGCAGTCATACTCGCGGTCGGGAGCAAGAGGAGGAAGCTAGGTGTCCCAGGGGAGGACAGGCTCAGCGGCAGGGGAGTCACATACTGCGCACCCTGCGACGCACCGATGTTCAGGGGTAAGGTCGTGGCGGTCGTGGGCGGCGGTAACTCAGCTCTCCAGGCGGCGGTGCTGCTCTCGTCCTACGCCAACAAGGTGTACCTAATACACAGAAGGGAAAAGTTCAGGGCTTTCCCGGTGTATGTGAAGCTTGTGACGCAGGACCCGAAGATCGAGCTTGTACTCAACCACGTGGTTGTTGAGATAGGTGGTGAGGAGAAGGTTGAGTGGGTGAGGGTCAAGAACGTGAAGACAGGGGAAGAGAAGAGGGTAGAGCTGGATGGCGTGGTCATAGAGATAGGGTCGGAGCCCCCGAAGGAGTTCTTCCAGAGAATAGGGATCGAGACTGATGAGAAGGGCCACGCCCTCGTGGATAAGGAGATGAGGACCAGCATCGAAGGCATCTACGCCGCCGGAGACTGTGCCGCAGGCCCCTGCAAGAAGAAGTTCGACCAGGTAGTGACGGCGGCCGCTGAGGGGGCCGTAGCGGCTCTCTCGGCGTACGAGTACATCATGAGGAAAAAGAGCGGTGAGGTAGAGACCCCCACCTTTGACTAGCCTCTTCCCTGGCACACACGCATGCCAGGTAACTCTGTCACAGACCCATCAGCCCTACCTATAAGGACAGTGTCGGCCATCCTAATGAAGAGGCCGTGCTCGATGACCCCGGGCACAGAGGATATGGCGTAGGCCGCCTCCTCCGGGGTCATGCCCTCACCGATCACAGCATCAACTATGATGCCGCCCACGTCACTCACGACCGGCCCCTTCTTCCTCTCTGCCTGCCTCGGGGAAGCGTCGAAGCCGAGTTCCCTCAGCCTCCTCAGCACGAAGCAAAGTGCCTTGGGGAGCACATCAACCGGCACCGCCATCCCGGCACCGACCTCATCAACGACCTTCCTATAATCAACCGCGATGATCGCTTTCCTAGACGAGCTCATCACTATCTTCTCGGTTGTGAGAGCCCCGCCGCCCCCCTTCACGATTACGGTGCCCGACTTATCCACTAGGTCGGCCGAGTCCACGTACACGTCGACGGCCTCAACGCTTCCGGGGTCGGTGACGGCGTATCCGAGGCCCGCAAGGCGCAGCATGGTGTCTATGGATGAGGGCACGAGCACCTTCCCCCTCAGTACCCCGGCCCTGTGGGCCTCCTCGATGAAGAGGGCTGTCGTGGAGCCCGTGCCCACGCCTATGACTTCGGGGCCCTCCTTCCTAACTATCTCTATGGCCCTTCTCACAGCGGCTAACCTGGCTCTCCTCACGCTCTCTTCTAGCGCCATGACGCATCACCTAAGGATCTTCTCGATCGCCTCTAATGCCTTAGTGACCTCCATGGGGAGCAGGATCTTCGTTGACTGGGATGACGCTATCTCCTTAAGCACCTCGAAGTACTGGAGCGTCATGGCGTTTGGCGAGAGCTTCATGGCGGCCTCGTTGATCAGCTCGAGTGCCTTCGCCCGGCCCTCGGCCTCGAGGATGGCGGCTTTCCTGTCTCCCTCAGCCCTCTTTATCCTCGACTCCATGTAGCCCTCTGCCTCCAGTATCGCTGCCTGCTTCTTGCCTTCCGCCTCGAGGATCATGGCCCTCTTGTTCCTCTCAGCCGCCATCTGCTTGATCATCGCTTCCTGCACGTCTGCCGGTGGCTTGATCTCCTTTATCTCGACCGACGTGACCTTGATGCCCCACCTATCCGTTACCTCGTCAAGCTTAGCCCTCAGTGTGTTGTTTATGTACTCCCTCTTTGCGAGCACCTCATCGAGGTCTAGGTCGCCGACTATCGCCCTGAGTGTCGTGACAGCTATCCCGACAGAGGCGGTGACGTAGTTCTGCACCGAGGTCACCGCGAGGGCTGGGTCGAAGACCTTGAGGTATATGAGGAGGTCGATTTCGACGGGTGCGTTGTCCTTCGTGATGCATGTCTGCGGCGGGACGTCTATGACGGCCTCTCTCAGGTCGACGTAGATCCCCCTGTCGATGAGGGGCACTAGGAAGACTATGCCCGGGCCCTTAACGCCTATCATTCGACCTAGCCTGAAGATGACGAGCCTCTTGTATTCGGGCACTATCTTAATGTGTGTTGCTACAACAGCCGCTATGATTAGCGCGAAGATGGCTAGTATGGTTGCTGAGACGGGGTCTACCGAAGCAATCACCCCTTAAGTAAGGCCTTTTAGGAGCTTAAGATTTAGTTCTCTTAGCCTTTCTCACATAGAGGATCAGGCCGTCGACCTTGACGACCTCCACCTCCTCACCAGCCCCGATCTCTCCCTCGACTGAGTATGCGGTCCAGTCCTCCTTAGCTACGTGTACGACGCCGGCCCTGGACTCACTGAGAGGTGTCTTGGCAACGCCCCTCTTCCCCACAAGCGCCTCACTCAGTGTGAGCTTCTTCAGCCTCCTTATCTTGCCTGCCTCGTAGACTATGTAGCCCATGAGGGCCCCGAGCATGGAGAGCCCCACCAACAAAGCTATCTGAGCCCCTGACCTCGTCTCAGGCGGCTGGGTGGCGAGCGCCCACGCCACCGCGGCGGCTGTGAGCACAGCACCGGATATGCCGAATACGCCGAAGCCGGGGGTGAAGACCTCGATAGCGAGTAGGGCGGCACCTGCGACGAGTAAGGCGATTATAGCTAGGGGTGCGGGTACCACGTACATGCCGTAAAGGCCGAGGACGAGGAGAACGAAGCCGACGACGGCGTAGCCCTGGAACCCCGTCTGGAATATCTCAGCGAGTATCATGAAGAACCCGAGGTTAATCATTAAGGCGCTCACGGCAGGCGTCGTGATAACTGACAGGATGTCCTCGACAGCCCCGCGCCTAAGCGTGACGTGGTCGCCGGCACCCACCCCAGCCAGCACCTGCTGAAGGGTCTCGGCAGGCTCAGCAAAACCCACACCAACGGCATCCTCATACGTGAGTACCCTGTTCTCCGTAACGAATGACCTAGCTATCTGCACGAGCTCCTCGTCACCGCCGAAAGCCTCCTCAGCAAGGGACGCGAACCTGGACTCCACATACCTCACAACCTTCTCATCCGCTGGCCTCGGCTCCGCCGCACCTATGACGGAGCCCTTACCCATGTATATCTTCCCGCACCCCAGGGCAATGAGGGCGCCAGCGGAGACGGCCTTACCCCCTGGCGGGATCCACGTGGCGCACTCGAGCCCAGATGATTTGATCATCTCGACTATCCTATCAGCGGAGACGAGGTATCCTCCGTAAGTGTTGATCTCCAGCACAAGGGCCCAGCCACGGGAAGACGCCTCCTCAATACCCCTCAACACGAGGTGCTCTGCACCAGCATCTATCGGGCCGTCCAGAACCACCACAACGGCCCCCTCGCCAGCGCTGGCGGGCTCGGTAATCACCAGCACAGCTAAGGCGGTGACCACCAGAGCCAGGACCAGGGCTACCCTCAACAACCCGCCCCGCTTACTCTTCCTTGACAACGGTTAATCCTTTCGTCAGAACCGGTGGAGGCTCATCTGACATCATCGTCAAAGCCACCCTTTCATTCGGAAGTAAATTACTTGTGCGAGGGCTATGGTGAACATCCCCGCTAGGACTGCAGGGTATGCCCAGGGGATATAGAGTTCTGGCATATAGCGGAAGTTCATCCCGTATATACTCGCTATGAGGGTGAGGGGCAGGAATATCGACGATATGACGGTGAGCCTCGTGACGACCCTGTTAGTCTTCTCGCCAACTACCGTGTAGTACAGCATGAACAGATCCATGAACCTGTCGAGGGTGGTCGAGACCATCCCCTCGAAGTACGTCGGGCCGCTAGAGAGCACCGTGCCCAGGCCGAGGAAGCCCTCCGCCCTCTCAGCAAAGAATATGAGGTCGTGAACCGCTCTGTGGAGGTTCCTCAGCCTATGGTATATCCTCGTGAAGTCGTCCCTCCCCTTCTCACCCTTCATGAGCTTCGGCACAATGTTCTCAACCATCGCATCTATCTCCGCCAGCTCGTCGTGATAGATAGACTGGACGCCGTTCACGAGGACGGCAATGAATTCCTTAAGCGAGGATGGCCTTACCCTCTTTGCCTCCTCAAGAACTTGCTGAACGACTTCCTCGACTTTATCACCGTACGTGACGATGGAGCCCCCGGATCTGTCGATCTCCGCCACGAACCTCCTCAGCCTACCTCCCGAGAACACCCGGAAGAACACCCTTAGGACCTCGCCCTTAGCCTCGGCTCTCGCACCCCTGACCTTGCCCACATCCTCGGGGAGTGAGGGGACGTGCTTCCAGAGACAGCCGATGCCCTCAGACTCGGGCCTGAACTCATAACATGCGGTACCCTCGCTATCACGCAACAAGGAGGCACCGATTAAATCGGGCTTACTAGGTGATAAGTGCAGAGGGGAGGTAATGGGGAGCAGGCGGACTGTCTATCTCCGCAGACACCTGATGGTGAGGGGCGAGTACGCTAGGCTACTGCTAAGGGGGGAGAAGAGGGCAACGATAAGGCTGGGTAAGGTAGTGCCGAGGTACGACGAGGTCATTATACACAGCTGGGGGAGGCCCATAGCTAAGGCGAAGATCGTGAGGGTGTACTACAAGAGGGTGAGGGAGCTGGGCGATAAGGAGGCCAGGCTCGACGGCTTCAGGTCCAGGGAAGAACTCCTCCGGGAGCTAAGGAGGGTCTATGGTGACATAAGTGACGACGACCTAGTCACCATAATAGAGCTAGAAGTGATTCAGCGATTCGACGAACTAGCGTCCGAGGACCCGTACTACGGCCTGAAGCCGCAGGACATAGCTAGGCTGGCCCTCAGGTACCTAAGAGAGGAACTGAGTGCTGAGGAGAGGAACCTCCTCGACAAGCTGGCTAGGGGCCGGTCCATAAGGCAAGTCGCCCTAGAGACCACGGGCTCTCCCACGAACAGGCGGATCATCAGGCGCGTCCTGAGGAAGTCCCTCTCACTGCTTGTGAAGAAGGGCGTCATACGCCCCCCAGACGGCGCCTGAGAAACTCCCCCAACAAACCCTCATTAACCCCCTCCCGAACAGCATCATCGTTCATGAGAAGCCATAACTCCCAGGACCTTAGGGAAGGGCAGATATAGCACCCTACCCTGTAAAACCCTGACGCGTAAAGAGGACTGACGGGCAGGCCCCTAGACAGAACGTACAGCTGCGTCATACCGGTGCTCCACAACCTTATCGGG
>JALSOP010000058.1 GCA_026986435.1 Desulfurococcales archaeon | reverse complement strand
CTTGCCGGACCCGTTCGGCCCTATGAGACCGTGCACCTCGCCCTCCCGTACAGCGAAGTCGAGGCCGTTCAGTGCCGTGACCTTACCGAACTTTTTGACAACGCCCTTGAGCAGGACTGAGTATTCGGCCGTGCTACCCCACCTGAGCTAAGTGGGTGCTAGGAGGAAATATGTGGTTACTAAGCGGTCTCTGTAGACGCCAGGTTTGGTGGACCGGCCGGGATTTGAACCCGGGACCTCTCGGATGCCAACCGAGCGCTCTTCCAGGCTGAGCTACCGGCCCGATTTCTCCTCATGGATTGTACCTTATTAACTTTTGGTGAATTCCCTCATCAGAGAGAGGCACGCCTGCCATATGCCGTCGCCTGCCCTATGCACGTTCTTTATCGCCTTTCCCTTTCTCTTCTCGTTGATCTCCTCTGAACTCATCAGAGCCACACCGACGACGAGCGGTGTCTTCCTGTCGAGCCTCCACACTGCGACGACGTCCCCGCGCTGAAAGCCTGAGTGCTCCCTTATCCCGGGCGCCATCACGTCTGCCCCGTTTAGGAGCGGCTTTACTGCACCGTCATCAACTATGGCGTAGGGTAGGGCCTCTATGCCTGCCATCCTCACCGCTATGAGTGTTGGGTATAGCTTCCCCTCGAACTCGAACGCCGCCGTCAGGGAACCGATTATATAGACCTTTGCCCTCGGCTTCTCAATCACCGCAAAAGCCCCTCTCCTCGTCTCTTCTATCACTGGGCATATCCCCGGGTACTCCTCGCACAGCCTCTTCCTCAGGCGCTGAACATCCTTCTTCCTCATGAGCTGGTACGGCACGCAACCACCGAGGAAATAGACGGAACAGCTTTTAAACCACCCAGCAGGCTAGGACTGGGACATGAAATGAGTGATGCCGCACAGAGGCTACTCGAGGAGAACCTGGGGCGGATAGTGCTGGTCAAGCTAAGGGGTAACAAGCTCTTGAGGGGCAAGCTCAGGTCATTCGACATACACCTAAACATAGTGCTTGAGGAGGCGGACGCCATAAAGGAGGGCGGCGAGACCGAGAGGCTCGGAACAGTCATTATCAGGGGGGAGAACGTCATATTCGTGTCCCCCGCGGGGAGGCTCTGAGGGGGTGAGTCCCCATGGGTAAGGGAACGCCGTCGATGGGTAAGCACGGGAGGTCGAAGACCCACATAAGGTGCAGGAGGTGCGGCAGGCACGCCTTCAACGTTGCTAAGGGGTACTGCGCCGCCTGCGGCTTCGGCAGGTCTAAGAGAATGAGGAGGTACAGGTGGGCGGCTAAGAAAGTCAATAGGGTAAGGATTAAGTGATGGGGAAACCGTAATAATCCTAATTATGACTCATCTTCAGTGGTGGTGAGAGGACGGGTGCCCTTAAACTCGGTCGTCCTCGACGTAATGAAACCAATTAAGGGCCCCTCAATAGTCGACCTAGCCGAGTCCATAGCCAAGGTGGAGGGGGTTAAGAAGGTAATCATCAAGGTAACTGAGACGGACACCGAGACAATAACTATGCTCGTGACCGTGCAGGGAGATGAGTTCGACTTCGATGACGTTAAGCAGACGATAGAGCAGAACAAGGGCGTCATCAGGTCAGTAGACCTAGTAGTAGCCTCCTCCTACGGCTGAGGAGTGAGCGGGCCTGAGAAAGTGATGGCCCGATGGAGCTTTACCTGATCGCTTTCTCGGTCTTCATCGCCAACGCCATCGCATTCGTCTTAAGGAGGGTGAGTGTCCCGCCCATAGCCGCCTATATCTTCACCGGTATACTCCTCGGGCCTTCAGTGCTGGGGCTGGTGCAGGATGTCACGGAAGGGCAGCTCATAACCTTTTCCCTGCTCCTCCTCTTATTCTACACAGGACTGAACGTAGACTTTAAGGGGCTTAGGAGCTACCTAGGCCTCGCCCTCGAGACAACCTTGATAGGCGTGGGCTTCACAGTCGGCATAACGGTCGCTGCCATGACGTGGGCGGGCTTCGGCCTCCTCCCATCGCTCGTCGTCGGCATATCACTTGGGAACACCGCCACTGAGGTGGTCGTGATAATGCTTCACCACTCCTACGGCGTGAGCGAGGAGTTCAAGAGGGTGCTGATCATGGCGTCCTTCATGGACGACATAGTGGCCATAGTGTTCATGTCACTCCTGGCCGGGGTGATCTCCGGTGACGTCGCAGGCGTCGGCACAGACCTTCTCAAGATAACCGGGTTCATGGCAGCGTTCCTGCTCGCCGCCTACTTCATCTTTGTCAAGAATTCCTCCAGGATATACAGGCTAGTGATTGAGTGGGACATGTTCGTCATGCTCGCCTCACTCATATTCTTCGGCACCTTGGTCGCCGCGAGGGTCACGGGCATAAGCGACATAATGGGCGCATACGTTGCAGGGCTGGTGCTAAGCACCCTCAGGCTCATACATGACCCGACACTGGTCTACACCGTCAGGGTTGAGGAGCTCATGAGCAGGGTGACCACGGTCCTCGACCTCTTCGTTGCCCCGATATTTTTCGTGTTCGTCGGCTACGCCACCGTCGTCTCCTACTTAATGACCCCGACCTTCGGGATGATACTCGCGCTAGCCATAATCGGCAAGACCGTTGGGTCGTCACTACCTCACATAATCCGTGGGAGGTACAAGGAGGCCCTCGCGATAGGCATAGCCATGAACGTGAGGGGCTCCATCGAGCCAGCCCTGGCCCTCCTCGCACTCAGCTACGGGGTGATAGGGCCGCAGCTCTACACTTCAATAATAGGTGTCTCGCTGATGACGTCCGCGATAATACCTGTGATCTTCAACATCCTCACGTGGTATGAGGAGGTTTGAGCCCGCGGCTTTAACACCTACCTAGACCACTATTTCCTTTGGTGCTGGTGGAGTGACCCCAGAGGACATAGTGCTTGAGGAGCTCATGAGGCTCAGCAAGTCAGTATTCGTTAATAGGGAGGTGCTGAGACCCGACTACGTCCCCGAGAAACTCCCGCATAGGGAAGAACAGATCCGTAGACTAACCCAGATACTTGCCCCACTAGTGAGGGGAGAAAGACCCAGCAACGTCTTTATATACGGCCTCACGGGCACGGGCAAGACCGCCGTCACAAGGTATGTCCTCATGAAAATAAAGGAGTACGTGGAGGGCAGGGGAACTGGCTTCACCTACGTCTACGTGAACTGCAGACACGACGACACCACGTACAGAGTGCTCGCCAGGATAGCTGACGCCCTAGGTGAGAGGGTGCCATTCACTGGCCTCTCAACAGCCGAGGTCTTCTCAAGGGTTAAGGCGGCGATCGATGAATTCGGCAGAGTAGTTGTTGTGGTTTTGGACGAAATAGATTTCCTCGTCAAGAAGCATGGAGACGAACTCCTTTACAGGCTAACGAGGATCAACGGAGAGCTGAAGCGGGGAAAGGTGACGCTGATAGGAATAACAAACGACATAAGCTTCGTCGAGCGCCTCGATGCGAGGGTTATGTCGAGCCTCGGCGAGGTCGAGCTGGTCTTCCCACCATACACGGCAGAGCAACTAACTGATATCCTGATGGAGAGGGCTGAGATGGCGTTCAGGCCAGGCACTTTAGCCCCTGGAGTCATAGAGTACTGCGCGGCTGTTGCGGCGAAGGAGCACGGAGACGCTAGGAGGGCCCTCGACCTGCTCAGGGTTGCTGGCGAAATAGCTGAGAGAGAGGGCGCTGAGAGAGTGACAGTCGACCACGTGAAAAGGGCGAGGCAGGAGATCGAGCTCGACACCGTGAGCGAGGTCATCAAGACCCTCCCTTACCACGGCAAGCTTGTCCTAGCGGCACTACTCATCCTCGGCGGAAAAGCCCAGTCGACGGGAGACCTCTACATAGCTTACAGGCAGATATGCAGAGCTCTGGGGACTGAGCCGGTCACGCAGAGGAGGGTCTCGGATCTCGTGGGTGAGCTAGACATGCTGGGGATCGTCACTGCAAGGGTAATCAGTAAAGGCAGGTACGGCAAGACCAGGGTGATTGCCTTAACGGTGAGCCCGGATACGGTGAAGAAGGTGTTGAGCGTTGAGGAGGGCTTGAGGGAGGTGCTGGCTTGATCGTCGCCGGCGTTGACGACGGGTACTTCCCCCCATCCTACAAGGAGGTTAGGGGTTCCCGAACAGTCCTCGCCGCCGTCTCTTTTCACGGGCACCAGCCGATGAGGGCTGTCCTCGAGCCCGTCACCGTCGACGGGAAGGACGGTACCGAAGTCTGTGTCAGAGCCCTTGAGAGGCTCGGGGACATGGATTACGTGATGCTTGACTCGGTCATCGTCGCAGGCTTTAACATCGTGGATCCATGGGAGGTTAATGAAGCGCTAGGCGTGCCCGTGATCGTTTTCTTCAGGCACCCCCTCAACCTCGAGAGGATCTGGGCGGCGCTGGAGAAGCACTTCAGCGACGCTAAGGAGAGGTACTTAGTCATTAAGAAAGCCTTCACCTCATCCCGCCCACTACCCAGCCCATGGGGCGCCAAGCACGTGCTCCCTGTAGGCACGGATTTAGTTAGCGCTGCTGACGTCATGAGATACTATCAGGTGACCTCACCGATCCCCCTACCCATATACGCCGCCGATGCCGTGGCCTCGGGCGTGACGAGATCAGGGCCGCTACTGAGGGCGCTTAATCAGCCTTCCTAATGATTCTTGGGTCCTCGGAGAACTCCTCTGGGTCAAGCCCCCTTGGCTCCCTAGCTATGAGGAACCCGCTCCTCGCCGTCCTTATTGGGAGGAAGTCAACATCCCTGAATCCGGCCCACAGCGTCGCCGCTATGCCTGCGAGATCCCAGAGCCTTACTGGCATCTTTGCCGCCTCGTAGTCCGGTAGCTTCACGAAAACTCTCTGTCATCCCCCTTAGGTGGTCGTAGCGTGAGTGTATTGAGAGGGTTATCATGTCTTCGTCGGCGTGCTCTGGCACGACGTACCTGTACCCTATCCTCATCAGTATGTCGCCGAACCTGTCGTGCTCCTCTAGCACAAACACTCCAGAGGATTTCAGCGAGGCTGCCACGCTAGTCGTTAGTCGGAGGAGTTCGTAGGGGCAGAAGTGAGGTGATGTGTAACCGAACATCAGGGCCATGCTGGCGCCAGAGATATGCTTGTGAACCTCGGTAGCGTCCGCCTCAACGACCTCTGCCTCGGAGCCGAGTACCTCCCCGCTGAGTTCCTTCGCTCTCTCCAGTGCCGTCCTCCGGAGGTCGACCACGACGAGCCTGATACTTATTCCTATTCCCATGCCCCGAAGCACCAAGGCAAGCGCCACCCCGCCAACGCCGACCCCACCGCACACATCCACAATAGTTGCCTCAGCGCCCCTAACAGCCTCCTTCACCCAAGGGTGGGTGACGAGTATTTCGAAGTGCCGCCTGGCCTCTCTTAACCTATCAGCTAGCCTCTCGCTCCCTACCTCCTCGGGCCAGGGGAAGATCCTGTATAGCTTCTCCAGCTTCTCGCTCCGCTACCTTCAAGACAAACTGCTACCCGAGAAAGAGTAACAAACACCTATTTTTACCCTTGGCACGCTGTGCCAAGGCGAGATTAAACCTATAACACCCCCAGCATAGACACTTACGGCGCGGGGGTGCCCGAGCCAGGTCAAAGGGGTCGGGCTTAGGCCCCGATGGCGTAGGCCTGCGTGGGTTCGAATCCCACCCCCCGCACCATACGTTGCTAGGTTTTCAGCAATAGCACCACGATTATTAAGGGCCTTATCTTCACCATACCTAACCATCATTTATCGAAACGCTCCAGAGGATGAGCTGACTACCTATGATTGACTGGTTTAAATCGCATATAGCTACGTAATAAACCTAAAACAGCATCTACGGAGGATATGTATGGTGGTTGTAGAATGAAGTTCATCTGTCGATGTGATTGCGAAGTTGAGATCGTAGCTGGTTCTGTTGAGGAGGCTTCGTCGGCTGCTGAGGAGTGTGTTGAGAGCGGTGGTCTTGAGTGCGAGATCAGTGACTGCTCTTGTGAGTGCTCTGAGGCCTAACCATGTCCGTGCTTGGTTAACTTGTCCAGTTTCTTGAGTACGTCGGCGAGCATCCCCTCCTTAGTCACTATGAGTACCTCGTCTCCTTTCTTTATCTGTGTGTCCTCGGTAGGTATCACGAATTCCTTGCCTCTATAAATACCGGCGACCAGGGATACACCCTCGACCGTGAGGTCAGAGACTTTCAACCCGTCGAGTTCCTCGCCCGCAGGCACTATAAAGAATCTCGCTCCATGCCTCAGGAGGTCGCTCAAGTTGAGGCTAACCTCCTCAAAGAGGAGGGCTATTGTCTGGATCGCCGCCAGCTTCTGCGGTATTATGACCTTATCGACGCCGAGAGCCTGTAATGCGTCGGCGTATGTGTCGTCCTCCAGAACAACTATCACGTTCTTAGCGCCCAAGTGCCTCGCCACCAGGGCCGCCACGATATTGTCCCTGTCGCTCCCTGTCGCCGCTACGACGGCGTCAGCGTGCTCGACGCCCGCCTCCTTGATCGTCTCGGGCGACGCGGCGTCGCCGTGTATCACCGAGCAGTCCAGCTCTGAGGCAAGAGCATCGGCAACCACCTTATCCTTCTCTATGATCACGACCTCGTGACCCTCACTGATCAGGGCCTCCGCTATCGCTTTCCCCGTCGCGCCTCCGCCTGCTACGATCACGCGCACTCGATGACACCATCACGTAGGGTGAGGAAACAATTAATACGATTTGACACGATCAGGTCTTGGTGCCTAAGATAGGGCCCTTTGTCGATCGATTCGGTAGACCGGTCACGCACCTAAGGCTCAGCGTCACAAATAGGTGCAACCACGACTGCATATTCTGCCATAGGGAAGGGATACTTAAGTCACCAGAGTACGAGATGAGCCCAGATGAGATAGGGTTCCTCACCGAGGTGCTATCGAGCGTCGGCGTGAAGTACGTCAAACTCACTGGTGGGGAGCCACTTGTTCGGGGGGACATAGTTGAGATAGTTAGGGCGATATCCCCGCACGCAGAGGTATCTATGGTGACAAACGGCTCTCTCCTAAAGCACTTCGCCTCAGGCCTCGCGGAGGCCGGTCTTGCTAGGCTTAACATAAGCCTCCATTCCCTCAACCCTTCAGTGTTCAGAGAAATAACCAGGGGTAGGCTCGAGCAGGTACTTGAGGGTGTTAGGGCAGCCGTCGATGCCGGACTACCCATAAAGTTCGACGTCGTCATCCTAAAGCATAACTCGAGAGAGCTACAGGATCTTGTCAGGTTCGCCATAAAGGTTGGGGCCGACATCAACCTAATCGAACTCATACCGATAGGGATGGGGTTCCATGAGTGGAAGAGGCTCCACGCGGACGTCGCCCCAATAGAGGAGTGGCTCGCCGAGAAGGCGGTGAGGGTTGAGAGACTACCCTTCCAGAACAGGACAGTGTACAGAATGCCCGAAGGGATCTCGGTCTACGTGATTAAGGGCTACGGCAACCCCGAACTGTGTGCCGCCTGCACCAGGATAAGGATGACGCCCGACGGGAGATTCAAGACATGCATATACAGGCAGGACTACATAGACGCACTCCCAGCGATCAAGGCGAGGGACAGGGACGCACTAATAAAGGTGTTCCGGAAAGCCGTCGATGCGAGGGAACCGTTCTTCAAGAAGATCCCTACTAAGGAATTTGGGGTGAGGACGGGTGCAGAGAACCCCGCGGATGGTTGACATCACCCATAAACCGGACGTGATCAGGGTGGCGGTTGCAGAGGGCTTCATCAAGCTTAGGAGAGAGACCGTAGAGAGGATAAGGCGGGGGGAGGTGGAGAAGGGTGACCCCCTGAGCATAGCGGCCCTAGCGGCGGTAATGGCCGTGAAGAACACACCTCACATAGTGATGCTCGCACACAACATACCGATAACCTCCGTGAAGCCGGAATTCGATGTCCGTGAAGACGGCGTGTTAGCCAGGGTAGAGGTTGTGACGACAGCCAAGACCGGTGTGGAGATGGAGGCATTGACCGCCGTGGCGGCAGCGCTCCTGAACATCTGGGATGTGGTGAAGAAGTACGAGAAGGACGAGGCCGGCCAATACCCCAACACGAAGATAGAGTTCATCAGGGTCGTGAGGAAGGTCAAGGGCCGCGGGGCCTAGGAGGCCTCGGCACCCTCTCACCGTCACCTATGACCCAGAACTCGCCGTCTTCACGTACCTCGAGCTTATAAACCGGTGCCTCATGCTTCACCCTGTCAAGTATCTCCGCAGCGGCGGCGAAGCCTTCCCTCCTCCCCCTAGCAGCGACGACTATGTAGACCGTCGTGTCACC
Organism: Desulfurococcales archaeon; assembly: GCA_026986435.1. Lineage (GTDB taxonomy): Archaea > Thermoproteota > Thermoprotei_A > Sulfolobales > NBVN01 > WAOK01. Next base: position 5,932 of record JALSOP010000058.1, on the reverse strand, counting down.
CGGCCTAAGATCCCCCACCCTGTGGTATATCGCCACGGCTCCTAGTTCGTGCTTCCTCATCTCCTCCTCAGCTATCCTCGCGAGCACCTTCTCGGCGAGTTCCTCGTATGCCTCGTACCTGAGCTCCTCAACGCCCAGACCGTCGACGACCCCTTTCACGACCCCCACGAAGATCACTATGGCTCCGTAACCCTCCTTACCGAGGGGCTTGAACCCCTCCACGATCCTGCCTACGTCGACCTCCTCACGCACTATACCTACGAGAACCCTCCTCAACTCAACCACCGGCAGACGGCGGTAGCAGTGCTACGTCGTCACCCGGTCTTATGATGGCTTCATCGGATTCAACGACCTCGCCGTTCACTGCTACCCGCACCTTATCTAGCCACTCTCCTAGGCCCCCGCCGCTCATGTCGTTGAGCAATGCTAGAAGCTCCCGAACCGTGAGGGGCTTGTCAGTACCGATCTTGACCTCCGGCCCTACTATGTCCTTCAGTATCCCGTAGAGTCTGACCCTCAAGAATAACCCGTAAACCTCCGGCTTAACCAACTAAATATCCCTATCGCCTCAAATAGTTCCTCGGATGGAGCAGCGCTAGATATGGGAATACTTCGAGCCTCCCCAGTAACATGTCGACCATCAAGACCAGCTTTAGAGCGCCTGGTAAGTTAGGCGATGTTAGGCCAGCAGACAATCCCGTCGTGGCGAGGGCCGAGCTCGTCTCGAAGAGTGAGTCGCTCAAGCTGTAGCCGTGGAGGGTGAACGCCAGCGCTGATACGAAAACTATGATTACATATACGAGGACTAGGGTCATAGCAAAGCCTATCTCCTCCTCATCAATGACCTGACCACCGAGCCTTACAGGTTTGACGGCGTGCTTGGGGAGGAGATACCTGATAATCGAGCGCTTCAGCCCCTTCACAACGATGATTAAGCGGAGCTGCTTGAAGCCCCCGCCTGTGGAGCCAAGGGATGCCCCAACAAGCATTACTGCTGAGAGGAGGAACTTGGCGGAATCAGGCGAACGAGAGATATCAACGCTCGAGTACCCGGTTGTTGATGCGGCTGATGACGCAACCAGGAATGCATTGCCCGGGGAGATGCCCCAGCCTGATGCTAGAAGTATGAGCGCTGTGGCTATTATCACTATAACGAATGAGATGAGCTGATAATCCCTCATGAGAACTGCCAGGTCTTTCTTAGCTAAGGCCCTATAGTAGGTTGTGTATGACTGTGCACTAATGGCCATCATAACGATCGCCGCCGGCACAGCACCGGGAGGAAGCAGGGGATGTGTTGAGAACCCTCCAGTTGATGCCGTTGTTAGCGCGTGGATGAGTGCATCGTAAGGGGCTTCGCCGCTGAGGAGGTAGAGAAGCCCCGACACCGCGGTTATGCCCACGTATATGCCTGTGAGGAGCATCACGCTCTTCCTCGCCGTTGGGGAAACCTTGTCGGAGATATGCACCGTTAGGAGTCTGTGCGCCGCTGTTCCGGGCCTCGTTAGGAAGAGTATAACGAATACGGCAAAGCCTATCCCCCCAACCCACTGGTAGAGCGACCTCGCGAAGTGTATCGATGGAGATATCTCGTCCGGGGAGAACGTCGTTAACCCCGTCGTAGTTATGGCCGAGACGCCCTCGAAGAAGGAGTCAATCGCAGGGTAACCGAGCGCCCATATCTCCGTACCCAGGAGGATGGCGGGGTAGAGGAAGGTTAGGGCAGCAACGGCCATAGCCTCCTTGAAACCCATACCCTCCGCCTCAGCCTTCATGAGAAGCAGACCGATGATGAGGGTGAGGGCAGCACCAACGACGAAGGGTGGGGCAGTCCCGTCCCATATGCCGAAGAGCGCGGGGAGTGCTGAAACGGGGCCTATTAGGGCCAGCACTGTGCCGAAGTAGTGCGCTACCGCACCCCACCTGAGAGGCACTATTGCTGTCTCTACCAAGTCTCCGGGGCACCATTACTGATTTAGGCAGTGGCTCATAACCTAAGCGGTGGGACGATTGCTCGCACCTATTCCCAGGGAGGCGAGGGCTGAGATAGGGATCATCGGCGGTTCAGGCCTCTACGACCCGGAGATAGTGAGGGATGCGAGGGAGTTCAAGATATACACGCCCTACGGCAGGCCCTCCGACAACGTCATCGTGGGCACCCTTGAGGGCAGGAGGGTGGCGTTCATACCGAGGCACGGACGAGGACACAAGATACCGCCGCACAAGATAAACTACAGGGCCAACATCTGGGCCTTGAAATCCCTCGGTGTGAGGTGGGTCATAGCAGTCAGTGCAGTCGGCTCACTTAGGGAGGACTACAGGCCCGGCGACATAGTCTTCCCGGACCAGTTCATAGACATGACCAAGAAAAGGGAGTACACGTTCTTCGAGGGCCCTGTGGTAGCGCATGTGAGCATGGCTGACCCGTTCTGCCCGACACTGAGGAAGCTCCTCACCGAGGCAGCTAAGGAGGCCGGGATAAGGTACCACGGGAGCGGTACCTACGTATGTATCGAGGGGCCGAGGTTCTCGACCAGGGCCGAGTCAAGGCTGTGGAGGATGTTCGGGGCCGACATAATCGGGATGACCCTGGTTCCGGAGGTCGTGCTCGCTAGGGAGGCCCAGATACACTACGCCACCATAGCCATGGTGACGGACTACGACGTGTGGGCCGAGAAGCCGGTGACGGCTGAGGAGGTCGCCAAGGTCATGGCGGAGAATGTTGAGAAGGCTAAGAAGCTCCTGAGACTCGTGATACCCAAGATACCCAAGCCTGGGGAGAGGCCCGGGTGCGGGTGCGAAGAGGCCCTAAGGGAGGCCCTCATATGAAGGGATTAAGGGCCTGGGTTCGGGAGGCGGTAAGGAGGGGGAAAGAAGCGGCCGAGACTCTAAAGTCCTTCCTCCGGGACGTCACATCAGTGATAGTCACGTCTGCTGGCCCGTATGTCGGGCAATCAACGTACGCGGCGTCAGTGATGAGTAGCCTAGGCATTAACGCCGTCGCCGTGGACGACCTCATGCTGAACTACTATGTAGCACCATACGACGAGGGGAGGGAGAAGCCAGTCATAGTGTTCGTGTCACCGGCGGGTTTAACCGAGCTAAACATACTCCTGGACCAGCTCAGGTGGACCGGTCACAGGATAGCGGTAGCGGCACCGACCCCGTTACCGGAGGTCATACGGGCGAAGCTCGAGAACGTCTCATTCATCGATCTCGGGCCGAGTGAGGGACCGTGGCTTCTCGCTTCACTCGTATCCATAGCGCTGGCGGGTTCCGGGGCCGGGAAGGGGCCTGAGGTCAGGCGTTCCAGGGTCTCAGAGGAGGCCCTAACCCTCGAGGAAGTCGTTGACGACCTCATATCGCATTACGAGAGGGTATTGGGCAGGCTGGCGTCATTCGTCCGCGAGCCGTACATAGTGACCGCCACCCCCACCCTGTGGGCAGTTGCTGAGGCACTGGCTTACTCGAGGAGCCTGGGGGCCAGGAGATTATTGGTCAGGCCCTCCGCAGTGTCGGAGGTCGTGCGCTTCATCAATAGGGTGCTGGTCGTTCAGACCGACGTCGAGGAGTACTCCTTAAAGCACATCAAGTCTCTCTCCCTCACAGCCGCGACGAAGTTCGCTGAGCTAAGGATCAGGACAGACCCGCTGACCGCTCCCCTCTACGGCCTAATCCTTGCGAGGGTGATCGAGGGCCTTGCCCGGGAGGCTTAAGGCGCTAGTAACTGGTGCTGGGGGCCTCATAGGTTCCGCCATAGTTGCTGAGCTGAGCAAGCACTTCGACGTCATAGCCCACGTGGGAAGGGCTGGGAGGGGTCTTAAGGGGGTCAACGCCTTCGCCACCCTCTCCTACGACTTCAGCAAGGACGCTGTGGAGTTTGTGAACCTCGTCCTCAGTGAGTGGGGGCCTCCCTGGGCAGTAGTGCTGTCACACGGCGTTTATGAGGAAGGCAGTGTCGAGGGAGTCAGTACGGAGGACCTCGAACGGATCTTGAGGATCAACCTAATCTCACATCTAGTGATAGCATCAAGGCTCGGGGCAGCGATGGATAATGGAGTGATTGTGGTGCTTACGGACGTGATCGCTAGGAGGAGGCCATGGCTGTACAGGAGCCTGAGGCCCTCACTAGCTTACTTAGTGAGCAAGGCCGGCCTTGACTACGCCGTGGCATGGCTGGCTAAGGAGCTGGGGCCAGGAGTGAGGGTAGTGGGGATCGCTCCGGGGTGGGTGAGGTCAGGAAGAATGAGGGAGTCCCACCTGAGAGAGGCCTCGGAAGCGCCCTTAGGCAGACCCATAGAGCCGGAGGAGGTAGCGAGGACTGTGTCCTGGGTGATTAGGGAAGCGCGGCACCTGACCGGCGTAGTGATCGAGTTATCAGGCGGTCTCTGACCTCCTCCATATAAGCCTACCGAATCCCTTCCTCGTCGCTGAGTTATCGTATATCTCCTCGAACCTGAACACGTAAGCAGGGTGCTTGCCCGGCGGCTCGCCCGGGACCCTGTGGAAGACGTCGTGCATTAGGTTCAGGTACTCCCACACCGGCCCGTCCTCATGGATCTCTACAGAGCACCTGACCTCGTAGGACGTTATTGGGGGCGTGAAGAATAGGAGGGTTGCCTTATGAGTCTCCCTTATGTTGATCCAGCTATGTTTCATCGCCAACTCCAAGCCCCCTAGGGCGGTGAAATCTATCCTTTCCTCGTCATACGCGATCCTCAAGAAGTCATTTATTATTCCTCTGAATCCCCTGCCCGTCGACCTTTCCCTAATACTCCTTAGTTCATTGAGAGACTCACCAAGGTACTCCTTCCTGGGGATGAAGCCCACCATCTTGACGGAGCCAGAGAGCCCTGCTGGACCATAGGTTATCACGACGGGAGAGGTCCTTGTGAACGCCAAGTAAATCTCCTTATCAGTTGATTTTCCGCTAATCATGGAGCGTATGGCGTCGACCCTCTCGTAGAAAATATACTTTATGAAGCCCTCGGGCAACCCCAGCGACTTCCACAAAAGCGAACACCTGAGTAATATGGCGTTATTAAGAGAAAAAATCAGTTACACTTTACAGGAGAGTCCTTGGGTAAGCAGAGACCGAATCTCTTCACGAGGTCACATATCTTGTCAATTGGTATGAATGCAGTAGCGCCCTTATCGGTCGTTATGAGGTAGGTACCCCCAGCCTTCTCTATGCGCACTATTCTCTCCGAGCAGACGTCCGCACCCAATTAGCGCCATCCCCTCAGCGGTACGCCACAACCTTTTTCTCCCTTTTCGCAATCTTCACCCTTCCCCGGGCGAGTGCTCTTATGGCGGCCCTTATACTTCCGTACGTATCGATTAGGTCACCCCATCTTTCCCTAAACTTAGGCGGTACTAGTGGCCTAACACGCTTCTTTATCTGCCTCGGCACATATATGGTCTCCATGCCTGGTAGGCCAAAGCTACCGTCTATCATCTCCACCACTTCATCAGCCCATATCATGTCGGTCAGAACTCTCCTCAGTCGATCCTCTCCAGCAATTCCGCTTAGCTCTCTCCTCAACTCGTCCCATGTTACTGGCCTACCTTTCTCCCGGATTATCTCCTTCAGTATCTTCTTCAGCTCCTCATCTGTTGGTGCTCTGTCTATGACCATATAGTCATCTTCGTAAACAACATCCTCTGGGGGTCCTACATGAGCTATCCGTACCTTGTTTTTTGCCGTATGCCTCACCTCCAACATATATATTTGTTGACGTACTACATAAAGTTACGAAATAGAACGGGGTCGGGATTAGGCTTCGAACTTAATAAGTAAGCCTGTTCCAGAGCCTACAACAGGGATCCGCGTTGAAAGAGATCAAGCTCAGTGCTGTAGTTCCCTTAACCATAAGTAGGGAAACGATGGAGAAGATTCTGTCAATAGGACTATTCTTTAAGAAGTATAGAG
>JALSOP010000057.1 GCA_026986435.1 Desulfurococcales archaeon | reverse complement strand
GGATACGTCATGGAGGGGAGCAGCGACATGGTAGTCTACGTGTCCGGCCCTGTGGGGGAGGACATAAACTACACGTTCCTAACCCCGTTCGAGGATGTCACGGGGGTTTACCACAGCGGGCAGGCAGTGCAGTACGTGGCCAAGCAGGCGGGCTACGGCACTCTTGTCTCGGTCGTGGTACAGCCCACGGGTAGTAGCGACAGCATCGAGGTGCAGGGGACCCCGTCCCCCCTCCCCGAGCCTGGGTTGCTCGTGGCGGTCACTGCGGTGGCGACGGCCCTGGCCCTCGTTGCCAGGAGGAGGGGCAGGCCCTAGGCCTGGCCGTGCTCACCGGCATCGCCTAATATCTGGGTTGAACAGCGTGAGTGGGTCGCCTAAAGGAATTTTCTTCATCCCTCAGGCTGGGGAGTAGTGCTCATCCCCGGTGTAACGCGTCCAGAGGTTTTTATGAGTAAAAACCTCTTAGCCCTATTCGCCGGTGCTGGCTCGGGGGCTACCTCCTCCTCCCCACAGCGAACCCTATCGCTAGGCCAGCGATTAGGAGGATCACGGCAACGGCGGCCACCGTGGTGGCGGGGTAGCCTACCGGCTGCTCGGCCGTCACCGTGGTCGTTTCTGTGGTGGTGCTGTACTCCGTGACTGTCTCCGTGGTTGTCTGGGTCACGGTCTCCGTGGTTGTGGCGGTGACTGTCTGGGTGGTTGTTCTCTCGCTGATCGACGCCGCCTTAGTCACCCAGACGGGGTTCGTTATGGCTAGGTCCCCGTCGCTGTCCCACACCATCACGATGACCCAACCGGTCTGCTTGCCTTTGGTGAGGAGCGTGTCTGGCGAGATGCTGATGTCTAGGGTGGCTTTGTTGGGTGCGTTATCGAAGGCCTTGTCAAGGAGTCTCTGCCCGCCGGTGCCGATCACCATGACCCTGCTGATGCCGTCTACTGCGTGGATGTCAGCGGTTACTGTGATGTTGCCGTTGCCGGCCGGTATTATCGTTCCCGGCACCGGGTGGAGGAAGATGAGGGGGCCGTAGGTGATGAATGTGTGGCCGTTCTTCTCGGCTATCGCGAATGCCTCTGGCGTGGGCTCGCCCTCTATGTATGCGTAGACCCTCGGTGAGCCGGTGTAGGGTGAGGCCCATATGTCGTGGGTGTCTGACCCGGCGGTTATGTACCTCATGATGCCGAGGTCCCACAGCATCATCATGTACTTTAGGGTGGCGTTGTCGTCCCTGCCGAACCTCCCGTTGATCTCTGCCACGTCCCAGTCCGGCCAGTAACCGCCGGGCACTATGTTGTTCTCTATGGCGTGGAGGTATCCGGAGCCGGTGTATGGGTGGTTCATCCTTATCACTATGGCCCCAGCGGCCCTCGCGGCCTCGAGTATCTCCTTAGCCGTTCCTCTGTAGATGAGGGCGCCGGGGTTTGTTATGGGGTAGGGGTTGAAGTGTGCCCACGCAGGAGATATCTCGACGCTGGGTATGAACGGCATTCCCCTGGCTGAGGCGTACTGCTGGATAATGCCCCAGTTAGCTACTGAGTCGTGGTCGCTGACGAATGCGAAGTCGAGGCCTGCCGCCGCCTGCGCTACTACTAGGTACTCAGGCGGCGTCCTACCATCTAGTATGTTGCTGTGGTGGTGGAGGTCTGCAGAGTAGTATCCGTAGGTGTTGGGGTCTATCTCGATGTTTATGCCTGCCTCGAGGCTGATGTCTGCTTTTGATGTCACGTTAACGCCCTGGAACTCGACTGGCTTGGATATGAAGCCGGCGCCGTGCTCTACCCTGATGTCGTAGGTTCCGGGCGCTAGCTCTATCGTCACGTGCCCTATGTTGTCGGGGTCGGTGTAGACTACGTCGGTCTTCAGATACTGAATTATGGTCTCCGGGCCGCCGCTGATCAGTATCTTGGCATCCAGGGGCTTGTTCGTCGACGCATCGTACGCTGTTATCGATACCTTACCAGGTATCTGTACGTCGCGTATGTCTAGCGTCGTCGTAGAGCCAGCCGTTACGGTGACGGCGTGGTCGCCGCTGGGCCCGTAGCCCTTGGCCTCTATGTGGATGCTGTAGTCGCCTGGTGGTAGGTAGAGGGAGTATGTGCCGCCGGAGCCGATGCCCCAGCAGTACGGCTTCCCGTCCTTAAGGACGACCGCTATCGGGTCCTCCACTGCTGTGCCGTCCGTTGTCTTCACAGACCCTGTCACGGTGCCCAGGGCCTCGCCCTTGATTTGGGCGATCGTCTGTAGTATGGCGTTGGTGCTTCCCTCAGGCACGAATATTAGGTAGGCGGTGAAGGTCTTGCTCTCCCCCGGCCCGAGCCGTATCTTGGTCAGGGGGTCGACCCAGGAGGTCGAGGTCGATAGGTGGGTGTAGTACGGTGCCCATAGGCCTACGGCGAAGTCTTCGTGGTACCCGCTGGTCCAGTCATCGAGGACGCCGAGCTCCTCCTTCGGTGTGGGGGAGTAGTGGGTGCCTGTGCCGAAGCCCGGAGTGAAGGTCCAGCCCCTCCTTAATGACATTGCGTAGCCGGTGGTTAGGTCGTACGTGCTGCCGCCCTCATTCGTTATTGTTGTCTCTATCTCGAGGTAGTTCTTCCCGTCCTCGAGCCTGTAGGTCGTGACTACCTTCACGTCGTTCCAGTACCCAGTCACCCTCACGACGGCGGCGCCGCTCCCGTTCTGCAGGACCTCTATGCTCTCGGGCGTGGCCCAGTTGCCCCAGCCGTTGACGAGGAAGCTGAACTGGGCTAGGACGTCCTGCAGTATCTTCCCGTCCTTTATTGGGGCGCCGTCCATGATGTTGCCCTTCGTCACGCCCCACGGAGGGGTCGACCCAACGGCTATCGTGACGGCTAGGTACTCGTTGATGAGGGTCAGGTCATCGGGGTTTGTTGCGTCGCCTTCGGGCACCGGCGTCGCGCCCCGGAGCACTAGTGAGCCGCTCGCCTGCGCCGACGCGTGTGTTGGCAGTGCTGTGGGGATCGCTGACGCCGCTATGGCCAGGATCAGGATGAGGGGGAGGGCCTTCCCTATGGTGTTTCTTGGGCTGGTCAAGAATGACTCCCTCAATGGATAACTCCTTCTTCACTTATTTAAACATTATGTTCTCAAAGGCCGTGCCCCAGGGCCTCGGAGACCGCCCTCATGATTGCGATGAACTCCTCCCTGCCCGGCGACCTCTTATACGCCCTCAGCGCCTCGAGGAGGCCCTCCCTGGCCCTACGGAGCTCGGTGCACGTAATTAGGAGGGGCGACCTGTGGAGGGCCCAGGACATTACCTTGCACACGTCGCAGCAGTACCTTAGGGAGGCTGACTCGAAGTCTATGAACTTCACGGCGTTCCCTACGATGAAGGCGTGGCCCCTTAGGTCGCTCAGTTCCTCGTGGCACACCCCGACCCTGTCGAGCCACCTGGCCGCCTCGGCCAGCTTAGCTATCAGTGTTAGTGCTTCCCCGCAACCCCTCACCGACCTAGCTACTTCGTCGGCGGAGGGGCCGAGCACGAGATCCATGATGATGAACTCGTCCGTGCACCGGTACACCCTCGGGGCGACGGGCCAGGCCGCCTTGAGCGCCGCGCACTCGAGGATTAGGGAGTCCCTCTTCGAGTCAGCCCTCCTCACCTTAACAGCGACGTCTCCCACGCCCTCCATTCTGGCGTGGAGGACGACCGCGGCGTGGCCTCTTCCCAGCACTCTGTGCCCTCCGGGGACCTGTATT
>JALSOP010000056.1 GCA_026986435.1 Desulfurococcales archaeon | reverse complement strand
CAACGAGTACTACTACGGCTATGCTCCGCCCATCCATTCACGGGGTCCTAGGAAATGCGCTAGGTTTGGGGCGATATTCTTCGTATCCCTTAACCCATTCATTAGAGGATGGTACTTGGTAGGTGTTTACGGTCTCGGTCAGATACTGATGAGGCAGGAGATAGGGATAAGGCTAATCGATCACATAACAGACGAGCAGCTTAGGTTCCTAGCTGAATCAACAAAATCAGAACTCCTCGTTGACCATGGTTTGTTCCTCCTAAAAGCACCGAAGAAGTACTCTACCGTATTGCCTAGGCCGATGCCGCTTAACATGGAGGAGGACCTTGGACTGAAATTCTTTGGGCAGACATGGTTTAAGTACCTAGATGATGAAAAGGGGCTGGCGCTGCTTAACAAAGCAATCAATTACGTTAAGAGACTGGGTGAGGGCGGGGCGAGGCAGGGCCTGTGGACCGACCCGGAGGAGGCTCTTCAGAGGCTCACAAACCTGTACGAGGCCTTAACAGGCGAGGAACCACCGAAGGAGGTGGGGGAGAGCATTGAGGTGCCGGAGCCGCGGCTTGGGGAGACCCTCGAATTGCCTGAGAGGCTTATTGAGGAGGCCCTGGCCCGTGACCTAGATGTTGTTGAGGAGGGTCTCCAGCTCATTGCACGCCAGCGCTCATTCCCCACGGGTAGAGCGGACATAGTTGCTAGGGGTAGGGACGGCGCTCTCGTCATCATAGAGGTGAAGGCGGGAACTGCCGATGATTCTACCCTCACCCAGCTACTGAACTACATGTCAGCAGCGAGAGCGTCGGGAGAGAGCAGGGTACGTGGTTACATAGTGGCCAGGGGCTTCAGCAGGAGGCTGAGGGAGGCGGTCAAGATGCTGGACTCGGTGGAAATCGTTCCTATAGGGGTGGAGGTTAGGGTATTTAGGCTGTGAGGCGGGTTTTGCACTGATCCTTACATTATATACTCATTCTCTTAGGTACTGCTTGAGTCCAGGTCACTTTATAGGTTTGACGGGTCGTCTTTCCCTCATTTTCTAGTCTGTGCTGCTCGGTTTTCCTAGGATTAGGCTTAGGGCTATTTCCTTGATCTCGCTCTTTAGGTGCTCGATTAGGGCCTCATTAACTTCTTCGATTGATGCTTCAGCCTCCGCACCGATCCTTGCTGTGTAGGGTGGTGTAAGAGAGTCCCTAACCACCTCTACCTTTATGGGGACCTCCACTGACCCTATTTTCAGGTTCTTTCTCCAGACCTTCAGCGGTATCTTTTTCTCAACGAGTTCCTCCTTCACTGCCGTGATCTCCCTGCCCCCGATCTCGAGCTTTGCAGATAATGGAATAGATAGTTCAGTATCCCCACTCCTGATCCTGAGGACGAGGCGGCTCCCCACGAGCTCGTTATCTGCTGGCACCCTGTCTATTCTTAGAACGGCCTCGTCATCAGCCATCACGATATTCCCCAATACCTCCCTCCTGTTCTTAAACGCTAGTTCCTCCCCCTCCTCCGGCCCATCGAAGCCCAGCCCCCTCAGTACGTCGTTTATGTTATCCTCGTACAGGCAGGTGCTTAAGCTAATCTCGACCCTGGCCCTCCTAACGGTACCAATATCACCTATGTTGACGGTCTGGAGGAGAGGCTCCATGACCTCCGCCCCCGGCCCTGGCTCCAGCAGTAGCTCTACCCACGTCATCAGACGCCACGCGGGGGCGTACTCATCGAATAAGTTATAGACACTGATATATCCTTCCTCGAGCCCGTATTTCGTCTGGTACTCCTCCTCGCCGTACCTCCCAAGCCTCTCCTTAAGGTCCTCACTCAGCCTCACGTAATCAAATATACCCATGAAAGCCCCTCCTAAGTAACTACCTCAACCTCCTCCTTTTTCTTGGGGCCCTCCTCAGGGAGGAACCCTAGGGCCTCGAGCTCCTCCCTTATCTTCTTCGGGAGTGTTGCCTTGAGGTGTTCTCCTACCTCGGCCCAGTTCAGTAGGTGGTACCACTCCGCTGGCCTTATTAGGGCGAGGATGGGGTATGCGTTGAACTCGGTGTTCATCTGGGACTCAATCCACTCCCCCACCTCCCTAGGGACGTTTATGTAGTAGCTCCAGTACTCCCTCCCCCTAGACCTCACCCTCCTCTTCTTAACCACCAGAACCACGGGAGTAAACTCCTTCCCGAGGGCCTCGACCTTCTTATGCGAAATCACGGGGTATCTCACCAAGCTTATTTACGTGTGTAACCCTAATAAGTGTTTCATAAAACAGGCTTAGATTTATGAAACTGAAGATAAGTTGCGAAACAGATATTAGCACCCCCGAGAGGAATTAATGGTGATGGAATGGGGAAGAAAGAAAAGATTGATTTCTGGCTCATACCAACACTATGCGCCATCTACTCCTACTGCGGGCTCAGCACAGGCTGCCACATCCCAGTAGAGGCGATTAAGAAGCAACTCCCTCAAGAAGCCTGGGGATTCCTTAAGAGAATCCTAAGGAAAGCTGAGAGCGAAGGCCTCATCTACAGGAAAGGAGGGACTAAGTCCTACGGCCTCACCAAGTCAGGCCTCGACCTCGTTAGGGAGGCGTGTGTCGGCGAGTAATCGGCCTCCTTGAGTCTCCTGTGTACTCGCTTATCCCGAGAGCCCCTGTTATCTGCCTGATCGGTAGGCCCTGTCACGCTAAGCAGGTATCTCCAGCTCTGGTGTCGGGAGCGCTACTTAATTGCGTTGCGCCATCCGGGATGAGAGCCACCAATGACATCATCAACCTGCAAGGGAGGGTTGCGGGCGAGGTGAAAGTTCCTGCCGAAGACATGGTGTGAGACCCCCGCTGAAATGAAGCAGTAGGGGCAAACGAACCCTTCAAGGGCTTATGATAAGGAATTATTCAATAAAATGCTAATACGGCGCTGAGAGCGATAAAGTAGTCAGGCTGGACATGTCTGAGAGGTTATGTAGGAGGAAATAGAAAGAAAACAAAGCGATGGACATGGAATAGGTCACTACTGGTGACTGAGCGTATTCATGTCTATCAACATTGAGGAATAAAGCAGTTCACAATGGCCTTCTTAAGAGGTTCACAGCGACTAAACCAGCGAGTAGTGTTGTTGCGGCGAATGCCGTTAGCCATGTGTAGAGTGCTTGCTGGGTCACCCCGAGTAGGTTCGTTGGGATTACGGTTGCGAGGATTATGGCGAGGCCTGTGACCGCTATGCCGAGTCTGATGGCTATGAATTTGAGTCTGGAGGTGATGTCCCTTATGAAGAGTTGCTCTCCCCACTCGCTTGGCTTCTTCGGCACCCATGACGCCATTATTGCTGAGTTGATTAGGGTGAACCCCGCTGAGGCCGCGGCGGCTAGGGCTGTGTTGGCTATTATGAGGTGTGGGGACGTGCCTAAGTAAGCCGAGACCGCCGCGGCGGCTGACCCAGTTGCGGGGAGCGTTATGGTCATGGTCGCTAGGGCCTTCGAGACCGCTATCTCGGCCCTCGTTATGGGCAGGTAGTAGAGGGCCTTAGCTCCGGAGGACTCAACGAAGTAGAGGGTGTCGGTTGCGAGGGAGCTGAACACGCCGAGGACGGCGGCGATCGCCGGCGATGTATTGCCTGCCACGAGCCCGGACCCTGCCCTGGTCATGCTGAGGACGAGCATCATGAGTATAGGAAGCGCCACCATCATGACTGCGTTAGCGAACAGCCTCGGCTCCCTTGACAGGAGCTTAAGGTCCTTGACAGCGAGGGCGGCCAGCTTCCCCCTAACCACGGCCTCCGCGGAC
>JALSOP010000055.1 GCA_026986435.1 Desulfurococcales archaeon | reverse complement strand
CTTGCCCTTCCCTGCCTTCTCCACCTTCTTAAGCACTACTTCAAGCACGCCGTTCCTATAGCGTGCTTTAGCAGAATCTATCTCGACCTTAGCCGGAAGATCGACTTCTTTATAGTAGCTTCTGTGTTTGCCCTTAGCTTTTATTATGAGGGTCTTGTCCACAGCCTCGAGCTCTATATCGTCCTTGTCAACACCGGGTAGTTCAGCTATCACCCTCACGCTGTCGCCCTCATCCACGACATCAACGAGGGGCTCCATCTCCTCAGCGATCTCTGGTTTTCTCCCGATCTTCCTTACATTACCGAACTCCTCTATCCTTGGCACACCGTCTGGGCCAACCGTTATACGAAAGCCATAAACTATTGGGCGTTCAAAGCCCTTCTTCTGTCCCTCCTGGATTTCCCGATACGCCGATCTCGAAAGGTACTTTTGGAACTCCTGGATCTCCCTCTCCAGGTCTTCAAAGAATTCATAAAATATTTCGTCAAATACGTCAAATATAGTTCTTCTCTTTCTTTTATCATTCCTGAACATGGGAGCCACCCAGAAAATCATTACAAGGAAGCATAAAAACAAAGCATGTGTCAGCCGATAACCCCTATCGTGAACTCCTTAACTCCTTCCCTCGCGAGGTCAGCCGCATCGGGATCGACCCTCACGAGGTCGTAGAGATGATCAACTTTTTCAATGCGTAGCTCCCGGAACTTAACGAAGCCCTTACCCTCACTCATAGCCTCGCCGACAGAGTAAATGAATAACTTCCTTACTCTTACAGAAGGACCCAAGGGTGTCATCATATAGGCGAACCAGATCATTGGTAACACCGGAATCAAATAGGGGGGAGGCCTTATATGGAACTAGGTACGCCCAATCACAACGGGTGATCGCCTGATGGTAGTAGGTCTTGACGACGACACTATCTACGTCATTGTCAACGGTAGCGACCTTGGGGAAAACGTGCTGAAGATAGTGTGGGAGGCAGCCCAGAGACTCTTTAGGGAGTATGGAATGGAGGTGTACGTTGTTCCTTTCTTTAATCCGAAACACCCTGTTACATTAATCTATAGAGGGGTAGAGTATAGAGTAAGAAAGGCTGTCAGCGTTAAGGAAGTGATTAATCTGATCCTTGACACGGCGGTAGCCTCTGTCTCTGGCGATAAGGGCGGAGGAGTTGTGTTTGGAGCGGTTACTGACGACGACCCTGACTATATGTCCGCCGTTCTAGTTAATTCGTATGTTATAGCTTAATCCGTCAAGGTAGGATTCACATACGCTCATCTCCTTCCACTTACCGAGCCTTCCCAACAATCTCAGGCCTTTTCTTTCAGCATCCATCGCTGCGTCTGCACCCTTCTGAGTCATTCTTCCTAGGAGACCGTATCTAACTATTAAGTGTCTCTCGGCTACTATGTTGCTCAGGGAAGAGACTAGTCCTAGTCTCTTGATATCAGAAAGCGCTCTTTCTTGAAGACCAGAGTACCTTAGCTTATTCACTGATGAGACGTGGTATACTGAAGTTAGGCCCTCGAAGGGTATGTTAGGAACAATATAGGCTACTATCCCGCCATACCTTAGTTTAGCGAGGACAAGTTTTTTGGGCTCTCTTAGTGATGAATCCTTGATCAAGAATAACGATACGTGGAGGGGCTCATAGGGGAAGTCATCCTCGTTCACTATATAGCCAGCCTTGCGAAGGACATATGGTAGGGGCATCGTTGAGATTATGCTTTTCGCCTCTATGATATACCTTCTCAAGTAAGTTATTATCTTACGATCCTCAAGGTTTATTGAGGCTACACCGAGGCCCACCAATTTCCTTGCGCTTATAGAAACGAGGTGCCTCCTATAGTAGCGACACCATCCATCTTTTGGGAGGTATCCTTTCTTAGGTCCAGCAAATAACCAGTTTTTTTGTACACTGTTAAATTCTATGGAGAGTTTAGAGCCTATGTCGGCTTGGTCTCCAATGACCTCCTCCTCAAACTCTATTTCCACTACGTTATCACATAGTGTCTTCAGGCAGTCCCTCTCATAAGGAAAAGAAAGCATTGGAAGGTAATCGATGCATGAGCCCATTAGATCTGAACCATAGAGTAGTGATCCGCCCTCCCAGAAATCGATGACAGCATCCTCCTCTCGGGGCTCTGCAGATAGTGTAGGGAGGGAAAGCCCGAGGAAAGCTCTATGCACTTTCATTCTCCTTCATCCCCTTTCTTCTTGTGTAAAGTGCGTTCGGGCCCAAGAGGGGATACCTTAGCCTTCTCTAACTCGATATCTCCATGGGAAGAGAGGTGCCTTATAAGATCCTCTACGCTGAAGAATGTCATCATGTTATCTGATACAACGTTTCCCTTCGTACCTGGTGGGCATATCTTATCTATGTCGTGGCAGAGGGGGCATAATAGCATACCTGTTGTCTCGTCAACGCATGTCTCGATTTCTATTCCTTCGGAACTGACTTTTTTCCTTACCCATACAGGTTCCCAAAAGAGTGCCATACCTCCCTACCCACTTAATCGTTGGTTAAAGGGAAATTTGAAGAGATAAATTCTTTCGAATCTCAAGCAGCGCCCGAGAAGTTTGAGACCAAAAGACCTACCAGTTCATTCACATCTATTCCCAGGGTATTTGCTATCTCTTCCGCTATGGCCTTTCCTTGGTTTATGAAATCATCGGGTATTTGTGAATCAGTTATCATTCCCCTATTATGGAGTGAGTAAAGCATTAAAGGTACGACTTTCTTTATAAAATCAGATCTCATCGAGAATATCTCTGGTAAAACTCTTTTGATGAACTCTATTTTCTTTAGATCGTCCTCACTGACCTTGACGGATACAGCGGTTGTTCGCCTGTTGACCCCTCTCGCCAAGATAGCATCACCTGCGAAGTAGAGTAAGTCCACAATAGGTTTCGTGTGGCAAAGTTATAAGTTGATGGTAAGTTCAAGCAACGTTCGGTTGCGGTCGGGGACCGAACGTATCAAGAACATTACCTTGATATATAGTCTTTCGGCTTATAAGAAATCGAAGGCTTTCATCACCTAATGGTGTGGATACATTGGAGAATCCGCTGATAGCTATAGTAAGGTACTTCGTAATTAAGCGCCTCTCTGGAGATGTTATAACTCTTTTATCTGTAAAAGAATATCTTGTAGACCAGCGCTCGCCGTCAGAAATAGGGCACAAGTACAGAATCAGCAAATACAAGGTGAGGGGCTATGTTCAGAGGGTTGTGGAGAAGGCTGGTTCTCAGCGCCTCGCCACCGCTATAGTAGAGAGGACCTGGCACCTTGTGTACCAGGTCCAGCCCATAGTCATCAGGGCTGGGGGGCGTTGGGTCTGCCTGTTATGTAATGAGGAAGTGCTAAAGCCTGAGGCCCACGTAAGAAAGCATCATAAGAAAGAAATTGAGGAAGCTGTTAATCAAGTGATCGGTAAACTACAGGCTTCTAGGAAATCGTGGAAATAACCTCATCTTAAACGCTGTTAATTAGGTGCGTTCATCGGCTAGTTTCTAAGGAATAATTGTAGACAATTATTTAAACGGTGTTAAAGGTAAGTACCGGGGAAAGGTTTGGAGAACGTGCTTAGCTACGAGATTATAGACGAGGATGGATTAAAGAAGAGATTACAAGAGATAATCGACAATAAATGGACTGTTCTCTATGTCTACCCTAAGGATAACACCCCTGGATGCACGCTCGAAGCTAAGGAGTTTAGCATGCTTCTCAGCGAGTTTGAAAAGATAGGGTTTCAAGTTATTGGCGTAAGCATGGACACTATCGAGTCTCACAAAAGGTTTAAGGCAAGGCACAGTCTCACAGTAAGGCTCGTGAGCGATCCCGAAGGCGGATTAATTAAAGCCTTGGGCGCGTGGGGAAAGAAGCGTTCATTCGGTAAGGTTAGAGAAGGGGTTCTGAGAAGCACATTTATATTCTCTCCTAATGGCGTACTTGTGTGGAAGAAGATCAACGTAAGAGCAAAGGGCCACGCATATAAGGTTCTTGAGATAGCGAAGAAGATCAAGTCAGATATCCTTGAGAAAGGTCAGATGCCGTGAAGTATTAGTGCTTCAATTTTTTCCTATTAGGTCCAGGGAATGTCGTTATTTTTGATGTGCACCTCTTTACTTAGGTGGACCCAGTGTTTCAGATTGCAGGATATAGAGTACTCGTTACGGCGTCGACAAAGGGCATAGGTAAAGGAATAGCCAAGGTATTATTGCAGTCCGGATCCGTAGTTACTGTGAGCAGCAGGAACGCGGAAAATGTAGAGAGTGCTGTTAGGGAGCTAAGTAAGTTGGGAACGGTGCATGGGTTTGTGGCCGACCTAACGAGAAAGGATGATGTTCAAGCGCTCGTGCGGAAAGCGGCCAAGGCAATGGGAGGTATTGACTCACTTGTCTACGTTACTGGCCCGCCCAGGCCGGGCTTTTTCAGCGAGATAAGTGAGGAGGACTGGGACTACGGCATCAGGCTCCTCATAAAGAGCGCTATATGGGTGACCAGGGAGGCCCTGCCCTACATCCGCGCATCCGGTAGGGGCTCGATTGTGTACGTAACCTCGGTAGCGGTTAAGGAGCCGATACCAAACATAGTGCTCTCCAACACCCTGAGGATAGCAGTACACGGCCTCGCCAAGTCACTATCCAGGGAACTCGCCCCGCACGTGAGGGTTAATGCGGTTCTACCCGGCCACATAATGACTGATAGGGCGATTCAGCTCGCGGAGGACGTTGCTAAACGTACCGGCAAGTCGCCCGATGAGGTCCTCGCTGAAAGAGCGGCTACAATACCTATGAAAAGGCTTGGCAAACCCGAAGACGTCGGTTACTTGGTGGCGTTCCTCATAAGCCCGTATGCCTCATACATAACAGGGGCGTCCATACCGGTCGACGGCGGGCTCCTCACATCCGTTTTCTAGGCCAGCCCACCGGCATTATGTAGAGCGGGTCATGCCTTATCCCCAGCACCCTCTTAACCTCGTCATCATAGAATGCTGCTACCGCCACCGCACCTAGGCCTAACGACGCCGCGGCCAAGTATATGTTTTGGGAGCTGTGTCCTGCCTCCATGTAGACGTACCTTACCCCCCTAGCCCCATAGACCGATGTAGTCCTGCTGAAGTCAGCAGCTATGATTATAGAGAGCGGCGCGTCCCTCACCCATCCCTGTCGAAGGGCTGCCCTGTAGAGCTCTTTCCGTATATCGCCCTTACGTACTAGCTCTATCTCATGTTGTCCAGATACGTATTCGTACACTCCCGGCTCTAGGTCTTTCACACCGCCCCTTCCGACGACGGCGTAGAGGAAGAGGGGGTATGTGGCTCCGGCCGAGGGAGTTGTCCTCCTCATGATGCCCCTCGTGACACCGACAACGCCTTGACCCGCCCACAGAAGAGCCGATAGGTGCTTAGGTGATATACCCTCTTCCTTAAACGACCTAACAGATCTTCTCGCCCTTAAGGCATCAAACACGCCCAACCCATCGGTTGGGGGCTCCGGAAGCCTTAGACGCGTCATAGACATCACCCACAGCACCTATCTCCAGCGTCACCCAGGCCAGGGACTATGAACCCTTTCTCATCCAGTCCCGGATCGACCGAGAACGTCAGTAGCGCCCTAACCTCGTCCCTCAACAACACGCGCCTGACACCCTCCTCAGAGGCGATAACTGATGCCACAATAACCTTCTCATCCCTCACCCGGAGCCTGTCCAGGACAGCGTAAATCGTTGATGCAGTAGCGAGCATTGGATCGGTGATCACGTACACTCTCCCCCTAGGGACGCTGAAGTAGCTTATCTCGACCTCGAAGAAACCGTTCATTCGTTTACCCTCAACTCTCTTAGCGCCCACGAACCCCACCTTGGCGCTGGGGAAGGCCTTCAGCATTCCCCACGTGAAGGGCGCTGAAGCCCTCAGCACGGAGACTATCACTGTCTCCTCCAATTCCGGGAAATCCACTCCCGACCAAGTCGCCCCCAGAGGGGTGATCACTTTCTTTTCCCTGGGCTCTAGAAACCTGTAGACCTCAGTACCTGCTACATACCCGAGCTCCTCCATAATCTGCACGAACACCGCCCTACCAGTACCGGAGTCCCTAAGCAATGTCAGTAAGCGCCTTGTGTACGGGGAATCTATTAGGTGTAGCCTGCCCACAGTGCCCTACCATCTCCCGGCAAAAGCGAATTTAACCGTGTGATGGAGGACTCAGCGGAGGTAAATTGAGGAGGGGGCGCGCAAGCGAGGACATAGCCGCCGCTTTTCTAGAGGATATGGGCTACAGAATCATCGGGAAGAGGCAGCCTGTGGTGGTAGAGGGTGAGCAGGTCTCGGACATTGATCTCGTGGTGGAGAAGGACGGCGTGAAGTACGCTGTCGAGGTTAAGGCTGGCTACGTAGACGTCGGCGGGGTGAGGCAGGCGTACGTGAACGCCTTACTCACCGGTATGAAGCCACTAATAGTGGCGAGGGGCTTCTCTGGCAGAGACGCGGAGGTGCTGGCGGGGAAGCTCGGTGTTGAGGTCGTGCTCCTCAGCGACGTCTTCCTAACGGACGCGGCCGAGCTCGCCGCCGTGGTTGAGGCGGCAGTGGCAGAGGCCCTAACTAAGGCGCTCTCCTCCATACTATCAGGTAAGGAACCTTCGCCTGAGGACATCAAGTACTTGGAGGCCATAGCGAACTCGGACAGCATAGCATCGGCGGCAGAGGTCCTCGGGATAGGGATAGAGGACGTTGGTAAGGCGATAGCCAGGCTGAAGAAAAGCGGTGTGATCTACCCCCTGGGCAGGGGGTATGAAGGAATAAGGAACGGTGCACTCGCGGCCCTCATAAGGCTCAAGCTAGCGGGTAAGGGCACATAATTTTTACTTCGTCCTCAAATAAACGTCGGTGCCGAAGAGGTGCCCAGGAAAGATATTGAGGTATTCTTCAACCCCCGAACCGTCGCGGTAGTGGGTGCGTCGAGGAAGCCAGGTAAGGTCGGCTACGAGCTACTCAGGAACCTCAAGATGTTCTATAAGGGGAAGATATATCCCGTTAACCCTAAGGCCGACGAGATCCTCGGCCTCAAGGCATACCCGACAATAAAGGACGTGCCAAACGAAGTAGACGTCGCAGTCATAGTCGTCCCAGCGCCCGCCGTTCCCTCCGTTGCTGAGGACGCTGGCGAAGCAGGGGTAAAGGGCCTCATAGTGATCTCGGGAGGCTTCAAGGAGGTTGGGCCAGAGGGGGCCGAACTTGAGAGGAGGCTGGTCGAGGTAGTGAGGAAATACGGGATGAGGCTAATAGGCCCTAACTGTGTCGGTGTCTACGTGCCGAAGACAGGCATGAACACGCTCTTCCTCCCGCCAGAGAGGCAGGGCTTCCCCGGCCACGGTGTGATAGCGTTTATATCGCAGTCAGGCGCCTTCGGCTCAGCAGTCCTCGACTGGGCGGCGATGAGGGGGGTCGGCATAAGCAAGTTCGTCAGCTACGGGAACAAGGCCGACGTAGACGATGACGACCTCCTTGAGTACCTGAGGGAGGACCCGGACACCAGGGTCATAACGATGTACATCGAGGGGGTAGAGGATGGTAGGACGTTCATGAAGGCCTTGAGAGAGACAACGCCGGTCAAGCCAGTGGCAGTGCTCAAGTCAGGCAGGACAGCGGCAGGGGCGAGGGCAGCATCCTCACACACAGGTGCCCTGGCCGGCCAAGACCACGTCTACTCCGCTGCCTTCAAGCAGACGGGGGTCATAAGGTCGTATGGAATGGAGGAACTCTTCGACGTGGGTATGGCGCTAAGCATGCAGCCCCCCGCACCAGGAGATAGGGCAGCAGTTCTCACGGTGGGCGGCGGCTCCGGCGTTATGGCGACGGACGCCTTGAGCGATCTCGGCCTCAAGGTACCGAGGCTCAGCGACAGAACCGTTGAGAAGCTTAGGAAGGTTCTGCTCCCCATAGCCTCACCCTACAACCCGGTCGACGTAACTGGTTCGGCGACTGACGAACACCTGATCGAGTCAGTAGAGATACTGATGAGGTCCGGCGAGGTCGACGTGATCATCTGGCTTCCCTACTACATAGTGCCGGGCATATCGCCTGAACTCAACAAGAAGTTCATCGAGAGGGTGAGGAAGGTGAACAAGGAGCTCGAATACCCCATACCTATACTTGGCGTGGCGACGGGAGGGGAGTACACCTCGAGGTACTCCAGGGAGGCGGAGGAGATGGGTATACCGATGTACCTATCCCCCGAGAGGGTGGCTAAGGCCGCTAAAGCGCTCGTCGACTACGGCAAGTGGCTGAGGCTCGTCGGAACGTTCGATGAGTACGTCGAGAGGTTCAGGAAGCAGGTCGGCTACTGAGGTTAACCGGTCCATTTTTCAGGCCGGGATGCACTCTCTACTAGGGTGTGATGAGACCCGGCCTTACCGAGCCAGGGCCTTGAGGAGCTATTCATGCACTGACCTCACCCACTCGCCCACCGCGAGGCCTATTACGTACGAGGTAGCGAAGAGGGCCGCGGCCAATAGGTTGATCGTGGCAAGCGTCGCCGAGCCCATGAAGGGTGAGAGAACCAGTACTGAGAGACCAGCCAAGGTCCAGGCAGTGGACATGGCCCCGGCAGCCGTTGCCTGATATTCCCTCGGAAGCGCTCTAGAGACACCCATCATTGCTGCCTGATCGAAGAACTGGTACACGGGCAGGAACCACGCTATTAGGAAGATGGGTGGTGGGAGCACCGTGAATGCTGTGAACACGGCTGAATACGAGAGAACTGAGAGAAGGAACATGGTGCGTACGCTGTGCCCGTCGCTCAGGTACCCGGCCAGCGGCCTCAGAACGGCTCCCAAGACGCCGGGTACCGTGACGTAGATCACGCCGTAGAGGGTGTCCCCTAATCCCTCGGAATTAACGAATGCGCGTATCTTGTATGAGGAAGCGTTCCACATGAGTTCAAGGGCGATGAGTGACAGGATCACGGGCACGAGAGCGTTGCGGGCGTACCTAACCGCCTTGAGGGACTTCTTGAACGAGATAGCTCTTCCCAGGTCTATGTGTGTGGGGTAGCAGATGTATGCGAATGCGAACCCAGCCATCACAGCCAGGGAAGAGTATACAAACGATGCGGGCGCACCGAATGCGCCCATGAGTGCCGAGCCGATCACCCCGCCAAATGCCCACCCGAGGGAGCCGCCAATGCCGTAGTACGAGTAGCTGATGCCTGAGGACGATGTCGCGGCCAGGTACGTGCCCGTGATTGAGGGAGATGAGAGTGTGAAGAGCGTGACATGGAGACCGGCCAATAAGGGGTAGAGCTGAAGTGGTGAACGAGTCATCAGCGCAAGGGGCACGGCGGATAGAACCCCGACCAACATGAGGCGTCGCCTCCCGATAACATCCGCCAGCGCCCCAGCGAATACGGCTAGCATGGATGGAACGGTCTCGGCGGCTATCAGGTATGTTAGGAAGGTGTAGTCAGCGCCGAGCATGTCCCTGGTCATCGCCCTGCTGACTGCTATGTACGAGCCATATGCCGAGCTGTAGAGGAACAAGTAAGCTACATAACAGATGGCCCACGCCCTACACCTTAGGCTAGGACATCCCAATGTCTCTCCCTCTATTAATCGGTACCCCCTCAAGCACTCGCTCCTTAATCACGCCAGTGACCCTAACGAAGAAGGCACTGCCGACAAGTTCCTCAGGCCTGCCTCCCTTAACCCGCACAACCGGGCCGTGGGGGAGCATGTATGACACAGTAACGTTACCTAGCTTCGATACGCCGACAACCTTAACGACCTTACCCACGTAACCGGCGTTGGCCTCCTTGTTAAGCCTGCGCACGGTCTCGTAGAGTGGCCTGGCAACGGACTTCACTGCTGGAGGAGGTCTAGGGAAGCCCTCGAAAGCTGTACCCTTAAGCGGCGTGAACCTGTAGAGGGTTATGTGCTCGGCGCCGGCTCTCCTCACCTGCTCCACCGCATTGATAGTGTTCCTCACGGTTCTCTCGTTCTCGCCCGGTAGCCCATGAATGATGTACACGTAGGGGATCAGGCCAGCCTCCTTCAGGAGCTTCACCGCCCTAATGACCTCGCTCACAGTCGAGGGCCTGCCTAGGGCCCTATGATGCTCTTCGTCACCTGTCTCGAGACCTATGTGTGCTGGCGTGCCGCGGAGGTACTTCCCAAGCAGTTTAGCGACCTCCTCATTCACCAGGTTGGGCTTGATGTTCTCGACAAGGACGTAGGCCTCGCCATCCCTTACCCGTGGATGATCGGTTACGGATGAGAGGAGAGCTTCGAGGGCATCTAGATTAGGTGGGGGATTTCTCGGGTCAGTTAACGGCTCCGGCTTAACAAGCCAGTCACGCCCGTAATCGAGGATGTCGGGTGCCGAGAGCACCACTCTTCGGACACCCATGTTGAGGAGTTCGTGCACTTCGTCAACGATCGCCCTCAACGGCCTAGACCTGGCAGGGCCGAAGAGCGCTGGGACAGAGCAGTACCCGCATCCGGGCGGTATGTTGATCGGGCAGAAGCCCCTCTTGCCTAATGGCCCGGTTCGGCAGATATCGCAGAATACGCACCTCCGCCCATCAGCGAGGCGGAGGGTCGGCCTATAGAAGTTGCTGCACCCTCTCACAACCTCTACGTACACCCTGGCCCCCCACCAGCCGGGATACGACCTAACTGCTTCAGTGTCCGGAGTAAAGCGCCATAGGTGAGGCTCTGTGACGTAGGGTGGGCCGGGGTTGCGGACCGGGCCCTCCTCGCTGAGCCATGCCACATTAGGCACGCTAGAAGCATTACCGTCTTCATCGAGCCTCTCCATGAGAAGGGGCAATGGAAGCTCAGCCTCACCTATAACAACGTAGTCGTAGCCCATCCTCAGGAGATGGTCATAATCAACGAAGGAAGGCCCGCCGGCTACGGAAGACTTACCCACCCAAAACTTACGAACCCTCTCCATAGATCCCAGATCGGTGCTCATGCCAGAGACGAGAACGTAGGTAGCCCTTCTAATGAGGGAGGCCTTCTTCTTTACCTCGTTGCAGGGGATCAGTGCAGTGTCATACCCCATTGACTTGAGGATGCCGAGCACTAGCCTCGGCCCTGCCCCTATGGCGTCGAGGGTTGAGACCCTCCTTAGCCTGTTCCCGGTCGCTAAACAGTCAAGTATCACAGCGTCCATAGTGGTTGCACCACGAGGTCAGTGCTCGAGTCCTTCATCACCGATCAAAAGCGGCGTAGTCATCATCCTCTAAAAAGTATTTGGGGGTGAAAAAGGAGTTTCCGTAGTCACTTTCTTCTGCTCAGCGCCACTATGATAATAAGCACTATTACAATGACTCCGATGATTATCAGCGTTGGTGTGTAGTCCTCACCTGCTGGCGGGGCAACTGTCATTGTCGTAGTGGTTGTTGTCGTAGTTGTTGTGGTTGTCGTGGTCGTGGTTGTGGTGGTTGTCGTAGTGGTGGTCGTAGTGGTTGTTGTGGCTGTCGTTGTCGTTGTTGTCGTAGTTGTTGTGGTTGTCGTGGTCGTAGTTGTGGAATAACCGAGGTATGTTATGTTATAGGTGTCTGTCTCGGCAGTGTTCCCTGCGTAATCGGTCGCCTCTGCTCTCACGAGTACGAAGGGCACGTTTAGTGTCGGTATCTGAGCTAGGTACATTCCTCCGCTATACGTGGTCTGGAGCTCCGTCCAGTCAGTAGCGCCTGCTGGTTTATAATATACCTTTACCTGGGCTATCCCCCATCCTTCATCGCTTGCCTGCACCATCACAGTGACTGCCTGTCTACCTGCGAAGGGCTTCATAGGGCTATAGGTCAGTGATATGCTTGGCGGTGTGTTGTCCGGCTCAGCGGCCAGTATCAAGGTGTACCTTGCCCCGGGCTGGGTATCAACCACTGCCCTCACGACGTAGTTGTCGCCGTACTTGATGAATTCGTAGCTCTTTACGTGGTCGCTGCCCTGGTAGAATGTGTAGCTGTCGGGTGTCTGGGAGGCGTTCACGAAGAGGTATATTGTAGACTCATCTGGCAGAGATGGGTAGAGGGTTGATGGTATATTAAGGTTCATTATGTAGACCTTGCCATCGTCTAGGTAGAGGGTGTCCATAAGTATCCCGTTGTCGGTGTTGAACGATGAGGTGTCGGTGAAGAGGTCGCTCTCCTTCTTGAGCCAGAAGTGTATTGTACCGTTATCTAATACGTCAACGACTCTGAAGCCTCTGTAGTAGGGCCTCCCTCCGCCTAGGGTCGTGGTCGTTATTTGCCAGTATCTCTCACCGTACAGCGCCACGGCGTCCCTGTGTATGTGGCCGGAGAATCCTGCGATGATGTTGGGGTGCTGGTTAATTACCTTTAGGAACGGTACTAGGGAATCGCTGTAGTGGTCTCTCCACGAGGAGTAGAGGGCAGCCTTCACCTTGCTCTCGTTTATCGTTCCCTCAACCAGCATCGGGTACTTGCCGGGGCTATTGAATATTGGGTGGTGATAGAGTAGCATCACGTACTTGTCCTGGAACTTCGACACTGTGTCATTGAGGAACTGGAGTTCGTACCTGGGGAGGTAGCCATCGCCTGTTGTGTCGAGCCCGATGAGCACGAACTTACCTATCACCCTGTACCAGTAGGGCTCACCTATCCATCTCCCGTAGAACTTGCTCTCGAAGTCCGCGTCGCTGGTGCCAGCGTGGTCGTGGTTGCCGGGGACTATGAAGGTAGGTATCATGAACTCGTTCGTTATTGACCAGAACCTCTTAAGTGATACGATGTCGGAGCCCACATCGACATCGTCACCCGTTATCACAACTATGGCGTTCGTGATGTTATAGGCTGTCACATAAGCGTTTATGAGGTTGACCGCGGTCTCGTACCTCTGTCTCGCGAACATGCCGTCGATGTAGACACCTATGTGTATGTCGCTGAGGTGGAATATTGTTAGTTTGTCGGGCCAGCTCTGCAACACCCATAACGATCTCGGCTCCCTTATGGTTCTGATGCTCCCGCTTACCGTTAAGTTAATCACTATGTCGTAGAGTCCCGGCCCAACCTCGCCGGGTAGGTTCACGTAGAGCTCAATAGTTGTGTCACCCACTCTTTCTACCTCATAATAGTGGCTGGGGATGACGTAAGTGAGCCCGGGCTTCTCTAGGGCAATGCCCGTCACTGTCGCTGAGGTCGTTGAGTCGTGTACCTCGATGGTAAAGTTCCCGCCAACAAGCACTGGGTATGGAGCAGAGTATCGGGGCTCAACAACGTAGATGTCCATCGGTATCGAGGGAGTCGAGATATATGCTTCCGTGTTGATGGCTGGGTATACTGAGGCAATGATTGCAATAGCCAGAACCACAGCTAGGTATACCTTCCTCATGTTGACACCAATAACGTATTCTTTTGAGGAGGTAAAAATGAGGGTTAGGCCACTGCCTCGTACGCGATGTATTCCCAGCCCTCAGCAGGGAATAGTATGACGTCGTCCACGGGGATGTACAGCCTGACCCTCTCGCCCTGTTTGAACGAGATATCCGGATCAACGTATGCGCTTATCACCTGCTTTCCAGTCCTCACCTTCAGCCTGTTGTAGGGGCCCAGGAACATCGATATCTCGACCACACCTTCTATCACATTATGGTCCACCATTGGCGGCTCTACCTCGAAGTCCTCAGGCCTTATAATTGCCACGGCCTCCTCTCCCCTCCTGAGCCTGTAACCCGTAGCGACCCTGCCCATGAGCTTGAAGCCGTCCGGTGTAATTATGGTTGCTCTATCCCCTACGATCTCGTCCGCCCTACCCATGACTGCTGTTGATTTTCCGATGAATGTAGCGACGAATAGGTTCCTCGGAGACTCGTAGACCTCTTTTGGTGTCCCTACCTGCATTATCTTGCCAGCGTTCATCACGGCTATCCTGTCAGAGAGGGACATAGCCTCTTCCTGGTCATGGGTCACGTAAATGGCCGTAATTCCAAGCTTCATTTGCAGGGTCTTCAGCTCCTCTCTCATCTTTAACCTGAGCTTCGCGTCCAGGTTGCTCAATGGCTCGTCGAGAAGAAGTACTCTCGGCTCTACGACGATCGCCCTTGCCAGGGCCACCCTCTGTTGCTGTCCGCCACTCAGCTGTGTCGGGTATCTGTCCTCCATCCCTTTTAGGCCGACAAGCTCGAGCGCCCACTCGACTTTCTTCTTTATTTCCTCAGGCGGTAGCTTCTTCAGTTTTAGGCCGTAAGCGACGTTGTCGAAGACGCTCATGTGAGGCCATAGTGCGTAGTTCTGGAAGACCATGGCAGCTTTTCTTTCATACGCTCTCTTCATGGTCACGTCCTCGTCATCGAAGAAAACACTTCCTTCGTCAGGGAATTCGAGGCCTGCGATGATACGAAGCGTGGTTGTCTTGCCGCATCCCGACGGGCCGAGGAACGTGAAGAACTCGCCGTGCTTTATTGTTACGGTGACGTGGTTAACTGCGATTACGTCGCCGAACCGCTTGGTTACCTCGACCAGCCTTACCTCTGTCATTGTTACACCCCTATGAATGCGTATCTCTGCTTCAGTACCAACGTTATTATCACGATTGAGGTTAATTGAATTGCTATGAGTATCACACCCATTGCCCCTACTATCTGGTAAGCCTCAACTTTCGTGAACTGATCATACATCACAGCCACCAGCGGCCTCTGATCCTCGTTAGCCAGGCCTATGGTTATTGACGTAGATGTCTCAGACATCGAGTAGACGAACGAGATCAAAGCGCCGCTGAGCACGCTGATACCTATCAGCGGCAGAAGTATGGTGAACAGGGTCCTTGACTTACTCGCACCGAGGTTCATAGCGGCCTCCTCATAGGTTGGGTGTGTCTGGAGCAAGCCAGCATATATCGCCCTTGTGGTGAATGGAGATCTTCTTACGGCGTACGAGATAACCAGCGCTACAGCCGGGTTAACGTAGATGTAGAATGGGGTGCCTCGCAGGAACGGCTGAGAGAACATAAGGAAGTAGCCTGTTGCAATTGCTATGCCCGGTATGGCTAAGGGAGAGGTCGCTAGCACATCGAGGGCACCGATTCCCGGGAGCTTTACTCTGGCAACCACATACGCTGCTGTGAATCCCAGAAGAATGATTATGAGAACGGCACTGAATGAGTAGACAAGAGAGTTAACCACTCCCTTATAAAGGGCTGGGTCAGTCGCTATCTTAGCGAAGTTCTCCAATGTAGGGAACCCTTCGGGTGAGGGACCTACCCACCTGTGTGAGAACCCAAGTATTATAACGCCTATCTGGGGAGCTGCTGCAAATAGCAGGAACGGCAGTAGAATAAGATAGATTACTAGGTGTCCTTTCCATCCTAACATCCTTGCCCTAGGTGTCCATCTTCCGCCCTTTGTCATCATGGCGTACTGTCTGAGGCTGAGGTACTTCTTTATAGTGACGAACACCGTAAGCGCTGTGGCGAGTATTATTGCTGAGTATATTGCTGCATCCGGTATTGCGAGGAGACCTGCTTCGGCGCTGGCGCCACCCTTGATAGCGTTGCTAATTTTTTCGAAGATCTTGTAAGACAGCAAATTGTGCTCTTGGAACACTATCGGCCCCCCCAGGTCCTCGAGTGAGAATATAAACACTATTGCGGCGCCCGAAAGAAGGCCCGGCAGAGATAGTGGCAGGGTGACGGTTCTGAATAGCTTGAAGCCTCTAGCTCCTAGGTTCTCTGCTTGCTCCTCAAGCGTTGGGTCAATGAGCATCATTGACGAGAAGACGTTGAGGTATACTATCGGGAAGAATGTTACTACCTGGGTGAGGACGACGCCTGCTATGCCGGTCACGTCTATGAGGTATGGTAGACCGAGCACGGTATTTAGAAAGTAACTGATCGGGCCATCCTGGGCGAAGAGCCTCCTCACGACGATAGCATTGGCGAACGGTGTCATAAGTAGTGGTATTATGGCCAGTATTCTGAAGAATGTCTTACCATAGAAATTGTACCTAGCGAACACGAAGCCGACGAGTAGACCGAGAACCACCGCTATGCCAGTCACTGAAGCAGCAACTATGAGTGAGTTGAGTAGGGCGCCTTCGAACTTTATGCCATGGATAGTAACCAGTGCTGCCTCTTCTCCTGTGAATGGAGATCTATAGGGTATGGTCACGGATCTTAGGTCCTGTGGCAACTCGATCCTTGTCCCGTTGGGGAATACGGCATATGGTGTTTCTCCTTCCCATTCTATGACCGTTCCCTTAACTAAGTTTATCCTCTGACCATTCACCAGGACGTATCCATCGGAAGGGAGCGTATACTTCATTCCTGGGAATAGACCTATCTTTTGCCCAGTAGTCACAGTAATCGGGTCAACGAGCAGGTTCGTTCCTATGATGTCACTTGAGGTGACCGCTGATAGAGGAGAATAGCCTGCCTGAACAGCGACGAGTGCAGGACTTATGAGTACGTAGCCCAGCGGTATTATTAGAAAGATCGTGAATAAGAGTACCGGTATTATCATCATAGTTATAGTAAATGGATCGAGGGTGAACCTTAGGCGCCTTGACAATGAACTCTTTTTCTTTCCTGTTATGTTTTTATCTTCTCTATATTCACTCACTAACCTCCCCCACGTTCTACAATTCATTCAGTTCGGGTAATAACGATTAATTTCGAACGAAGAAGGATGGATCATTTAGTAGGACGTTGTTTAGTTTTAATTAGAGAAAAATTACCCAGATAGCTCCGAAATGAGCTGGTCAAGCCTTGCCGACATTGCGTTCTTCCATGCAGTGGCGTACTGCGATGTGAGTTCTGGGTGCTCTATCAGTATTTGGTTGACCCTCATAGCGTCATCCTTAGTGAACGTCACCGTCTGCCCGGTCTGCGGGTCTGTGTACTGGAGTGGCGCACCCACCCTAGCCACGTACTGCTCGAACTGGTCGTAGGTTATCTCACCGTTCAGGTACTTGCTGAGCAGGAGGGTCCAGAACTGCTTCAGCTTCGGGTTAAGCTCCACAAGGGTTGCCGAGAAGTAGTGCCTCATAGCGTTCTCGTACATCAGGACCTCGGTGTCATTGAACGCCATGGCCTGTGTGTGGAGGGCGGTCTCGAACGCCTGCTTCAGGTCAGGCCTTTTCTGACCTTCCGGTGTATTGAAGACGTTCGGGTTAGCTGGTAGTCTGTTGATGTCGGGGTCAAGCCATATCTTTTGACCTTCTGTCAGCACCCACGCGATGAACGCCTGTGCGGCCTCCGGGTGCTTGCTCGAGATTGCCATGGCTATGGGGTCGCCGTTGACGATGGTCTCATTCGGTGGCATGATGTACTTACAGTTGGGGTTCTGCATCATGGCGGTGTAGCCGTAGAAGTCAATCGTGATACCGACGGCTATTTCACCTCTTATAACGGCGTCTCTCACGTCAGCGGAGCCGCCGTAGACCTTCGCGTTAGCTGCTATGGCTGTGAGGAGCTTCCAGCCCTCGTCCCAGCCATACCTCTCCAGGATGATCTCGTACATTCTGGTATTGCTAGTGGAGGCGAGCGGGTCAGCGATGCCAACGGAGGGTTTACCCATGTTTACTAGGGTGGACCCATATACAGGGGATCCTAGGTCGCTCCAAGACGAGGGTTCTGGTAGCCCCCACTGCTGCAGAACCTTTTCGTTAACTGTGAAACCGAATGATGCTATTGCTGCCGCTACCCAATATACCTTTCCGTCAGGCCCGATCCTCTTCATAGGCGACCCGGCCAGGACATCGGGTATTTGTGATATTGCTTGCTTGACGATATCACTGGTAAGAGGTGCAAGTAAGCCCTCTTGATATAGTTGGTCAAATACTGTGGGTCCGCCGCCCCATAGAACATCCACGTCTCCGACGTCCTTGATTCTTGACTCCCACCATCCTGTCTCGAGGTATAGCATCTTCACATCGGTTATGTGATACTCCTTTGCTATGTCGGATTTAAGGAATTCTTCCCTCGCTTTATCTCTAATGTCTCCTGGGTGCCTTGTCACAACCACTAACGTTATTCCCTGCTGTGAGGCAGCAGTTGTTGTGGTTGTCGTTGTTGTCGTAGTTGTTGTGGTTGTCGTGGTCGTGGTTGTTGTGGTTGTCGTCGTGGTGGTCGTAGTGGTTGTTGTTGTGGTTGTCGTCGTGGTTGTTATTGGTTGACCGCCCGGTGCCTGCATTAAGTAAGCTACGGCAGCAATAACTATTATAGCCAGAATGACTACAGCGGCTATTACATCACGCCGCAATGCTTCCACCAATGAGTGTTTTACCTCAACCCAGGTTAAAATTGTGTTCTCTTCTTTGGGTTACTGTCAACGACTTTTTATGGGATTTACAGGAAGTGATTAGTGAGGGTCAAAATATGAGAAGGGTATTACCGGTTCTGCTACTGGGGCTGATGTTTCTATCAATAGCTGGGTTTGCAAGCATTAGCCATGCTGCTAGGCCAGCAGGGATCGTAATAGCCCTAGACATGTCTCATGGTCAGAACCCGGGCGGTCTAGTAGAGTTGATGCACCTAATACCTGAGGCTGATTGGGTCATAATCGTAAAAACAGAGGACGATATAGCTAATCTGCCAACTTGGGTTCAGAACAACGCTTACGAGATAAGGACTGGTGGCATAACCACCGATAATCTGAATTATGTTGACATGCTGATTATTGGTCAGCCTACTGAGCTCTTGACTCCCGACGAAGTAAATGCCATAGCATCTTGGTTCAATGACTCTGGCCGGGCTATCTGGGTAGCTGCAGACAGCGACTACCCGGCCCAAGGCAGTGAGATCGCTCAGCAGGCCGCTAACCAGGTGCTGGAAGCCATCGGCGCCCACATAAGGGTCGATTACGTGTCCGTGGAGGACAGCCAGTCCTACGCTGGCAAGACCTACAGAGTCGTCGGCATCATTGACCCGCCGGCAGAGCTCAGCTTCCTCAAGTGGGGCGCTAGGAAGATGCTCTTCCACGGCCCCGGCGTGGTCTACGCCATCGACGAGAACGGCAACCCTGTTAACCCGATAACTAACCCTGTGCCGAACGTCTATGTCCTCGTGAGGACCTCCGAGGGCGGTGAGATCGTCGAGCACCAGCCGAAAGCCCCTGGTGAGCCCGGTAACGTCGGTGTGTTCTATCAGGTCGGCCAGACCGGCGAGTTCCCGCTCCTCGTTGCCGAGAACCTGAGCGGCAAGATAGTCATAGCTTCTGGTGAGTCCCCGTACTCCGGCTACCAGGCAGGCATAACCTGGATCTACTACGGCGTCGTGATGCAGGGTCCGCAGTTCTTCAAGAACCTCGTGTACTGGGCTACTGGCTACATGGGCCCACTCATGGACATTAAGGAGCTTTATGATAAGCTAGGTACGATATCAGACCTGCAGTCGTCACTCAATAACCTTCAGTCCACCGTCAGTAACCTGCAATCATCAGTAAATTCTCTCAGCGGTAAAGTAGACGACTTAACAGATAGCGTAGGCCAACTGCAGAGCGATATCTCAGATATAAGTGATCAGCTAAACCAGCTCAAAAATAACCTAAGTGATCTGCAAGAAACGGTGAATAGCCTAACCGGAATTAAGGATAAAGCGAGTAACGCATTCTACATCGCTATAGTAGCGATAATCCTAGCGTTGATAGCGCTGGCGCTACCTTTCGTAAAGAAGTAAGGGAGGGAAGGTTTAGGATAGTTAAATCAGATATTTATTTTTCTTTATTTTTCTTAATTGTGTATTAAAACCCTTATTCTGAGAGCATTGTTCTAGTTGATCATCTCTTACCGAATTCCTTGACTAAGTGTCTTAGCTAGTTCTTCGGGTAGGGAGAATATTTGTATTAATGTATTATCACCGAGTCCTTGTGATGCCTTGCTTAATGCTTCCAGCCCTAGATATTCGTCTTTGCCTAGCTTCAGGTACGCTGCTGTGACTTTGCTATTACTCGAGATAACGACTAGCCTGTTGTCCTCGACTGTGGCCAACATGGCTGTTGCGTTATTTTCAGACAGTTTAGCTAAAGCCCTTAGCCCATCCTCTACCTTGGCCCTTACGAACAGCATCATCCGTCCTTTCAGAATGATTTCCGACGTCCTCACTCTTTCCCGTAATACTTTGCTTACCTCATTAATTAAGTCAGAAATTATTGGTGTCCCAGTAAGAATAGGCTTTCCGTATTCCCGAATAATTCTCTCTGGTGGCAGTCTTGTTAGTTCTGCGCCGCAGTTAATACACTCAGTATTCATCACTATGTCTAAACATTCGTCACCGTTGACTTCCTTATCACCCAAGTACCCAGTGCAGTGGGTGATCACCCCTTCCTCTACATAGATATCGATAGCGATCGGCTCGCTCGCCGTTGAGCCAGCAATTGAGATGTTTCCTCGGAACCCTGTAAGGGCTGTCTCCACGAGTACAGCAGAGATCGGTCTCTCCCTAAGCTTCACGAACCTGAAGCGGTCACTACCGCTAATAATGACCCACCAAACCGGTACCTGGTTGGAAGGGTAAAAATCTAATTATTTGCCTAGATTGATTCGAACTCGGCCCTTCCTCCACGTAGCTTAAGTACTTTGTTCGGATAGACAATGATCCCCTTATCGGTTATATCGAACGGGTGCCTCTTCATAGAGTGCGCAGTACCCCTCATCTTCCACACGACCAGCGACCTCTTAAGCTCGCCGTCTATCTCCACGAGGTCCAGGCGTATTATCCCGTCGACGGCGTGCTCTACGCCAGGGCCACCGAATCCTCTCTCTGTCACAGAGACCTGGGACACGAGTATGGACGTGGTGCCTAAGCCGGAGAGCACCCTCTTGAGCCTCATAACCGTGCCCCTAGCCAGCGCTGGCTTCGTTAGGTAGAGCGTTGATACAGAGTCCACGACTACCCTGACAGCACCGACGTCCCTTATTGCCTCCTTCAGTACGTCGATCAGCATGCTCACGTCGTCCGGATCCCTAACGACGTACCTCTCCCTCTTAGCGGCCTCTCCGATCCCACCAGTGAAGGCGTCTACCATGGCGAAGAGTCCTTTCTCCTCGTAGGGCCTCACGTCCCATCCGAACTGCGACATGTTTATCCTGACCTGGACGGGGTGCTCCTCGAGGGCCACGAAGACCCCTGGTTCCCCGTTCTTTAGGCCGTTCCACAGGAACTGCTGACCGAATATTGACTTACCTGTTCCAGGGCCGCCGGAGAGCAGCACCACGTTCCTCTCCGGTATGCCGCCATTCAGTATCTCGTCCATACCCGGTATGCCCGTCTTGATTCTCCTGACCATCCTCTCACCCGAATATATTAGTTTAGGATAAGTCAAATAGAGATTTGGTTATTTGTTAGGCGTCTTAGAACAGCAACGGTGAATAGCTGAGTGTTATATAGCGTGTTATATAGCTCCGTATGTGGCCCAGTAAGGCGTAATTAACGCGTCCGCGTAAAATATTCGGTGCAAAAGCGTTGAGCCTCCGTGTAGGCACGCTCACAGAGTTCAAAGAAATAAGAGCAGATGCCTTGGCGTTCCCCGTCATTAAGGGTGAGCGTCCGGGCAAGGTCGTTCCAAGGGTCGACCAGTACCTCGCAGGGATATTGGAGTCGATGTATAGTGCAGGATTCATAACGGGGGAGCTTTGGACTCACGTTCCCATATACACGGGTAAGGGTGGTCCGAGGGTCTTCTTCGCCGTAGGTGTCGGCGAGAGCCTGAAGGGCGCGGGTGCGAGGTCCCTCGGCTCAACAGCTGTTGTTGCCGCGAGGCAAGTGGAGACCGTTAACAGCCTCGCAATATACTTGCCGGACTCCGTGGCGTCAAGGGAGGCGGTTAGGGAGGTACTGATATCGGCCTCCCAAGCCAATTACGAGTACAGGCTCGGGGGCAAAAAGAGGGTGCTCAAGGAGATCACGGTGCTACTCGACAACACCCTAGACGGTGTAGAGGGCATTGTGAGAGAGGCCGAGGTCATAGCTGAGGCCTTGAAGCTGGGCAGGGACATAGCGAACGCCCCACCCGATGCGTTCAACCCTGACACAGCCTTGACAAAGCTGGCCGAGGCATTCAGTGGCCTCAACGTGAGCATTCGGGAGCTCAGCGTGAAGGAGCTGAGGGACCTTGGCCTCAACGCCGTCATCGCCGTCGGGAGAGGCTCTGTGAGGAGGCCGAGGCTCGTCATAATCGAGTACATGGGAGCGGGGCCGGACGCGCCTACATATCTCCTAGTAGGGAAGGGTGTGTGCTTCGACTCTGGCGGAGTAAATACCAAGGTAGGCGGTTTTATCGATAAGATGAAGTTTGACAAGACAGGGGCTGCCATAGTCATAGCGGCTGTCTATGCAGCGGCGAAGCTGGGGCTGAAAGTAAACGTCGTCGCCCTCGCCCCCCTCGTTGAGAACATGTACGATGGGGCCGCCATCAAGCCGGGGGACGTGATAAAGACGTATAAAGGCATCACCGTCGAGGTAGCGAACACTGATGCCGAGGGTAGGCTCATACTCGCGGACGCCATAGCGTACGGCAT
Source organism: Desulfurococcales archaeon (assembly GCA_026986435.1). Taxonomy (GTDB): domain Archaea; phylum Thermoproteota; class Thermoprotei_A; order Sulfolobales; family NBVN01; genus WAOK01. The sequence continues at coordinate 24,493 of JALSOP010000055.1, read as the reverse complement.
AAGCAAGTATGACCCAGCGGAAGTCATCGACGTGGCGACCCTAACAGGCGGGGCGCTGAGGGCGCTTGGTCACGTAGCGGCGCCTGTGATGGGAAACGACGACGGCTTCGTGAACGAGATCATCGAGATAGGGGAGTCCGTTGGGGAGAGGATGTGGCCCCTACCCCTGTGGCGTGAGTATCGTGAGTACCTCAAATCGGAGGTGGCGGACATAAAGAACATAGGGCCCTCCGGGTACGCCTCAACAATAGTTGGCGGCACCTTCCTGTCCTACTTCGTGGAGGATGGTGTTAAGTGGGTGCACATAGACGTAGCGGGCGTCGCCTTCACACTGAACGGTGTGAAGTACCCGCCGTACTTCAGCAAAGGCGCAACAGGGTACGGAATAAGGACGCTGATCGAGTACCTGATAAGGCGCTCGGCGCGAGCCTCACGTTTTTAGCTTCAGTACCGACCCCCATAATTAGGTGTTAGGTTGGCCCCGAAGTGGGATCTGGTGGCGGACGCTCTCAAGAAGGTCGACGGCGAGGAGGTACTCCTGAGGGGCTGGGTTCACTGGATCCATAAACTGGGTAAGAAAATGTTCATCAGGGTAAGGGACCATACAGGAATCATCCAGGCAGTCGCAGAGAAGGCATCCCTTAGTAATGAAGAGTGGAAGGCTGTGAAGAAGCTGACGAGGGAGTCCAGCATCGAGATAAGGGGGAGGGTGAGGTCTGACCCGAGGGCTCCCGGCGGTAAGGAGGTTGTGGCGACCTCGGTCAAGGTCTTTGGGTACTCGCCCCCGTTCCCTATATGGGGTAGGGAGGACGTTGACTTTCTGCTCGACCACCGCCACCTCTGGCTCAGGTCACGCAGAATGACGGCGATCATGAAGGTTCGGGAGACGATACTATCGGCTATGAGGGAGTGGCTTAAGCGCGAGGGGTGGTGGGAGGTTCATCCGCCCATACTCACTGCGTCCGCGGTTGAGGGCGGTGCCACGCTCTTTGAGGTGAAGTACTTCGATAAGAAGGCCTACCTAAGTCAGTCGGCGCAGCTGTACCTCGAGGCACTAATCTTCAGTCTAGAGAAGGTGTGGTCCCTCACCCCATCCTTTAGGGCTGAGAAGTCCAGGACGAGGAGGCACCTGGCGGAGTACTGGCACCTGGAACTCGAGGGCGCGTGGTACAGCATGGAGGACATGATGGAGGTCGCTGAGGAACTCGTCGCCTACGCCGTGAGGAGGGCCGTGGAGGAGAGGAGGGAAGAGCTAGAGTTCCTCGGCAGGGACATCAGTAAGCTAGAGCCCGCCTTCGAGACCCCCTACCCCAGAATAACGTATGATGAGGCGATCGAGATACTCAAGCGCAAGGGCTTCCCCATCAGCTGGGGCGATAACCTCGGGGCCGACGAAGAAAGGGCGCTGACGGAGGAGTTCGAGAAGCCGTTCTTCATCACACACTTTCCAAAGAAGATCAAGGCCTTCTACATGAAGGAAGCACCGGGAAGGCCGGAGGTGGTCCTAGGCTTCGACCTCCTCGCGCCGGAGGGGTACGGCGAGATAATAGGCGGGTCAGAGAGAGAGGAGAACATAGACAGGTTACTGGAAAGAATTAGAGAAGAGGGCTACGACCCAGCGAACTACGAGTGGTACCTCGACCTAAGGCGCTATGGCTCAGTACCTCATTCCGGCTTCGGCCTCGGCCTAGAGAGAGTGGTGATGTGGGTGACAGGGATTGACCACATAAGAGATACTATTCCGTTCCCAAGGTTCAGGGGAAGGATATACCCCTAGAAGTGGTTGTTATGGTAAGCCTAAGGGATCACAGGGTAAGGATAGTTGCCGGGATCCTCCTCCTAGTGCTAGGGATGTTTATGACGGCTGCGGCGACATATCCAACGCCGATGAGCCCGTACTATGAAGAGAACGGCTCCTTGAGCTTAGAGGAGGGCAATGTGATTCAGTTACCGGCCAACGTAACGGCCCTCTACCCTTACGAATACAAAAACGAGTACTCCTTGAAAGTTACTCTGTGGGGTACTGGAGAGGTATCGCTCACAAATACTTATACTGGCGAAAAACTCAACATAAGCCTTAGTCGAGATGGTGTACCGATAACTATCATACCACCTGCGATTGTTAAGCTGTCATCCAGTAATGCCCATTTGGTCAGGTATTCCCTAGCGATCTACCCAAGCACGTCAGTGTCCTCCGAATTGTGGCTCCTCATCCTGGCAGTGATCCTAGCTCTTATAGGGGCGGTGCTAGGCATCAGCGGTGTAATGAGCTTTATAATAAAGAGATTTGGCGAGAACTTACAAAGGAAATAGTTCTTGAATTTCCGTAAATTTCAGATTTTCTTATACTTAATTAAGCAAAAACTATGCTTTTTATTTTCGCCTCGTAATCAAGGTATCGGCATACACGGACACATAAATCGTGTATGTAGACGAGGGGTGGTCGGCTCTGGAGATCATAGAGCTACCTATGGATGATCTTCCCGAAAAAACACTTGAAGTCTTCCGGAGGAGCGCAGACAGAATAAGGGAAATAGCGCAACGGATACTGTTGCAGGATATAGGGCCGTTGAGTAATATACGATTTATGCTCGCAAACGCAGATATTGACTGTTTGTCATTCGTTTACGATTTAACGGATACTAGTTCATGCAGGCATGAACTCATAGCGTATGCTGATCTTGCTGGTAAGGCGTACTTCGTTATGACAGGGTCTCATTACGAGAAGGTTTTTGGAGAGCCCCATACTCGGCTTAGCGACGATTTACTCGACCGGGTGGGTGGTGATGAAGTGATATCGTATCTAGAGGGTGTGTACGGGATGCCAGTAGCTGTTGCGGTTGTGGTTGGTCTTGCATCGCTTTATAGATATTTGACGGAAGGCACAGGCAGAACCACGTACACAGAAAACATAGTTGAGCGAGAAATTGCTGAGGGCATACTTAATATGTACAAAAGCTCAGAAGGAATTGAAGTCAGTATTACTTTAGAATAATTTTATGCATAATTTGCTTGATCAGTACATCTTCATATTTTATCATCGTAGGTATTAAAGAAAGGTTCGAGTGTATTGAAGAATCTCTCCTCATTTTTCGTGTTTGGAGCAATACTTATAAAGACCGTCTTCGAGGATTACCATGAGGTGAAGTTATGGCAAAGGTAGCTAAGATTGTGCTCGCATCATTAATACTGGGTCTGGTCCTCGCAAGCGCATCGGTAGCGTTCGCTGAAGGGCAGCCCGTTACCGAGATACTGTGGAAGACATCCCTTAACGAGCAGGCGGCTATTCTGCAGGTAGCGCAGGGGCAGGCAGACATTTTCGCGTGGTCTTCGCCCTTAACTAAGTTCCAGGGCTTCGACCCCACGATTCTGGGCAGGCTAGAGCTGATTAGGTCGACTTCCACCTATTATGATATAGCTGTTAACCCGGCGAACAACGTCATCGACCCGAACGCCCCTGGTGTGGTGCAGCTGTACGATGTCAACTACACTGGCCAGGTTATTCCTGGCCTGGTGCTGGTTAACCCGCCGAGCAACTGGGTGAACATAACCGATATCAGCGATTACACCAACCTACACTTCAACCCGTTCGCGCTGCAGAAGGCGAGGTTCAGCCTCAACTTCCTCATCGATAGGGAGCTGATCGTCAGGACCATCATGGGCGGCTCCGCCGCGCCTGCCCTAGGCGCTATCAGGCCGTCCCATCCAGCTTATAACAGGCTGAAGCACATCTATGACGAACTCGGACTGACTGTCACTGGCGACAAGACTAAGGCGGTTCAGCTCTTCGAGCAGGCCCTTGCTGAGGCTAATCAGACGCTGCAGAACTACGGTATGATGATCTACTATAAGCCAGCGAGTGACTCCCCCGCTGGGAAGTGGCTGTACTTCAAGAAGCCCGACGGCAGTGAGGAGAGGGTTGAGGTAACCTTCGTTATTAGGGTTGAGGACGAGAGGCTCGAGATCGGTAGGCAGATAGCGAACTGGATCGAGAAGTACTATGGCCTTTACGTTAACAAGGTTGAGAAGGAGAGGTCCATCGTCAGCCCGGTCATCTACGGCACTAACCCGGTGACAACATCGGACGCCATCGGCGGCACTATCTGGAATCTCTATACCGAGGGCTGGGTTAGCATGGGCGAGGACATCGACGTCTACGCTAGGTACGACACCGCGTTCTTCTACGCCCCCCTGAGGGGCTACGGCCCGAACCACAGAGTCAAGTCGTGGTGGTACTTCTATGACCCAGAGTACTACAAGATCGGTGTCGACCTCTACTACGGCTCCTACACCCAGGAGAACGTTGACCAGCTATGGCAGGAGATAGCTAAGATGCTGAAGTGGGGTGTGGAGCAGTCCCTCAGAGTATTTATTACCGAGAACTGGGAATATGCCCCCGCAAACGCTGACAGGGTCACCGCCCTCGTGCCGGGCGTTGCCTCCGGTATCTGGACCCCGTGGGCCCTGAGAACCCTCCAGACTGTAGACGGTAAGGCAACAATCTTGGAGTTCAGCTCCCAGGGCGCCCTGTTCATGAGTCCGTGGAACCCTGTCCTCGGCTTCGAGGACGTATATAGCGAGATCATGGGCAGGCTGGTGAGGGACTTCGCCTTCTACAGCAGCCCGATCAACGGCATGCCTGTACCGATAGCGCTAAATGGCTGGAAGGTTGAAAAGGGCAACATCCAAGTACAGGGCTACGTCTATGACCCATGGAGCGACTCCTGGGTACCGGCCAACACCAGCGAGACCGTGCCAGCTAAGGTCATACTGAACTACAAGCTCGGCAAGTGGCACGACGGTAACCCGCAGACGATTTACGACATCCTTTACTGGTACGCCTTCGACTGGGAGTGGGCGAGTGACGAGAGCACCAATACTACCACAGACCCGTACTACGACCCAGAGATCAGCGAGTCCGTGAGCTGGTTCCTCAGCACGATCAAGGGTATCCAGCTAATTAATGACACAACCATAGCTATCTATGTTGATTACTTAGACGTCTACGACGTACTTATAGCGTCATTCGTTGCTGTTAATCCAGACATGCCATGGTATGTAATGTCTGCTGCCGAGAGGCTAGTCGCTAATGGTAACGTTTCACCGTCTGGTCTTCCGTATGGTTGGAAGGATAGGGAGGGCTCTACCACCGGCATCAACTTCATCGACCCTGCCCACGCCGCCGATGTGAAGGCCGAGCTTGAGAAGATGAAAGCAGAGGGCTTCGTAACGCCGTATATCAGTACGTTCCCAGGCTTCACAGGCTTCGCTAACCTCAGCGCTATCTACGACAACGCTATCGCGTTCATTAATGCACACAACCACGCCTTCATCTCGGGCGGCCCATTCTATGTGGACTACTACAACAAGAACACCAACGAGCTCCTAATGAAGTACTTCCAGGACTACTACTACCCGCTAGGGTACTGGAACAACAAGTTCGAGCTGTGGGTACCGGCCATTGAGGGTGTCTCCGGCCTGCCGAGCATCGCCATCGCCGGGCAGTCACCTATAAAGGGCACCGTCTCAGTGAAGCTATACGAGATACAGCCCCAGCAGGCTGAGGAGGCCCCAACCGACGCCTTCATACAGGTCGCTATCTATAAGGCCACTCCAAACGGTGTCCAGTTCATAACGACCCTGCCAGGTGAGTACATACAGAACATCGGGCCTGGCGAGTACCAGTTCACTATACCGACTGACTTCCAGCTAGAGTACATGAACGAGGACGCCACCTTCTACCTAGTCGTCACAGTCCAGCACCAGAAGTCCGGAATCGCCGTCAACACCCTTAAAGAGATCACTATGATTAAGAGCATCCAGACCACGACAACGACTGCCACCACTACTACGACGACAACAACCACCACAACTACGCCAACTACGACGACAACGACCACCTCTCCGAGCGCTCTACCAACAGTAACTGTCACCACTACGTACACCGAGGTACAGACCACGACCTACACGCTGACTAATACCGTTACCACTACACAGACGCAGATATCGCCAACTACAATAACTCAAACAGTGTCACAGACCAACTGGCTCATCACTGGCGCTGTAGGTATAGTCCTACTGGTGATTGGTTTAGCGATAGGCTTTGCTATTAAGAAGAAATAAGGTTTTTATTAATTAACTTTTTTATTTGGTAAAAGAAGAATATTTATTCTCGATTAGAAAACCTTTCTTTGTTAGGTTGTTATGGCAATGATTTGCGAGATTTTTTTAACTTCTTTTAAAGAGAACGGAAGTTTATGTAATGCTTAAAAGCCTCTCACAGCGCATAAATTTTGAGGGTTAGACGTTGGCTGGTGTAAGCGAGACAGTACTTCGCACCATAGCTAACGCAATACTAGTCCTCATAGTGGCCGGACTATTAATTACAGTGATCTTCGTTCAGCAGAGCGAGCTACTTCTAAAGGGGTCAGTCAAAGAACAGATAAACTTACAATCTAAAAACCTCGATAGGCAATGTCAACCTATTCTAGGGGTCTGCTCGCCTGACCAGCTTCACAGTGCAGGCATCAAGATATTGCCGGAAATTTTCAAAACGTTTAAGGACAATATAATGTCAAGGATCAGCGGCTGCGGCGATGTAGCTTGTATTGTCAAGGCTATCAATGATCTGAGAACTCTACTTGGTGATCCAACAGAGCTTGCTGGCGCTATGTATATGTTCGACCAGCTCGAAAAGTGGAGGCCAGTGGTAGTTGAGAAAACAGGTCTAAGTGATCAGTGCGCGGATCTCCTCATAGCCTTCGCACTGGATAAGGAGCAGAGCGTCCTCGGCGCAATTAACCTGAAGCTAACAGGAGTGGTAGACGTAAACGACGCTAAGGCAATAGTGGAGAACGAGCTAAACAACTTCGTCAACAACATTCCCAAACTGGCTGAGAGCCTTAAAAAACCTGATGTAATAGTCAATGAGTGTAGCTTTGCTAAGAAGATAAGAATATCCTTCCAGGCATACGACAACGTCGGGCTGACGAGGCCGTTCATCGAGAGGGTCTTTATCTACTTTTCCAAGGCAGTGACACTCCAATTCCAGGATCTGAGGACAAAGCCCGGTGTGACCTATGTGGGTGCAGAGGCACCGAATGCCCTCGCGGTGATCAAGGCAGCCCTACCGGCGTCTATCATGCTCTTCACAACAGCGACTATTATAAACATAATTCTTGGTATATTTCTCGGGCTGCAGGCAGCGAAAAGGGCTGGCGGTCTCCTTGATAGGACGCTGTCGACAGGGGCTATGATCTCGGCGTCTCTGCCGATGTGGTGGGTCGGGATGCTTATGCTCTACATCTTCGCGTACAAAATACCGATATTCCCAATGGCTGCCAAGGACGTGTACTCGGAGCTCGGAGTGCTGGCACAGCATGTGTCGGGGCCGATGTTCTACATAGAGTCGATACCTATATGGCTGAAGTATATGACACTCCCGCTGATAACCGTAGTCATGGTTAGTTTTGGTGCCTGGGCGTACATAATTAGGAATGTTGTTTTCACTACTATGTCTGAGGACTTCGTGTGGGTTGCTAGGGCCAAGGGTGTTCCAGAGAGGAGAGTACTCTACAAGCACGTGCTCAGGGCGGCTTCACCACCGATCGTCACAATGTCGGCGCTGTCGCTCGTCGGCTCAATGGGTGGCGCAATCATTACTGAGACAGTGTTCCAGTGGCCTGGCATGGGGCTAGCTTACTGGACGGCGATAAACAACGGTGATCCAGGAGTGCTCATAGCACTCACCTACATGTTTGTCTTCCTGTTTGTAGCGGTAATCGTGCTACTGGACTTCATATATGCGTTACTGGACCCAAGAGTAAGAGTAGGAGGTGCACCAAGATGAGTCTCTATGAGAAGACCAGGTGGTTCTTCGGAGAGCTAAAAAGGGTGAAGTCTGGCCTAGCCGGTTTCATCCTCCTGATAATCTTAGTAGTTACTGCCGTTGCTTATCCCCTAATTGGCAATATGGAAGATATAGAGAACTGGTACGGACACGAGGCCTACTGGTTGGATAAGATGTTGCCGAAGCTCGCGCCTCCAGCGTGGGTTAACTCAATATCATCGTCGAAGATGGCGCTCACAGAGGATCTGATGAAGAACACGAATATGCGCATAATATACCTAAACCTCAGTAACGACGATGATATGTTAACATATCTAAAGAATGTTGATCCAGCTACATATAATCAAACAATACAGATAATTAATCAAATACCGGACCCGCAACAGAGGCAACAGGTATTGGACAAGATACTTTCGGGCCTAAGGAATGCCCTGCTCTTTAGGTACATCTATATCATAGAGTATAATATTACATACAACTTCAACTATGACATTGAGCCCAAGGATATCGGCGCTAAGTTCATCATAGGTCCAATACCTCTCGATCCCACGATAAGGCAGGGTGTACAGGTATACCTGAGAAGACCTGACGGCATCGTCGTGCCGCTGGTGCTGGATGAGGCGCCGAATGGTTCAATATACGACATAAACAATTACGCCGACCTTGGGAGGAGAGATCAGCAGGTAGACATACCTTCCCTGCTCGGCATACCGGTGGGCACAGAAAAGGTGAGCTACAACGAGACCCAAGTGCTTTCGTGCGTCACCGCCAACCTCATCAACATCACCGCGGCACAGGAGTGCTACGGCAACTACACCTCCCAGATACCGGCTGTACCAGAAAACTCAACATGGTTCTACTTCCTCACCGACAGCTTCACCAAGGCGAGGACAATGAGCCAAGGCCTAGCAATATCATCAATGCTTCAGCCTCTCCTAAAGCCGCTTAACCTAACGGTTCCACCGGGAAAGTTTATAGTCCCAACGTCGGTGCTGTTCTCTCAACTAGGTCCCGGCCTAATCGAGGGTACGGAGCCGAAGCTCAAGGGCACATATGTCCTAACATTTAGGTTCCTGCTGAGGTTACCGAAGAGGGCGACATTCGTTAGAGAAGGTATTGATACACTCAATGTCACGACGGTGGACTTCGGAAACAAGATAATCGTAGACAAGGTGTTTAGGCTTGGCACGCTCGCAGTCAAGGTCTCTGAGAAAGAGAACAGAACAATACTCCAGGCGGAATTCAATGGCGAAATTGTGACCGGCGAGAGGACATTCACTATAGGTGAGTCAGCAGTAACGGTAACTGTTGGGGACACATCAGTCAGGGTTGCACTTGGGAATGACACTGTCGAATTCGTGCTAAACTCCACAACCAATAACATAGACATCTACAGAAACGGCGAGTACGTTAAGTCAACCGGTAAGAAGGAGTATGACCTAACCCTGGCGGGTTACGAGGGCACCTTCCAGGTACCGATAAAGAGCGATTACGTCGAGATACAGAAGGTCAAGGTGCTTGGCGCCTATGGCCTCCTTGGAACCGATAGCTCTAGGAGGGATCTATGGTCCGGTGTGCTTTATGGCGTCAGGTGGGCCCTTATCATCGGACTCATCGTAGCGTCAATATCGACAACTATAGGCGTTATCTACGGAGTCATCATGGGTTATTACAGTGGGGTACTATCTAGGGCGATGATGACGATAGCACAGATAGTGTATTCGCTGCCTGTATTACCGCTCCTGATAATGCTAGCGTACTTCATGGGTAGGAGTATCTGGAACGTGGTCTTTCTGCTGATCGCCTTCGGATGGGTCGGCGGTGTGTTCACCGTCAGGGCTATGGTGCTCCAGATCAAGGAGCAGCTCTACATAACCGCGGCGAAAGCTGTCGGCGCCAGCAACAGGAGGATTATCTTCAAGCACGTCTTCCCGCAGGTTCTGCCGTACATGTTCGCATCAATGGCCCTCGGCGTGCCAGGAGCGATCCTGGCGGAGGCCGGTATCTCATTCCTCGGCCTAGGTGATCCGAGCATCGTGACGTGGGGCCAGATACTCAATGAGGCACAGAAAGCTAATGCAGTAGCGACTGGCGCCTGGTGGTGGGTGCTGCCGCCCGGATTAGGTATAGCGATAGTGGGTCTGACATTCGTCCTCGTAGGACACGCGCTGGACAAGATACTGAACCCGAAGCTCGTGAGGTGATATATAATGGTCCTGCTCGAGGTGAAGAACCTCAAAACCTACTACTACACCCTAAGGGGTGTAGTAAGGGCAGTAGATAATGTATCCTTTAGCCTGGAAAGAGGGGAAGTGCTGGGCCTGGTCGGCGAATCTGGCTGTGGCAAGTCAACCATAGCGTGGTCATTGCTCAATATGGTTCCGCCGCCCGGTAGAATAACAGGCGGCTCCATAGTCATCGACGGGATCGACATTACTAAGCTCTCCGAGGACGAGCTCAGGAGGAAGGTCAGGTGGAAGAAGGTATCGATGATATTCCAGGGAGCTATGAATGCGCTTAACCCAGTATTCACGATAGAGGACCAGCTCGCCGAGCCACTCATGATACACAAGGGGCTCTCAAAGAAGGAGTCGAGGGATATAATAGCTAAGCTCCTGAAGATGGTAGGCCTTGACGAGACCATAATGAGGAGGTACCCCCACGAGCTCAGCGGCGGGCAGAAGCAGAGGGTAATCATTGCTATGGCACTGATACTGAACCCTGACCTTGTCATAGCGGACGAGCCCACCACCGCTCTGGACGTCATCGTTCAGGCACAGATAATCAATCTATTCAAGCAGATCAAGCAGCGCTACAAGATGGCGATGATATTCATCACCCACGACCTGAGCCTCATCGCCGAGATAGCTGATAAAGTGGCGGTGATGTACGCTGGCAAGATCGTAGAGATAGGTAGCGCTGACCAGGTATACGGTAACCCGCTCCACCCATACACGCAGGGCTTGCTAGCGAGCATACCGAGGCTGAGGAAGAGGGAGGAAATCAAGTGGATACCCGGCGTACCACCGGACCTATCGAGGCCGCCGCCAGGATGCCGCTTCTTCCCCAGGTGCCAGTACGTCATGGACATCTGCAAAAAGGAGGAGCCAGTGCTGAAGGAGGTTGAGCCAGGCCACTACGTGGCCTGTCACCTTTACTGAGGGGTGATGCGCATGTCCTCAGGAAACGTCATACTAAAGGTGCGTGACCTGAAGAAGTGGTTCCCGCTTAGGAGGTCGTTAACGGAGGCCCTAACGTTCAAGCCAAAGAGGTATGTTAAAGCTGTCGACGGCGTATCCTTCGACCTGCACGAAGGAGAGATATTCTGTCTTGTCGGTGAGTCCGGATGCGGTAAGACAACGACAGGCAGAATGATAACAAGGCTGATAGTGCCCACCGCAGGCCACATGTACTTTAAGGCCGGCGACGAAGTCAGGTCAATTACACCAGAGAGATTCATGAGCGAAGACGGCTACATAGACATCGCTAACCCGAAGCTGCCGAAGCACGTTGACAAAGCACTGAGGAGGGAGATCCAGATAGTCTTTCAGGACCCGTTCGGCTCACTGAACCCGAGGATGAAGGTGTACGACATACTGAAGGAGCCCCTGATAGTGCACGGGATCGGTGCATCAGAGGAGGAGAGGAGAGAGCTCATATACAGGGCTCTCTCAGAGGTCAAGCTGGTGCCTCCGGACGAGTTCATCGGCAGGTATCCACACATGCTATCCGGAGGCCAGAGGCAGAGGGTCGCGTTTGCCAGGGCAATGATCCTGGGTCCGAAGCTTGTCGTCGCCGACGAGCCCGTCAGCATGTTAGACGTCTCGATACGCGCGGAGATACTGAAGCTCATGATGGACCTCAAGGAAGCCAAAGGACTCACCTACCTCTTCATCACCCACGACCTGGCCGTAGCCGCATACCTCTGCAACAGAATAGCCGTCATGTACCTGGGCAAGATAGTGGAGTTAGCACCTACAGAAGAATTAATTAACAACCCACTCCACCCTTACACAAAAGCTCTCCTAGCGGCTGTGCCGGAGCCTGACCCAAGCAACAGATTCAAGATAAGGGAGGTACCGATCAAGGGCGAAGTACCCAGTGCCGCTAACATACCGCCAGGATGCCGCTTCCACCCCAGGTGCCTATACATGATGGACATCTGCAAGAAGGAGGAGCCAGAGCTAATCGAGATGAGTAGCGGCCACTACGTGGCCTGCCACCTCTACAAGAAGTAATTCCAAACCTAACCGTTTTCTACAACCTCCTCCCGGACAACCAAGGTTACACCAGCCCACACAACTATCAGTAGCAGAAGGAGTTCCGGGGTTAGTGCCTCGCCAAGGAATGCCCAAGCAATCAGGCCAGCCCCTATGGGCTCAGCAGCGGCCACTGAGGTGACGGTAGATGCTCTCATTTTCTTCATCAGGTAGATCATGAGGCCATGACCGCAGAGCATCGGAAGCGTGGCAAGAGTAACAAAAGCGACCCATGCACGCGTGCTGAGCGGGAACAGGTCAGTACCGGAGACAACGCCGAAAATGGCGGCAACTAAGGCAGCTACGGTATTAGCTACGAGCGCGTGCCTAACAGTCGGTACACTGACTCGCCGAACCAGTCTACCGATAAAGAAGTAGGCAGCCGCTGCGAATGCTCCTGCCGACGCCATAAGTACGCCCTCCACATCAAGGCTCTGAGCCGAGAGATTAGCCAGGATCAGGGCGCCCACAGCAATTACGAGCCCCAACAACCCCTTCGCCGAGGGGGGCTCGTGGGCCAGCCACTCGGCTCCAGCCAGTATCAGTGGGTATGTTGTGACAATCGCTGTGCTAAGGGCCACACCTATCAGCGGTATCGAGTTCATCCACGAAACAAAGTGTATGCCGAGGGCGACCCCAGCCAGTGTTGAGAGAGCTGTGAACCTCCCTCTGGACCTGATCACGAGGGGCAAGAGCAATATCGACGACAGGGTCAGCCTCCAGAAAGCGCATGCCGTCGGCTCAGCGCCCGAAAAAACTACTAGCGGGCCAGCAAGGGATATACAAAACCAAACAGCGACCAGGGCCACTATATCCAGAGGGGAGTAGCCCTCCTTAAGCCTCGGCAACTATTAGATGACCTCCTCAGGCGGTATGTAAGGTATTATGATACCCTGCATCTTCCTCGCCCACCACCTGAGATGGTCCTGCATCGACCTCCTATAGCTGACATCGATGTTGAACTTCTTCTTAGCCCACTCCACCTCGGCCTCACCGATCGTGCCCCTCCCTTTACCAGCTGCCAGCCTGACTATGGCGTTGATCTCTGCCAGCGAGAACCACCTAGTTACCTCAACGAGCCTGTTCAGAACACCTTCACTATAGCTTATCCTGTAGTTCCTTAGGTGCCTCAGTATTGCCTTACGCCTCATCTCCCTATCGGGGTAACCGAGGATAATGACCACGTCTATCCTCCCCGGCCTGATCAGTGCCGGGTCAATGAGCTCTGGGTAGTTCGCTGTCAGCACTGTAAACGGCCTGTCATCTCTCTGGAGATGGTACAGAACGGTTGAGACCTCCGTTATGTGGGCCTCGTGGAAGCTGAACCCCCTAGCCATAAGGAACTCTGCGTCATCGATTACTAGGATCACCTTCTTCCTCCTCTTGTTCAGCTGCTGGAAGATGACATTAAGGGTCTTCTCAGTAGCCCCATACCACATCGACCTGTAGGTCGATGGCCTCAGCTCGACGAGCTTTAGGCCCAGGGCGGACGCGAGTGCCTCGGCCATCACAGTCTTGCCAACGCCGGGAGGACCGATTATGAAGGCGCCCTTCGCAGCGAAGGGGAGTCCCCTCTTCGCTGGCTCAACTATCGTTATCCTGATGTCCTCCACAATCTGTCGGGGAAGGTCCTCTATAGTCCACTGCGGCGTCCTCACAGGTATCTTCAACTCTCTATACTCGGTGCCATCCGACACAACAGCCTTTATCTCGTCGAGGGCATCGCCACCCCTAGCAACCGCTATTAGGCCAGGAGAGATGTCAGGCACAACCTTTTCTATGCTCTCAGCAAGCTCAGCTGTGTCTAGTCCTTCAACTCTTATATCTGAGAGGATTCCCGCTATGTATTTCTGTCCCGCCCTAAGTATCTCAGGAAAGATCTTCTTTAGCTTAACTGGCTCTCTGGTCATGACCACCGGGATCATCACGGGGTAGAAGCCCCTATGCCTCGAGCCAAGGGGCACTGTGTAGGAGAAGCCGAAAGTATTGACACCCTCTCTACGGTGTTCTCCAAGCACTATAACTGGAGCAAAGAGTGTCCCAGTTTCGCCAAGCCAGCGCTCAATAAAGCGTGAGGTGAGTGATGAGGATGATAGGATGAGTGAGCTCACTAAGTGGCCGGGCTTGAGGGCACTCCTGACAAACACCTTGTAGAGTATTCTGCCCTCCTTAGTGGGTGCGGGGGCCTTCCGAAGGAATCTGTGCATCGAGGCTAGGAACCTATACGATGCTGTGGCCTCAACAGGTCTCTCAGACGACACTATCAAGGTCCTCGACTTCCTTCCCAGCACAGACTTCAGCACCGCCACCATCACCACTCAGTAACCACCTCCCAGTCCTCAAACAACATCTCAAAAGAACTCATAACTCTGAGTTCCGCGAAACCAACATATAATTATGTCATACAAACATTAAAGTATTGGTGAACAGTATGAACAAGGCAATAATAAACACATTCACTGTTATGACTCTAGTAGCACTCGTTTCCCTAGCTCCTACTATATTGGCTCAAGCAGAGAACCAGGCAACAACTGAGGTAAACCTCCCATCATTCCTTAACGACGCACTCAAGAACCCCAAAGTCATGCTGGCAGTAGCAATACAGTTCTTTATGGGCCTCGGCCTCGGTTACTACTCAGCCAAGGTCATTCGCTACATATTGGCCCTCATAGGAATACTGATACTCGGGTCAATACTGTCGATATGGTCTCTTGGAGGCAGTGCATATGACATAATCTCAAGACTAGGTGAGGAGGCAACAAAGATATACCCCATGGTACAGAGCGTCCTATCAGCTTTGGGAATTCTCACAATCGGCCCGATAGCGGCTGGCTTCATTCTGGGCGCTATAATAGCCCTAAGAAAGTGAACCGGAGAGTGTTTCCCATACCGCTACAAAGATTTTCCATTGATACCACCTCTAATTCTTAAGGAGGGCTAGCTGAATGAAAGGCATATATAGGTGCGGCAAGAGGTTTGTAGAATCGCTGAGCGAATGTAAAGAGCTAGCTGAACTCTTAATCGATGTTTCAAGAAGGGTGGCACTGAGTAAGCTAATAAGCTATATCCTTAGGCACTCACCCGCGGATGCCTGCATAGATCTGGAGAAGGGTGGATGGGTCAGTGTAGAAGAACTGGTTAAGGGGATAAGGGAATGCTGGAGAAACAAGGAACGTTATCAGTGGGTGACGCCTGAACATGTGATGGCTGTCGCCACCCTAGACCCTAAGGGGAGGTTCGAGTTAAGGGATGGAAAGATTAGGGCGGTGTACGGGCACTCGAAAAGCATTAGCCCCGAGAGACTGCCGACCTATGACGAGGATAGGTCAGCTAAAATACTGTACCACGGCACAGCATCTCACCTCCTCAAGCCGATACTGAGAGAGGGGATAAGGCCGGGGAGACGGCATTACGTGCACCTAACGACCGACCCCTCCATAGCGTCTGAGACGGGTTCGAGGAGGGGTACGCCGGTTGTCCTTGAGATTGATGCTGACTGTCTCAGGTTAAAGGGCTATAAGATACTGAGGGCGTCGAACGTTATTTACCTCGTGGAATATGTTCCGCCAGACTGCATAAGGCGCGTGATGAAAAACGTTTTAACGAATTCCCAAATATAGCCGCTAGGGCATGGCCGTGAGGGTCGGCACAGCGCAGAAGAGGGTTATTGCCTTAATTCTCGCTATAATTGTTGGCTCAGCGCTCTACACCATCATGCCGCCCGACTGGCCAGAGGGCACTTACCAACTAGCGATAGAGATACCGAAGTACGGAGTGAACGGGACACTAACGTACGTTCTCGGAGAGGATAGCCATGAGATCACGGCAACGTTTAGCGGCAACGGCATTAACATCACCGCAAGCGTTGGGGCAGTGACCAGCATATCCCCCGGGAACAAGATAGTAATCACAGCGGAGGTCAAGGGAGCCGAGGACCTCACGCTATCGGACATACACCTAAAGATTGCGACACCAGACGGGAGACACTACGAGTACCTCCCGATAAAGTACATAAATAACGAGGCAGTCTTCGAGATACAGCCGTACTCCAAGCTCAAAGAGTCTGCGTTCATATTCGGTTCGGCGATAGTGCTGTTCGCAGCAGCATCGGTGATTCACTACGTCATAACAGGTATCTACGTCACACTCGCGCTCGTGCTTGTGGGCGTGGTCACCCAGAAGTCGGCCTTCACGCTGTACATGGCGCCGCTCATCTGGGTATTCATCGCTGGCTCGGCAATGGAGCTCATAATCAAAGAGACAGGCCTCGATAAAAGGGTGGCGAGAACGCTCACCTCATTCGCCACCTCACCAGCGAGGCTAATAATAGGGGCGGGCCTCATAGTCAGCTTCCTCAGCATGTGGATGAGTAACACGGCAGCAACATACGTGATACTGCCGCTCGTCATAAGCCTCGTAACTCAGGCAAAGATAGATAATACGAGGTTCTCCTCAATACTCTTCGCCTCACTGGCAATGGCCGCCAGCGTCGGCGGCACGGCAACAATAATCGGTACGCCGCCGAACCTAATAGTGTCACAACTCCTTAATGACATCGTCTACAAGAACGCGGGAGTAACCCAGTTCATGGACTTCAACCGCTGGCTCCTTGTAGGAGCTCCTGCATGGCTCATAGGCATAACCGTGGGACTTTTCCTAGCAATGATATACGCCAGGGTAGTTGCCGCCGACGAGCTCCCAAGAATAGGGGAGGCCCTCCGGAGACTGAAAGTTGAGGAGGAGAGGAAGCCACTGAGTAAGCAGGAGATTCTCGGCCTAGCGAACATGTTGTTCCTCGTCACACTCTGGTTGACCGAGCCGCTCCACCATATCTCATCGGGCATAGCCGGCGCGATAGGTCTACTCGTGTTCTTCGCTACCGGCGTCCTCGACGTAAAGAAGCACTTCAAGAAGCTTGCCTGGGACCTCATGGTGCTCTTCGGCGCTGGCCTAACCCTTGGTAAAGCCTTGATGGCTACCGGCTTCGCGGAGCAGCTACTCGTAGTGCTCTCACCAGTGAGGTATATGGGCTTCACGGCGTGGTTCGTGGTGGGCTTTGCTGCCTATATAGTTGGGACCTTCATATCCAGCCACACGAGTGCTTCCGCCTTCATAGCGCCGCTAACTATCCCGCTCGGTATGCTAATAGCTGCGGGCATGGGCATACCGCTTGAGGCAGGTGCGGCGGTCGCGACAATAGCGGCGGTAGTGTCGCTGAATAACGCCGTCGCCCTACCGATATCGACGCCTCCCTCAGCAATCGTGTACTCGACGGGCAGGGTCCGGATGAGGGATCTCGTGACCTATGGCCTCCTCTACGGCGTAATAGCCAATACCCTAACTATAGGGATACTTGCCAACTACTGGATCGGTGTCCTAACACCGTAAGGAACGAAAATAATTTTTGATGTTACCCGGTATTCTTATAAGGTGTTATTTGTTGCCGCTGGTTATAATTGAAACAAAAGATCTCCGTAGACTACGTGAGTACCTGAGAAGAATCGGTGTCGAGCTAAAGGACGGCCCCCACGCAGTTCTCCCCGACTCTTCAGAAGTGGTAATAATTGAGGGTAGTCATAAGGGAAAGAAGGTGTCCCTGGTAGCACACTACATAGACAACCACTACGCGGCCCTTACGAGACTACCCGATAGCGCTGATGATAGGTCTATCGCTGAGGCCCTCATCCAGGCCGATGCTGAGGAGAGATGGGAGAGCCCGGTAGAGCCCGTAATTATCTCGACGGAGTCAGAGGAGATCATACCGAGCCTCAAGGAGTACAGGGACGATTACCCGAACGAGGAAGTCGCGAGGTTGGTGAGAGAGTATCAGGAAAGGGATGACGCTCTAACCAGTTACCTCACGAAGAAGATCTTCTCTGCAGGCGGTCCTCTCAAGAGCGTCGAGCGCGACATTAACGCACCATCTAAAGAGGGGGCCGCGAATACCGAGAAAGGACAGAAGTAGCCTCCAGAGAGGTGGGTCGAGCTTCGCACCCGCAGCCCTCGGGTGGCCGCCTCCTCCGATGAGCTTAGCTGCCCTGGACACGTCAACGTCGCGCCTCGACCTGAATGAGAGCGAGCCCCTACGGCAGATTATCGCTACGTCCACGTCGAATCTGTTCATGAGCAAGGACGCGATGAAGGAGGTGAGGTGGTGGTCATCTTTGCCCTTAAAGTAAGCAACCGCCCTTAGTCCACCTTCACTACTAACTATTACGGCCTTAGCCACAGCTGCTGTGAGTATTTCCAGCTCCCTGGTCACCACCTTCTCAACCACTTCCTCAATCTCCTCATCAATTCCGGAGAAGCCAACGAGCTTAGCCACCGCCATCCTCTTCCACTCGGTCCCACCATACCCGACGTACTTAGCTAAGTAGTTCCCTCTCCAGTCATTGAATACCCATAGGTCGACGGAGCAGGCCGCACTAACGAGTTCCTTAACCCATTCAGCATTGGCTGGGAGATACTTAGCGACCACCCCAGCCCCGCACGTGCCCGTATCAACGTATATCTCTGCCCCAGCCTCCCTCAGCTTCCTTACCCATTCTTCCTCCCACCTATGGTGGTCAAACCACTTCACAGTCCCTCCGGAATCGACGATCCTCTTGACCTGCTTGGCCACTTTTTCCAGAATGGGCTGGTTAATCCCAAGGTCCGACACATATACTTCAGACCCGTTAGGGATCTTGGCGAAAACAGCTGCGAGTTGGTGAGGCTGCGCAAACGTTAGTCTATCAGCTTCGCCCACAGTCCCCGCCACTATCGCCGCCGCTGCCACACCATCGAGGTCTGTGTGAGTAACTATTACTCTCTCGCCCATAGCTCTCCTATGTATCCCCTAAATCTCCTTATTACCTTATTTCTCAGATCTCCTCCGGGTAGGTCTCTAGGAGCATTCCCTCGATGGTTATCGGCCTAACCTTAGACGCGACCTTCAGCGCCTCGTCCAGCCTCGTCTCTGAGTTGCTGTAGATCTCGAGGAGAACGTCGCCCTTCTTGACCTTGTGCCCCCTCTTGACATGGAGCAGGGTACCAGCGCCCTTATCGTGCGGAGCCCCAGCCGCCCTCGCGATCAGCGTTATCGCCCTGTTGTACACGCCGGTGACGTAGCCGTCCATGGGCGCAGTTATCTCTGCCCTGTGAGCTCCCACAGGTATGTCCTCAGGCTTTATGTCCGGGTTGCCTCCCTGAGCCTCTATCATCCTCCTGAAGGCTTCATAGGACTTGCCGCTAGCCAAGATCTCCTTGGCGGTTGCTTTCCCAGCGCCCCTGGGCGCGACGCCAGCCATCTCGAGGACAAGCCCAGCTAGGGCAGTGGCCTTCTCCCTTACCGACATCGGGCCGTTGCCAAGGAGGGTCTGGAGAGCCTCTCTGGCCTCTAGTGCGGGGCCGACAGCATAACCTATCGGTTGTCCGCCGTAGGTTAGGGCCACCCTCATGCTCAGCCCCAGCCCTTGACCGACCTGTGTGAATATTGATGCGAGTTCCCTGCCCTTCTCGAGGCTCTCTACCTTGGCCTCCCTGCCTACGGGTATGTCTATGAGGAGGTTTTGTACACCCATGCTGATCTTCTTGGAGAGTATGGATGCTATCATCTGGGAAAGCGGGTCGGCCATGAGCTGGTACTCCACCCTAATCAGTATGTCGTCAGCGGGTGCGAGGTTGAGGGTTCCTCCCCAGACTATGAAGCCATACGTCTTCCTCGCCAGCTCCTTTAGTTCATCAAGCCCGAACTCTACATTCGCGAATACCTCCATGGTGTCGGCAGTGCCGGCTGGCGAGGTTATCGCCCTTGAGGACGTCTTGGGTATGAAGACCTCCATGGCGGCCACGGTAGGCACGGCCACTATCGAGACCTTGGAATTACCCGGTACACCGCCGATGGAGTGCATGTCGTAGACGGGCCTATCGAAGTCAATCTTAACACCGGTCTCGACCATAGCCTTCGTCAGGTGGATCATCTCATTGATATCCATCCCGACAGACTCCTGAGCCGCGATGAAGGCTGCTATCTCAGTGTCAGTCAGGACCCCGTCTACGACATCCTTTATTATGGTGTAGATCTCCTCATACCCGAGCCTCTTGCCACGGAGCTTCTCCTTGATATACCTCACGGACTGGGGTATTACGTGAGGGTGTAGGTCGACCTTCTCAGGCTTACCTATCTCCTCCCAGAACCACCTGCAGATCGTGACTACCTTCTCTTTCATCGACGGGTCTATCGCGACCAGTGCCGTCGTCTCCCTGCCGTCGAACCGCACCCTCGCCTTGCACCCACCGCATAGCCCGACCTCTGCCGCTATGCTCGGGGGCACGATCACTATCCGATGGTGTCCGATGTCCGCATCAATAACCTTAACAGAATATGCTGGCATACTCCAACACCGGCAAAATAAATCTATCACGAAACGCATATTTAAATCTTTGATAAACAACTCGAAACAAGCTACTATCGGGTGTAGCGGGGGATGAGGGCAGTTGTTGTGTCGGGCGTGCAGAGGCATGGCTCCGGCAAGACCCAACTAATATTAGGGCTTGCTAAGGAGTTGACTAGACTCGGCCTTAGGGTTGGTGCGTCGAAGCCCGTATCCATTACTTCCCTCTGGTACGACTACGCGGTACTGCGGGAGGTTGTGCGGGAGGGTCTGTTGACGGATAAGGACACCATCACGTTCTCTAGGTTATCACTCGGTGACCCTCCCGTGGTATCTAATCCTGTGAATGTGGTGACAGCTGTGCCGGATCCTGTAAGGTACGGAGATATTCGGGCATACCTCGATGATTTAGAAAGCCCATTCTCACTCCCAATCCTGGCAAGAGTTACTGTGGGAGGTGTAACGAAGTACTTCAGGATACATGACCTGGAGGACAAGGCCCCGGACCCGGAGATAAATGCTGTGGACGACTTAGTGGAGGAACTCGGGATCAGTGCAAGAGAGGTCAGCATAACCTGGTTCTACTCCTACCTCGGCTCTAAGGAAGTTGGTGCAGGAATAGCTGAGGTCATGCACTACTTAGGTAGGGGACGGGACATACTCTTAATAGAATCCATCTCAACAGCACTATTGCCCGTGACGGCCCTCACGAACGTTATTGACGCCCTCATAGTAGTCGCACCAGGCAGGGCCCTACTCTACACAGACGAGCACGTAAGGGCATACATGAGGGGGGTAGCGTCTCCCAGCATGCTGGATACCAGGCACTTCGTAAGGTTCATGAAGCCAGCCCTCACGGCACCATTGAGCCACAGCTCCGGAGGCGCAGGAATAAAGCCTCACAGAAGGCTCGTTAGGGCCATAGCGTCGCTGGTGGGGAGGTAAAGCATGATAAGGAGAAAAACCCTTCCACACCGATCTTATCGGTAACGGGCGATGATACCCCCTTACCTAAGGTTTGACTTCGATAAGGCAGCCTCAACAATTTCTTCATTCATACGGGAGATGGTCAAGGAGGCTGGTGCTAAAGGTGTCGTCATAGGGCTCTCCGGTGGTAGTGACTCCAGCCTGGCCACGGCTCTGGCCGTTAAGGCACTAGGTAAAGAGAAGGTGAAGGTGGTTTTCCTCCCAGATAGGGAAACGTCGCCGGAGTCGAGGGTCGCTGCCAGGGTAGTGGCTGAGTCACTGGACCTCGAGCTTGTGACCATAGACATTACGGGGGTCGTAGAGAGTGCTCTGGCGTCGCTTGGGCTTTCTTATAGTATGGCGGACAAGATCGTCAAGGGGAACGTTAAGGTCAGGACGAGGATGCTCCTCCTTTACGGGATAGCCAACAATGAAGGCAGGCTCGTTGTGGGCACTGGGGACCGCTCGGAGTGGCTCATAGGATATTTCACGAAGTGGGGTGACGTCGCTGGCGACATATACCCGAACATCGGCCTGTACAAGACCCAGGTGCGGGCTCTGGGCACGTACCTGGGCCTCCCGGCAGAGGTGATCAACAGGGCACCTACCCCCGACCTATGGCCAGGGCACACGGCCGAGGGCGAGCTGGGCCTCTCCTATGACATCATAGATGAGGTTCTGTACTGGGTATTTGATGAGGGGCTTGACCCGAGCGAGGTCCCCCAGAGAGCGGGCGTCTCCAGAGAGGCGGTTGAGAAAGTTATGGAGATGCACCGCAGGAGCGAGCACAAGAGGAACCCATTGAGGGCCCCATTCAGGTCCTTTAAGGAACTCATGAAGTGAAGAGACTCATGAAGTTCCGGTGGATGACCCTACGCACCTCAACCTCATCGACGCCCTTAGCCTCCGCTATGAACTTTATGACTTCAGGTATCATATGAGGCCCGAGCCTCAGCCCGCGATAGTTGTAAGGGCCGTCGCTCTCCGTTATCATGATCTCCAGCGGCGCCGCCTTAACGACCTCACGCATCTTCCTCTGGATCTTCAGCGCTGCGTTAACGCCGATGTAGTACCCGTGAGAGGCGATCTCCTCAAGCAGGTCGAGGGGTCCCGTGAACCAGTGAATGACCGCCTTCCTAACACCTAGTTCATCAAGGACCTCGAGCACCTCTCTCCACGCACCCGCAGCGTGAATCGATAGCGGCTTACCGGTTTCGGCGGCTAGGGAGGCAAAGAATCTGAAGACAAGTACCTGCTTCTCATACGTCTGGGGCACGAATTTCTTGTCGAGCCCTACCTCACCCACCGCCCTCGTGAGGGGGTCCTTGACCATATTAGTGAACTTGCTGAGGATCGGGTTCACATTCTCTACATCGCCGACCTCCCATGGGTGGAGGCCGACAGCAGCGAAAACGTTCGGGCACTCTTGCCCTAGCTCAAGCGTCTTCCTTGATGAGTTAAGGTCGTCGGAGACCGCCAGCAGCAGTAGGTCTTTTCTCCTGCATATTTCCCGGATCTCGTCATGTTTGTATTCATGTAGGTGTATGTGGCCGTCGATTATGTGCGGCACCAATCCCCTTCACCACATATGACGTGCTGTGAGTGCATTAATTCAGCGCGTGGACTCAAGATCGGTGGCCGGGATGCTGAAGAAAGCCATCATTGCTTTCATTCTATTAAGTATTGTCTCCCTCCTTGGCGACCTAACCTACGAAGGCGGCGGCTCCGTACTGGGTTCCTACCTGGAGTATCTGGGTGCCTCAGCCATCCTCACAGGCCTCCTAGGAGTGACTGAGCTGGTGTCCTACGCCATGAGGCTTGTTGGCGGAGTAATTGCTACGAGGTACAGGTCCAGCGCACTCTACTGGGGCCTCACAGCCCTGGGGTACGCCTCTCTACTGGCTATACCGGCGCTGGCCCTCACAGGGAACTACGCCCTAGTGCTGCTCCTAATAACGATCGAGCGCATGGGCAAAGGAATAAGGGCGCCCGTCAGAGATGTAATCCTCGCCGAAGTAACGCAGGGGATGGGGAGGGGCCTGGGCTTTGGTCTCCACGAGCTAGCCGACCAGATAGGCGCTTTCGCTGGCCCAGCGGTCGTTGCGTACATGCTCTACACCTCAGGTGGCGACTATAGGGCAGCATTCTCAGTCCTAGCGATCCCGGCGGTCCTCGCCGTTGCAGCTGTGTTATCTGCGGCTACCATGTACCCGAGAATAAGGAGCGTGGAATCAAAGCCTACAGGAAAAGGTGTCGTGACCCCGCAGTTCCGTTTATTCCTCGCCGGAGCCTCCCTAGCGATGCTGGGCTTCCCGTACTGGAGGAGCATCGTCGGGTACCACATGGGGGCAGTCGGGTTCGTTCCTGACTACATGATCTCCCTGTTCTACACCCTCGCCATGGGCGTCGACGCCGCCATAGCGGTGCCGATAGGGCTCCTCTACGATAGGAAAGGCATCAAAGTTGTTGCGGCAGCACCGATCTTCGCTGCCCCGGTGACGGCATTTCTCTTCCTTCAACCGAGCATAGAGAACTTCGCAATAGCCTCGGCGCTGTGGGGTGCCTACATGGGTGTATACGAAACCGTTCTACGGGCATCGGTGGCCGACCTCATAGATCCTGCCTCAAGGGCGTGGGCGTACGGCATCTTCTCGTTCATGCTGGGCGCCTCATGGATGGCGTCATCACTAATAATGTCGGCCCTCTACCAGCTGAGCCCGCACCTAATAGTTCCGTACTCGTTGGCGTGTGAAGTGGCTTCATTGGTGATTCTATTGAGGCTTGCTCAGGCCAAGAGGTAAATTCTGCCTAGACCTGCTAGGATAAGAGGTGAGTGAGCTGCTGAGGAGCCTTAAGGGCGACTGCGGCACGCTGGGCTGCTGGATAGGTGATCTTCCCAGGGGCTGCGAGCTGTGCATGGAGGGGGCGAAATCGGTTATTTTCGTGACTGGTGTATGCCCAGAAAGGTGCTGGTACTGCCCTCTATCGAGGTCAAGGAAGGGAAGGGATGTTACCTATGTGAACGAGGTTCTCGCCAGGGACAT
>JALSOP010000054.1 GCA_026986435.1 Desulfurococcales archaeon | reverse complement strand
AGAATCGGTGCCTCCTATATGTCCAAAACCGTTACAGGAATCGGATACCTATTAATGATCCTCGGACTCCTAGTAGCCGTAGGGGGAGCATACGCAGCCAGTGTCTACGCGATCCTCGGCGGAGCAGGTCTAGCAATCATTGGTTACTTACTCATCAATATAGGATTCATTATAATGGGTAGGAAATACCATAAAGGCGCCTGGACCGCAACAGGTGTTATAGGAATAATAGTGTTCCTGCTCCTCGTCGCCGCCCTAGCAGTCATAGCAGGGGCGGTAGCGTCCGCCTTGAGCAACATGGAGATGGGTGAGGGAATGGGTGGTCTTGAGAGCGTCATGGCAGGCGCTGCCGGGATGATCGGCATAGCCGGTATTCTGTCATTCGTCTGGATCATAATGGAGATAATAGTTCTATGGTCAGCAGCAGGCTACTTCGGCAGCGGAGTACTTAAGGGAGCTGCGATACTGAAGATCATCGTGCTAATACTTTCGCTTGTTGCCGTACCCGTGCTGGCCGTTAGCACAGGCCTAAGCTTTATGAGCGGATCACCCGAAGCCACGATGGCACTGGGAGCAACAGCGATAGCTGTCGTAGGACTCGATATACTGTTGCTAATAGTCTCATTAATCCTGGCAGGGATCGGATTCCTCACAGCTAAGGAACCAACTACATACACAGCACCTGCGTACACCGCCCAGGTAGCTCCTCCGCCGCCACCCGCCTGATGCACACCCTTAGACCTATTCGTTTTTATTCATAAACAAGTCAAGGAAGCTCAGTTTCTGGGCGGTCACAAAAGCCCGCCGTTCACATCACCCATTAAGGGTTTAGGGCGGTTCAGCTACGACCGCATAGATCATCCCGCCAGTGAATTATGGGCGCGGGCCTTATTTCCGTGACTCCTCCGCGAGGAGGTAGTACCTCACCCCTCCCCTCACCTCGTACTTGAGTATGCCCGCCTTCACGAGCTTGTTCAGCTTCCTGTATAGGGGTGTCTTAGGTATCCTCAGGTTCTCCAGGAGCTCGGAGGCCGTTGCCTTACCGTGCTCCCTTATGTACTCGACTATCATCCTGTCTCTCTCGTCAAGCCCGGCGAGCGCCACCTCAGGCTCCTCAGGAGGCCTAGGCGTCTGAGCACCTTCCCCAGCGCTCCTACCACGCCTGAAGAAAAGGTATGCCAGCACAGCAACAATAATCACTAAAGCAACGATCAGCGCTATCGGCAGGATTCCTGCGGACCACAGTTGCCTCCCTGGAGGCGGTGACGGGGTAGTGGTGACCGTACCTGTGGTGCCTGTCTGGGTAGGGATCGGGGCAGTTGTTGTCGGTATCTCGGGAACTATGAAGTACTTGATTGTGTAGTTTCCGGGCGGCAGGATCACCGCGGGCGTGTCATTAACGAGTGTGAAGCTCACGTTCTCGGGCAAGCCCACAGGGAGTATGTAGTCGCTGAGGACAAGCTTGAGTGTCCAAGGGTTGCTGAGCCTCAGCTCCCACATCTCCCCCTCCTTGGATGTGAGGTCGGCGGTGTAGTACGTTAGGACTATCGGGTCAGTGCCGTAGGCCGTTACTGTGCAGGTTGTGCCGTTGACTGATACAGGGACCTCCACACCGCCCTGTCTAGCCTCAATATAGTACGGAGTACCTACTAGCTCGATACTTACTTCACCAGGCTCTGGAGGAGGGCTTATGAGGAGCCTGAACTCCACAGTACCGTCTACGTATATAGTGGCGACCGCATCAACGACCTCCTCCGAATAAACCACGTGGGAAAGGATGAAGGGGGCGATAAGGGCTACCAGCACGAGGGCCACGAGTCCGTTCCTCACCTCACCCACCACCTCATTCTTGATTAGGGAAACACTAATTACGTTAACACTAGGTGGGTGGTTCCGGAAAACTCATTTACCGGCCACTGTCACATCCTTAAGCAGGACGTATGGAGCTGAGGCCCTCATCCCCTGCCTCCATTCCCTGCTAAGGGCGACGACCTTTTCCTTCATTAGCTCGTAGAAGTTCCCGCCGAGCACACCCCCTTTCAAGGTGCCGGCTACCTCGCCGCCCCTTATGAGGTAGGCGTGGGTTATGGTGGCGTTTAGCAAGCCGCTCGTAGGGTTCGAGAGCCACGCACCTATCGTGGCCATGACCAGCAAGCCCTCCTTAACCTCCGCAACCATCTCCTCATAGCCCACGCCACCGGGCTCGAGCCTCAGGTGGTTAGGTGACGGCGCAGGCCTACTCGAGTAAGACCTCCACGCGTTACCCGTGGACTCGACCCCATCCTTGGCGGCGGTGTAGGTGTCGTAGACGTAGCCGGTCAGGTAGCCTCTCTTAATGATGGGCCTGGTGTGGGTGGCGACGCCCTCATCGTCGAATGCCCTAGACCCAACCAGCTCCGGCTCCCTCCCGGCATCGGTCACTGTGACGATCTCCGCAGTCACCCTATGCCCGACCTTCCCTACCAGCGGCGACCTCCCCGCCTGCACCTCCCTGGCCGAGACAGCCGGTGAGAGCATCACACTGACTATCTCAGCTGCGACGTCGGGAGCCAGAATGACGTCGTACTTACCTGTCTTTATGAGGGATGCGTCTGCGAAGTCAGCGGCCCTCGAACCCGCCCCCCTACCAGCTCCGTAGGCGTCAAGGGAGCGCAGCGACCTAGAGACGTCGAACTCGCCGTAGGTGCCCTTACCGGCCCTCGCCATCACCCACACCCACGCAGACGTCTCCCCCCTCGATGCCGGGCCCGAGTAGGAGTTAGCCACCCATACCTCCCTAGCCTCAGCCCTAAGCATGCCCCTAGTGGGGGCAGCGCCCTCATGCCCCTCCTTAACACCCCGCACAGCTTCCTCAACAGCTGAGGAGACATCGTGGGCTCCTGCCTCAGCGGTGAACCTGTCGAACGCCCCGGGGAGGTCGGGAGCGCCAACAGCCGCGGGGAACCCCGGCCAGTGAGGGTCAGGCCTGGATGCGGCGGCTGCCCTCACCACCGCCTCAGCTGCTGCCTTGATTCCTGCATCGCTCAGGTCCTGCGTCCCAACGACGGCCACTGCCTTACTCTTGACGGCGGTTATCCCTAGGGACAGGGTGGTCCTCGTCGTTATTGACTCAACCCTCTCAGAGAACCTCGCCTCAACGACTCTCGACCTAATCAGGTATGCCTCAGCCTCATCAGCCCCGAGTGACTCAACGAGCTTCACAACCCTAGCAAGATCCGGGGCAACCATCACCCTCACCTCCCACCAACAACTATCTCCTTTATCAGCACGTGCGGCCCGCCGAGACCAACCTTAACGGTCTGCGCCTCCTTACCGCAGCCGCCGAACACCGATGTCCTGACCCTCAGATCATTCCCGACCGCCTCAACAGCCTTAAGCGTCTCCAGAACCTGGCCCGACACCACCACACCCTTTATCATCTTCTTGATCTCCCCGCCCTCAACGACCCATGAAGGCCCGACGGAGAAGGTGAACGTGCCAGAAGCCGTGTCGACCTGGCCGCCCCTAGCCGACCTCCCGAGGAGGTAGAGGCCGTCGCCGAGCTCCCTAATCATCTCCTCGAAGCCCCGGTCACCGGGCTCAATGAATATGTTCGTCTGCCTAACTATCGGGGCGCTGGCGTAGTCCTGCGCCCTCGCGTTACCCGTCACCGCCTGACCCAGCTCGGCGGCCTGCCGCCTCCCCGTCAAGTACGACTTTAAGATACCCTTCTCCACAGCGACGACCCTCTCCTTTCTGTTACCCTCGTCGTCGAAGGGCACGAAGTAGCCTCCCTCAATCAAGCCGTCGTCGATG
>JALSOP010000053.1 GCA_026986435.1 Desulfurococcales archaeon | reverse complement strand
CTCTCAACCCTGGCCAGCGGGGGGCCCTCATGAGCCCAAGCAATCAGCTCCCTAACAGCGTCCTCATCCCCCTCCACAACAGCCTCCACAGACCCGTCGGGGAGGTTCCTCACCCACCCAGTCACGCCGAGTTCTAGGGCCTTCCTCCTCATGTTAGCCCTGAAGAACACCCCCTGCACCAGGCCGTAGATCCTCAGATGAGCCCTAACCTTCCTCCCCACCCCGGACCACCGAAAACGTTAGGGGAGGGAGAGGAAAGAATTTTCCCCGAACACATAAAGGAGAGGCGGTGGCGCGGATGGTGTGGTCCGACATAACCCGTGGTTTCTACCCAGGCAGGTTCCAGCCCGTCCACTGGGGGCACATAAACGTGATGAGGTGGGCGCTCGAGAGGGTCGACGAGCTAATAATAGGGATAGGCACGGCCCAGGAATCACACACACCACCTAACCCCCTAACGGCCGGGGAGAGGGTCGTCATGCTGAAGCTAGCCATAAGAGAGGCTGGGATAGACCCGTCGAGGGTCTACATAATCCCCATACCCGACATACTCATGAACTCCGTCTGGCCCCACTACGTCCAGATGTTCGTCCCACGCTTCAGGTATGCAATAGCGAGGAACCCGCTCGTCATAAGGCTCTTCAAGGAGGCAGGGTACGAGGTACTCATACCCCCACCCTTCGAGAGGGGGAGGTACACCTCAACCAGGCTAAGGAAGATGATGATAGAGGGGGACCCAGCCTGGAGGGAGCTCGTCCCGAAGTCGGTGGCGGAGTTCCTCGACGAGATACGGGTCGAGGAGAGGATGAGGGAGGTAATGGGGGTTGACTAAGCCCCTAAGAATAGACGGCTCCTACGGCGAGGGAGGCGGGCAGATACTCAGGACCGCCGTGGCGCTCTCCGCAATAACCGGGAAACCGATAGAGGTAATCAACATAAGGGCGAAGAGGCCTAAGCCAGGCCTCAAGAGACAGCACCTCACAGCAATAAGGGCGGCGGCAGCGATAGCGGGGGCGGAGGTAGAGGGCCTCCACCTAGGGTCAACGAGGATAGTGTTCCGCCCAACCCAAATAAGGGCAGGGACCTACACCTTCGACATAGGGACAGCTGGCTCAATAACCCTCCTACTCCAGGCACTCCTCCCAATAATGGCCTACGCCCCCGGCCCGATAGAGGTGAGGGTAAGGGGAGGCACCGACGTCCCCTGGTCACCCCCCATAGACTACCTAAGGAACATCATCACCCACTACCTAAGGAAGTTCGGTTACGCCCCAGAAATAGAGCTAGTGAGAAGGGGCCACTACCCCCGAGGAGGGGGTGTCGTTGTCGCCAGAGTAAGGAACCCGCCCAGGGGCTTCGAACCCGTCAAGCTCGTCCACAGAGGAGACGTGACGGAGGTGAAGGGGATCTCCCACTGCGTCAGGCTCCCCAAGCACGTAGCGGAGAGGCAGGCAAGGGCAGCCGAAGAGGAGATAAGGAGGGCCGGCCTGGAAGTACCGACCAACATAGAGATAGAGTGGTACGAACCAAGCAGAGACCCACACCTAGGCCCTGGCTCAGGCATAGTCATCTGGGCAGAAGCGGGGGAGGCAAGAATAGGCGGTGACTCACTCGGCGCCAAAGGCAAGAGAGCCGAGGTAGTCGGGAAAGAGGCAGCGGAGAAGATGCTCAGAGACCTCGCCACCGGCGCTGCCCTAGACACACACATGAGCGACAACGCCATACCCTACGCCGCACTAGCCAGAGGCACGACCGAACTCGGCGGAGCCCAACTAACAATGCACGCATACACAAACGCCTGGCTAGTAAAACAGATCCTCAATACAGAACTCAAGCTAAAAGGAGAAATAGGTAAACCCTTCTACTTGAAAGTGCGGGGAGCTTCCATATAATCATCTCTATAATAATAATATCTCATCACAGATGGGCCGCATATCTCGAATAAAAATAACAGTTTTCTGACAAAAAAAATATTAGCCATGAAGAAAAGAAAACACAAGGGAACACTAGTGACACTCAGCAAGCAGTTTAGTAAAGTTGCGAGTGCAGTTGCAATGATTATGTTACTGTCCCTAGTAATCTACACGTCGTATGATGCACTGGCAGTAACTAGATACTACGCTGGCTACAGACTTCAAGAGAACTACTTCGGAGTGTCTGGTAGCATATATACAATAGATCCCGATGTAACCGGAGAGAACATATTTGCTCAGTGGGTTTGTATAGTTATAGATCCAGCGAGAGGTTACTGGGTTCAAATAGGGTACACTAAAGGTTTTGATACTGACTACAACCTCGTATTTTATGCAGAAGTGAATGATAACTACGGATACGAAATACGGTTCTTCGGAACACCTGAGCCAGGTGATACATATACGTACACGATAGTCGCTGATACATATAATGGT
Organism: Desulfurococcales archaeon; assembly: GCA_026986435.1. Lineage (GTDB taxonomy): Archaea > Thermoproteota > Thermoprotei_A > Sulfolobales > NBVN01 > WAOK01. The sequence goes on along the minus strand of JALSOP010000053.1, from coordinate 12,271 downwards.
ACCCGAGTATGGCATGGGTATATTCGACAAGGAGGGACACTTCTTTATGAAATAATAATACCTGCTGATCCCATAGCTTCGTACGAACTACAAGCATTCTCAGAGGCATCGACAACTGACATTGTGATAGATGGGACTCACTTTAGTGGTCTAGCCTATTATACTGGCCGCGATTTCCTGTATTGGTATACACATACAGTGTATGTCAGCTCTCCGTACTGGATTGAGGAGATAAGTGATTACGAATTCATGGCTTGGGGAGGTGGCTCGGTAAATCCCCCGCAACCATTAGGCATGAGTATTGTGGGGTGATAGAATGAAAAAGGCATTTGTGGTTATAGGTATTGGGCTCGCGGTTTCCCTTCTCTTAACACTGTTCGCTGGGTATGAGGCCTTCATAAGTAATGGGAGTAATACAGAGGGTAGTCCGGTCATTACGGACATTAATAGTAATGGTGGTGGGAACAGCCCGCAGACCATAATCATCGGTGATGCACGAGGGACAACAGGATCGGCTGAGATAAGGGGTATCCCATCGTTCGAGGAGCTGGGAGGTAAGATAATAACTAAGGAGCAACTGAATAACTTCCTGAGGAAGAAAGGGTTAAGTATCTATGTCCCGAAGTGGGTGCCCGAAGGTCTTAAACTAGCGGCTATCTGGGCTGATACGTCCAAAGGGATAGATTTCCCAATAATTCTCGTATATAGCGATGGCAACGACACCGACTATAAGGTATCAGAGAACAAACTAGTAATAGAGATAAGGGGATTCGTGAACGAAACGATGTTTGAGCAAATCACAAATAAAACACTGTTCGAGTACTACCTCAGTAAGGGAGCAACACCGATCATAAAGGACGGTGAGCTCATAGGCGTTATATTTGATGACGCATACTGCCCGACATGCGTAACGTGTAAGACATTACCGCTAGCTATTGTTAGGATCGATAATATTGAGTACTGGATAAACTATAAGGACGTGAACAGCATAATCGAGCTCGTAAGATCAATGACTCAGACGGACTCACTGACATAAACATTAATTCATTTTTTGTCAAAATTTATATACAGCCAGTCCCTTCTAACGACACCGGCACCAGGCACGAGTCCTACCTTATAATCTCGGGCGTATAAGGTGTTAGGTGATAAGAGTGCCCTTCAGCAAGGGAGACATGGTCCTGGTCGACTACAGCGTGTTTGTGAAGGAGACCGGGGAACTCGTGGAGACGACCTCGGAGGAGGTCGCCAAGAAACATAATAAATACGACCCTAAGGCCTTCTACGAGCCTGTCCTCATAATAATCGGCGAGGGCAGGGCCCTTCCCGCCTTCGAGGAGGCTGTCGCGGAGGCAGAGGTCGGCGAGGAGAGGGAGGTGGAGATACCGCCGGAGAAGGCCTACGGCGAGAGGAAGGAGGAGTACGTGAAGGTGTTCGCGATAAGGCAGCTGAGGAGGGCCCTCGGCGAGGAGAAGGTGAGGGAGCTGAGCGTCGGGGACGAGATAGCTTTTGGCGACACCGTCGGCAGGGTGATATCGATAACGGGCGGGAGAGTAACCATAGACTTCAACCACCCACTAGCCGGCAAGACCCTCATACTCAGGTTCAGGGTCGTCAAGAAGCTGGAGGACGTGGAGGAGAAGATCAGGTACCTCGCGGCGAGGAGGTTCAAGGTTCCCGCAAAGGACATAGTGACGAGCTTCAACGAGGAAACGAAGACCGCGGCGGTCGAGATACCGAGGAGAACACTGGCTACCGAGGACCTAGGGTACAGGATAGTCCTGGCAGCGGGCGACATAATAAGGTGGGTGAAGGAGGTCGAGAAAGTGGCTATATCGAGCCTCTTCACGAGGGACGAGTTCGAGGAGAAGAAGGAGGGTGAGAGCGAGTGAGCGGCGAGGTAAGGCAGCCAGAAGTTAACATAGGCGTGGTCGGCCACGTAGACCACGGCAAGACAACCCTGGTCCAGGCAATAACCGGTATCTGGACAGCGAAGCACTCAGAGGAACTCAAGAGGGCGATGACCATCAAGCTGGGCTACGCTGACACCGCCATATACGAGTGCCCCGACCAGCCCGAGCCAGAGAAGTACACCACCCAGCCGAGGTGCCCCAATCCCGTCTACAGGAGGAGCGTATCATTCGTGGACGCCCCCGGGCACGAGGTCCTTATGGCGACGATGCTCTCCGGCGCGACGCTCATGGACGGCGCCATACTCGTCATAGCCGCTAACGAGCCCTGCCCGCAGCCGCAGACAAGGGAGCACTTCGCCGCCCTAGGCATCATAGGTGTGAGGAAGCTCATAGTCGTGCAGAACAAGGTCGACGTAGTCAGCAAGGAGCAGGCCCTCAAGAACTACCAGCAGATAAAGGAGTTCCTCAAGGGCACGTGGGCTGAGGACGCCCCCATAATACCTGTTTCAGCGCTCCACAAAGTGAATGTGGACGTCCTCCTAATGGCGATAGAGAAGCTCATACCCACACCCGAGAGGGACCTCGCCTCCCCGCCACTCATGTTCGTCGTCAGGTCATTCGACGTGAACAAGCCAGGCACCCCGCCTAACGAACTCGTCGGCGGCGTACTAGGCGGGTCACTACTTAGGGGTGTGCTGAGGGTCGGTGACGAGATAGAGATCAAGCCAGGCATAAGGGTTCAGAAAGGCGGTAGGGTGGTCTACGAGCCATTAACGACCGAGGTCGTCAGCATAAGGTTCGGGAACCTGGAGGTTGAGGAGGCGAGGCCCGGAGGACTGATGGCGATAGGGACAAGGCTCGACCCCTCACTGGCCAGGGCTGACAGGCTGATAGGGAACGTCGTCGGTAAGGCCGGCACTGTGCCGGACCCAGCGTACTCCCTAACCATAGAGTACAGCCTCATGGAGAGGGTCGTCGGCGCTAGGGAGATGATCAAGGTACAGCCCCTAAGGGTCGGCGAGCCAATAATGATAACCGCTGGCTCAGCAGTAACTCTCGGCATAGTGACGAAGCTCGGGAAGGACGTCATGGAGACGAGGCTCAAGAGACCCGTCGTAGTATGGGAGGGCATGAGGGTAGCCCTCAGCCGCCAGATAATGGGTAGGTGGAGGCTCGTAGGCTGGGGCATAATAAAGTGAGGCCCCACTGCAGAATAATTTTAGATACCTCAGTCCTCATGCTCGTCTACGAAGGCATTGACGTCATCGAGCTAATAGAGGAGGCCATGGAGAGGAAATGCGAGTACTACGTACCCGACAAGGTCGTGGAGGAACTTAAGCACCTCGCGAACACAAGCAGAGGTAGGAGGGGGGCAGCAGCTCGCCTAGCCCTGAAATACATACAGGGCAGGGTATCACCCCTCAACCTCGGCATCGACGCCCCCACAGCGGACGAGGCCATAAAGGAGTTCGCCGCCTCCAATCCCAAGGAATGGATAGTCGCGACCGCGGACCACGGGATGAGGAGGGCTCTCAAGAAGGCGGGCGTGAGGGTCATAACTTGGTGGCCCGGAAAACACAGGTTCGTGGGTGTGGAGCCCGACACCATAGCATAGCGATGAGGCCCGAGGAAATCGAGGATTAACTGGCTAAGGCGCTTAGCATACTACGCGAGGCGTACGGGATACGGTGCTCCTTAACACCGAAGGAAATGCTCACCTACATAACAGCGCCGACATATGAGGAGGACAAGATAACCCCGGAGGAAATGCCGTCAAACGACCTCCTACTGCTCCACAAGGTCGCTGAGGCATGCGAACTCAAGGACACCGGGCACGAGATAAGTGAGGGCATATTCATGAGGGCTTACCCAGACACTTACAGAGCTCACCTAGCGGTGATGAGGGTGGAGATGGAGGAGGCCAGGAGGAACGGCCTCGTTAACCACGTGGGGCGGAGGTGCGTAGACCTCTCCACATACCTAGAGGACCCGCGCTTGCCCAGGGACCTGCGGGCTGAGGTGGAGGAGCTGATGAGGGAGTTCTGCGGTGGCGTGGGCCCTCAGTATTTTAATGCTCCCAATCAATGAGAACTGGTGCCTTAGGTGTTCAGGCTAGTGAGGGTCAGGGACGTGGTGCGGGTGCCCCCCACCGAGTTCGGGAAGGACCTGAAGGAGATAGCGTACACGCAGCTCCGTGAGAGGTACATCGGCAAGGTCTCCCAGGACCTCGGCCTAATAGTGGGTGTGTGGGACATAGAGGTCGAGCCGGAGGGCGAGATACTTCCGGCAGACGGCGCCACCTACCACTACGCAGAGTTCACGCTCATAACGTATTACCCCATGAGGGATGAGGTCGTTGAGGGCCCCGTGTCCAACGTCCAGCGCTATGGAATATTCGTGACGATAGGCCCCATAGACGCCCTGGTACACATATCGCAGCTCGGCGACGACAGGTTCGTCTACGACCACGCCAAGGGGACCTTCACGGGCGAGCAGACGAAGGTCACGATAGGCCTCAACGACGTGGTCAGGGGGCAGATAACCAGCGTCTCCATAGCCCCGCCGTCAACGATAAAGGTCGGGATGACACTCAGGAGGCCGGGCCTAGGCAAGATTGGGAAGCTGGGAGGCTGATGAGGCATGTCAGCAAGGAGGTCGAAGAAGATAACATATAAGGCCTGCACGAGATGCCGCTACATAGTCCCGTCCGACGTCAAGCAGTGCCCAGTGTGTGGTTCAACGACGTTCACCGATAACTGGAAAGGTATGGTCATAGTGATCGATCCCGAGAAGTCGGAGATAGCGAAGATAATCGGGGCAAAGGTGCCGGGGAGGTACGCGATAAGGGTCTGAGGAGGTATCGCTTATTAGGCACACCAATGGTTTTCGTCGGGGTATAGAGAATGAGCCAGGAGGAGATAAAGGCGCTGAGGACCGGGCAGACCCCGGGAGGGCACCCGATATATGTTGTGAGGGAGCGTATCAACAAGCTCCTCGGGAGGACAGAGGTCGACTTCATAGTTGTTCACGTGGGCTCCAGCACCCCCTCAAGGAAGGAGGTTCGGCAGGCCCTCGCATCCATATACGGCGTGAGCGACGACGTCGTCGTGGTGAGATCCCTCCGCACAGAGTACGGGATAGGGAGAACCAAGGGCAAGGCCAACATATACGAGTCGAAGGAGAGAGTCTTCCAGGTCGAGCCCAAGCACATACTCAGGAGGAACGGCCTCATCACGGAGGGCGGTGAGTGATGGCCGAGGGCAAGAGGTTCAGGTCAGCCCTATACGAGATCGACTACAAGACAGGGACGATAAGGCTGAAGAACAGGGTGTGCCCGCGCTGTGGAAGAGTAATGGCGTTCCACAAGCAACCCGTGCCCAGATGGCACTGCGGGTACTGCGGCTACGTGGAGTACGTTAGGCAGTGAGGGGGCCCGGGACGCTCGTCCTGGGAATAGAGTCGACGGCGCACACCTTCGGGGCATCAGTCGCTTCCGATAAGGAGCCCTACATACTCAGCGACAAGAGACACAAGTACGTGCCGGAGAAGGGAGGGATCCACCCCCTCGAGGCATCCCTTTCCTTCATGAAGCACGCCCCCTCAGTCATAAGGAAAGCCCTTGAGGAAGCAGGAATAACGCCGAAGGAGCTGGACGGCGTCGCCGCAGCTTTCGGCCCAGGCCTAGGGCCCTGCTTAAGGGTCGGCGCAACCGTTGCAAGGGCGCTCGCCGCCTACTATCGCAAGCCCCTCCTCCGCGTTAATCATGCAGTGGCTCACGTAGAGATAGGCAGGCTCCTCACCGGCGCGAGGGACCCAGTCATAGTTTACCTATCTGGAGGGAACACCCTCATAGCGGCGCAGGTCGGGCGGAGGTACAGAGTCTTCGGAGAAACGCTCGACGTGGCACTGGGGAACTTCATGGACCACTTCACGAGGGAAGCCGGCCTCGCACCGCCCTATGTCGTCGGAGGACTCCACCAACTAGACAGGTGCGCCGAGGGCGGGAGACTCATACCCGGGTTCCCGTACATAGTGAAGGGGCAGGACGTATCCTTCTCAGGCCTCCTCACACACGCACTGAGGGCCCTCAAGGCGGGGCACAGGCTAGAGGACGTGTGCTACACGGTCAGGGAGATAGCTTACTCAGCAATAATTGAGATAACCGAGAGAGCCCTCGCCCACACAGGCAAGAACGAGGTTCTGCTCGTGGGCGGGGTAGCGGCATCCCCCGTACTGAGGAACAAGTTCGAAGTGATGGCGGAGGAGAGGGAGGCAACGGTTAAGGTCGTGCCCCCGAAGTACGCCGTGGACAACGGCGCGATGATAGCGTGGACGGGTGTGCTCATGCTTAAGCACGGCATGACGACACCGCCCGAGAAGGCCTACGTGAGGCAGAGGTGGAGAATAGATGAGTTCGAGCTCCCGTGGTTCACCTGAGGTAGTGACGCTGGGTGCTGAGGCGGCGATTGTGAAGTACTTGTTCCTCGGCATGCCCGCAATATTCAAGGTAAGGCTCCCCAAACCCTACAGAGACCCAGAACTCGATAGGGAGGTGAGGTCGAGGAGGACGCTGCAGGAGGCAAGAGTGATGAGGGCGGCTAGGGAGGCAGGGGCGAAGGTACCGATGGTGCTCCTCGTGCTGCCGAAGAGAGCACTCATCGTGATGGAGTACATTGACGGCGAGAGATTCAAGGAGGCAGAGCCCAGGATGAGGGATGAGGAGGCCTGCGAGGTGATGAGGGCGGTCGGCGAGTACGTGGCCAGGATGCACCTTACCGGCATCGTGCACGGAGACCTAACCACGTCGAACATAATACTGACGGATGAGGGCCCGTACCTCGTGGACTTCGGGCTGGCCAAGTCCAGCAACGACCCCGAAGACAGGGGCGTCGACGCTCACCTCATGCTGAGGGCCCTTGAGAGCACCCACTACGCCAGGGCCAGCAAGCTATTCGAGTGTTTCATGAGCGGGTACTCCTCCGTCGCGGGGGAGGAGAGGGCGAGGGAGGTCATGGATAAGGTTCGGGAGATAAGGATGAGGGGGAGGTACATTGAGGAGAGGCGCCGCAAGGCTGGGGATCGTCACGAGTAACGAGGGAAAACTGAGGGAGTTCCGGGTACTTGCCGCCGAGTACGGAGTCGAGGTCTACCCGATAAGGGCCCGGAAGCCCGAGATCCAGGCAGACGACGTGAGGGTGATAGCTACCGTATCGGCCGCGGCGCTGATGCAGCACATTAGGGAGCCTTTCATAGTCGAGGACGCAGGGCTCTTCATCGACGCCCTCAACGGGTTTCCCGGCCCCTACAGCGCTTACGTCTTGAGGACAATCGGCGTTAACGGGATCCTCAAGCTCATGGATGGGGTACGGGACAGGTCAGCCAGGTTCGTCGCGGCCATAGCCTACGCCAACAGCGAGGTGGGGGTCAAGGTCTTCATTGGAGAGGTCAGAGGCGCTATAGCGACGGAGGCAAGGGGTGCGGAGGGCTTCGGGTTCGACCCCATTTTCGTGCCGGAGGGGTGGTCGAAGACGTTCGCTGAGGTGGGGCCGAAGGAGAAGTCCAGGGTCTCCCACCGCGGGAGGGCATTCAAGGCCCTCATGGAGTGGTTGCTGAGTGAGCGCATTCTTTAAATCCCTCAGACACCTCCGTAAGGGGGCAGAAGGGTATGAACAGGGGCAAGGAGAAGGGCCAGTCGCACTCCACAAGGCCGCCGGTGATAGTCCCGCCTAAGTGGACATACCTCACACCGGAGGAGGTGGAGGAGATAATAGTCGAGCTCGCTAAGAGGGGGTACCCGCCGTCCATGATAGGGATAATACTGAGGGATCAGTACGGGATACCCCTGACCAAGGCGGTCCTCGGTGTCAAGCTGATGAAAGTTTTCGAGAAGTACGGGATTAAGCTCACACTACCCGAGGATCTCTACAACCTCATGGCAAGGGCCGTCAACCTTAGGAGGCACCTCGAGGAGCACCCGAAGGACTACCACAGCAAGAGGGGCCTCATAGAGATCGAGTCAAAGATACATAGGCTCGTGAAGTACTACAAGAGGGTTGGGAAGCTCCCGCCTGACTGGAAGTACGACCCCGAGAGAGCCAGGATAATAGTTTCCCAGCCCCTCATCATAGTTCCGAAGACATTAATTCGCAGAGAGGAAGCTGAGTAGGGCTGGATTTATTGCCGCTTGACCTTGGCAGCCTCCGCAAAGAAAGCGTAGGCGACACACTGGCCGAGTTCATAGAGGAAGCACACAGCAAGGGCATAGCCATAATCTCAGCCCCCCACAACCCTAAGTATCTGGTCCCTGCGGGCCTCCTCTTCAGCACCCTCTCCAGGACAGACATAACCGCGGTCTTCTACCCCACGTACGCCCTCCGACAAGAGGAAGGGGTTCCCACAGTTGTATTTGGGTCGAGTGGAGTATGCAACAACTGTGTGGAGGTCATTGAAGGCGGGCATGAGGCAGTTACGAGGAAGGGTAACAAAAGCGTGGTCAAGGTCAGATCTCCCGCTATGACGATGCTCAGGGTGCTTGAAGAAGTCGTGCCAGTCAAGAGAGAAATAAAATATGTGACAGCGGCAACAATCCTCCTAAACCACATACCGAGGACTAGGTCAGTAGGGCTTAGGGAATGGGAAGAAGAGGCTATGGAGTACTTCCTTGTAGACAACACTATAGCGAGGGTCGGGCACCCCCCGATAATGTGGTGGGGCATACTCCCACCTAAGGAGGCGGTGGAAAAGAGCATCGACATCATGATATTCAGATATTTCGTGGAAGGCGCCCCTTCAGAAGTAAGCGAGAAGGATGTCCGAATACGGATAGGGGATGCGGCAGAAAAGGCGCCGAATTATGCTGTTGGCCAGAGGTGGGGCATTAGGGATCTCACAGAGCTAGCCTACGTACTCCTCACACTAGCCGACCTCCTCGGACCAAAGGGTGTTCTGGCTGCGGCGGTTAGTCCCTCACACGCCCTCTGGGCCTCCTTAATATTCCGCTCGGCCATCAGAGACTATCGTAAGATAGCAAGGGAACTGAAGTACGGCATAGCCGACAGAAGGGGAAGAGCCGCAATAGTAACGACCTCTTGTCCACCACCTCCCTTAACACCCATAACGATCGCCGCGAGAGGAGCCGACCTACTGAGAGAGGGGGATGTCGTGGTCGCCGAGTGCGGCGGCAAGTACTTCGTGCCCGCCCAGCTTCTTCCGGAGAGGGTGGTGGCAAGCGCCTGGGAAGAAGAGAGGCTTGAGGGCGGCTACGTGGTGGTCTCCTCCCTCAGCGAGCTGGGTGAGCTGTTTTGAGGGTCGAGGCCGAGGTGAGGCTTTGTGGTGATCTTGCTGGTGTGCTTAAGATGGCTATGGGGCCAGATAATGTCCCGCCTAAGGGGTTCAGGCTAAAGGACAGCCTCGAGAGGGGATGCTACACAATATCAATCTCTGGTGTCGGGGACCCGCATAAGGCCCTCCTAACGATCGCGAACACTATCGACGAGATAACCAGAGTGGCGGAGCTCGTGGAGTCAGTAATTAGGGCGGCTGATGAGGTCATTCTTTATAAGGCGGGCGATTAGTAAGTGGTAGGTTTCGGCGATGCCTAGGCGAGGAAGGGGAGGAGTAAGGGATAAGTGGAGGAGGAAGAAGTGGTACACCGTACTAGCCCCGCCCCTGTTTAACTCGATACCCATAGGCGAGACCCCCGCTGATGAGGACTGGAAGCTTCTGGGCAGGGTAATAGAGACGACGCTCTTCGATCTCACCGGGGATTTCACGAAACACTACGTACACATAAGGTTCCAGATCTATAAGGTAGAGGACAACACAGCCTACACCAGGTTCAAGGGGCACGAGCTAGGTAGGGATTACATGAAGTCAATAATCAGGAGGAAGTCCAGCAAGATAGCATCTATAGTCAATGTGTGGACTAAGGACGGCTATATGCTGAGGGTCACCGGCGTCGCCCTGACTACCTTCAGGTGCAAGACCTCCCAGAAGAGGGCGATAAGGAAGATCATGACGGAAATACTCCTCAACAGGGCCAAGGAGATGACTCTCGACGAGTACATAAGTGCCATGCTCTTCGGCAAGCTGGCCAACGAGATAGCGGAGGAGGCTAAGAAGATATACCCGATAAGGAAGGTCGAGATCTACAAGTCAAAGCTCCTCTACATGCCTGGCCCGAACGGGCAGCCGGTGAAGGCGGTCATCGTGGCTCAGAAGCCGGCGTGAGGCGTGGTTTTTGCCTCGCCAAGCAGTAATTCTGGCCGCTGGCTACGGCCGTGGCATCGAACCAATAACCCACACTAGGCACAAGGCCCTCCTACCGATACCGGGGGGAACACTTCTCTCACACACCCTCAGCGCCCTGGCCAAGGCAGGGGTTAAGAAGGCTGTCATAGTTGTCCACTACCTCGCAGACCAGGTCATTGAGGAGGCAAAGAGAGTAGCAGCAGAAGCTGGGGTAGATGTCGAGTTCGCTGAGCAGGGAGAGCCTAAGGGGACAGGGCATGCAGCACTGAAGGGCCTAGAGCGTTTGAGAGAGGACGAGGCCCTCATAATAAATGGAGACACCTACTTCAGCCCGGAAGACCTAACTAAACTAGCTGAATCAGATCCATGGACGATAGCTGCTTACAAGGTCGAGGACCCGAGGAGGTTCGGCGTCCTTCTCATCGAGGGCGGCGTCGTCAAGGGCGTTATCGAGAAACCCGAGAAACCACCTAGCAAGCTCGTGAACGCCGGTGCCTACGTCGTGAAGGTTGACGAGTTCATTAAGGAACTCGAGAGACTCGAGCCCAGCCCGAGGGGCGAGTACGAGATAACGGATGCGGTGGCATCCGTAGCCGAGAGGGAGGGCCTCACCCCGCTGATGGTGTCTGAGTGGAGCGATGTCGGCAGGCCCTGGACATACCTAGACGTAGTCAAGAAACTCCTAGAGAGCATAACCCCAGCTATTAAGGGCGAGGTCAGCCCCAACGCCGAGCTTAAGGGCCCGATATATGTCGCCGAAGGGGCTGTGGTGAGGCACGGTACAGTGATACAGGGTCCTGCGCTCATAGGGCCAGGAGCGGACATAGGGCCTAACGCCTTCATAAGAGGGCCCGCCTTGGTGCTGAGAGGCGCAAGGGTGGGGTTCTCCGTTGAGCTGAAGGCCAGCGTCGTAATGGAGTCCGCCCACGCGGCACACCTGTCCTACATAGGTGACTCGGTGGTGTGTGAGTCAGCCAACCTCGGAGCTGGTACGGTGCTGGCTAACCTGAGGTTCGATGACGGCGAGGTCACCTACCTAGTCAAGGGGAGGCTGGAGGGCACTGGTAGGAGGAAGTTCGGGGCCGTCATAGGCGGTCACGCTAAGACGGGCGTCAACACATCGGTGCTGCCGGGGAGGTGGGTCGGGGCCTACTCATGGACGCACCCAGGTTACGTAGTGAACACGCCTATACCCCCCTGCACCTACGCCCATCCAGGAGGCCTTAGGGAGGTCCCGGACTGTGGTACCGATCTTAGTGTCTGGCGGTGGCGGAGACAATCTTGATTATGTCTCCATCCTTCAGCACGTATGAGGCGCCGACCCTCCTCTTGTCACGGACGTTTATGGCGTAGAGGAACCCCTTAGCCAGCTCCGTGTGCACGACAGCCGCGAGGTCGAGTGCTGTGGACCCCTCCGGGAGGAGGTGCGCGTCGGGGAGCACCCTCCCGTTCCTGTCTGTCAGCTTGTTAGCGTCCTCGACGGGGTAGACAACTATCATCTTCAGCACTTCGAAAACGGCGGTGTTCAGGGCCTGCTGGACACCCGTGCCTCCCCATTTCTTCATGAACTCAGCGATCAGCTCCAGGGCCCTTGCCTGTTTCTTGCTCAGCTTTCCCGGGTCAAGGACCTTGAACTCGGGGTCGCCGGGGACGTAGTCGACGTAGCCTGACTTGGCCGCCCTCCTCAGGATGAGTTCGGAGAGTGCTGAGGTGGGTACTATGACCCTGTCCTTCAGCTCTTCCCTCACCCTGCGGTAGTTGTCCTCGGCGACGGGCACGTCCATCTTGTTGGCTACGATGACTATTGGCTTCGCAACCTCCCTCAGCCTCCTGGTGAACTCCCTCACACCCTCCCTGCCCCAGGACCCGGGCTTCCTTCCCTCTAGCCCGGCGAGCTTGATCGCCTCTATCACGTGCTCCTTCCTTATTGAGAGGCCGGACAGCCTCTTCGCTATGGCCTCAATCGCCTTGTCGCTTGGCATGGTGTCGAGGCCCCTGCTGAACCTGTCCCACCCGTTCCAGAGGATTTGGAAGAACCACTCGTTCACCTCATCCTCAATGGTGAGGATATCCTCGAGGGGATCGTGGGTTCCGGGCTTCACGGGGTTCCC
>JALSOP010000052.1 GCA_026986435.1 Desulfurococcales archaeon | reverse complement strand
GTGGTCCTCAATCCAGTTTAGTATATAGTCGATCTTCTGCATGAGCCACTGGGGGGCGCCGGTGCCCAGCCTCTCCTTGATTGTCTCTAGCATCTGCTTCGCGTGTTCGAGTATGCTGGTGAACTGTTCCTTACTTAGCCTACCCCTCTCATAGGCCCTGTAGGCCGCTTGAAGCTTAGTGAGCACGTGATCTAGCTTCTGAGCAATGTGGGAAACCTCGTGTGCCACCATGTGCTCGAAGGCCTTATCACTCATTCTCACTGCTTCGATGGCGTGATGAACAATCTCCCGCACCTCAGCCGGCAGGCCCAGGCCCTGGATCGCATCCAGCGCCCTTATAAGATCATCCCTCGCCCCCTCAAGCAACGCTATTGCCGTTACAGTGTCCGGCTCCTCACCGCTCAGTGCTTGAGCGGCTTCGGCGGCCTTTATTGAGACGTTCTCTATAGCGTTAGCTAGGTTCTTTACTGCGTTGACGACCGTGGCGTTCACGCCTCTCTCCTCAAGAAGGCTCGCTATTCTCTCAACCTTGAGGGCTGTGGCGTTCGCTATCCTCTCAACAGCGTTCAAGGCCTGGAGGGCCTTGCTTATGTTTCCAGCACTTATTAGCCCAACAGTTCTGTTGATGGCCGTCTCTAGCTTTAAGGCGACCCCGATGACTGCCCTGGCGGCGTGGGCCCCCGCGGCCACGATGTCTAGGTAGTGGTGGCTGTACCTGTGTATCCCCGCCGTCACTAGTCCGAATATTATGGATGCCTTAGCCATGTAGAGCCTTGCCTCACTCAAGTTACCTGCGGCGAGCGACTGGTTGGCCCTCATGAGCCAGTCAATGGCCTCCTGTAGCTTCTGCTTAAGCTCCGTAGGTAGCTCGATGCTTAGGTTGGTCTCCATGTACCTCATCATCTTCGCCAGCTTCTCTGCTACCTCAACCCTCACCTTTAGGGCTATCTGCTCGTACCCTGCTATCAGCTCATGCTTGTTCTCTTTCGGAATGTTTGCCCAAACGTAAGCCGCCACCGGGGCTATGTTCGCGGTGGCCTCACTGGCGAGCCTAGCTGCCTCGGCATAGTCGCCTGCCTCCATAGCTTGCTTAGCCTGAGTTATTAGCTCATTGGCCTGATCCGCCTTCGCCCGTAGCTCGTCCGGTAACGTTATGCTATAGGCCTGCGCCAGCCTCATCACGCGCTCTATCTTTGCCTCGACACTGGCCACGTATTTCTGAATAGCCAGTGCCTGAACATCCTGCGGTGCCGTTGACACTGCCTCAGCGCCCGCCAGCATGCTGAGGGCCGGGAGCACTACGAGCGCTATCAGGCCGAGGGCCGTGGCCTGTAGGAGCTTGTTCCTCACCATGCGTATCCCCGATCCTAGATAGGGCTTATTTACTAGAAGAGGCACCCCCCGGGAACGGTAGGGAAGGGGTAGGGAAACGGTACCGAGATTAAGCTCCCCTCACCCATTATCCGGTGCAGACGGTTTGGGCGCTGTTAAGGTCTCTGACGTTGTTTACGTGCTCTTCGCCCTCGCCGCCTCGGCCACGGCTATTGCGAACCCCGTGGTAAGCACCTTATCAGCAGTCCTGGGGGCTGTGTTGGCCTGGGTATCGGGGCTGGGGAAGAGGGTTAAGGTGCTCGCGTCGGCGGCAGCCATCGTTTCCGTGACCGGTTCGGGCCTCGCCTTCAGCTACATCGCGGACGGCAATCACTACGCCCTCATCGGGTCATACCTCACGACGCTGGCTGCCCTGCTCCTGGCACACACAGTTGTCAATGTTTTTGGGGGGAGGCCCGAGCTAAAGCTCTACATCGCTGGGGCGACCCTAGTGCTTCTCTCAATACCCGTCATCCCGTTCTCGCTTCCTTCGCAGGATATAGCCTCGATGACGGCTCCTGGGATCACTGCCGTTATCGCCTACTCTCCGGCCCTCGCCGTAGCTGCTGCCGGGAACGCCCTCACGGCACTCTCGGTGGCCTTGACGGCTAGGCCCAGGCCTAGATAAGGCCTGCCTCGAACGCCCTCACGAGCCTCTCGACATCCCTCAGACTCCTGACAGGCCTCGGCCTACCAACGCCCATGAGGCCCCATAGCCTTGGGTTCATGAACCGCCTATCACCGAGAACAGCCACCGCCCTGTCCATGGGGGAGCGCACGGCCCTCCCTATGGCCTGGGCGGCCCTTATCGCCGCCGGCACGGTCATGGTGAGCTCCTTCGCGGCCTCGGCCCCGACGCTCTTAGTTAGCTCTGTCCTCAGGTCCCTAACGTAGTCGTCGGGCTGCGGGTACGGGACGCCGCACACCACCACGGCCCTAATGAGTGACCTCCCCCTCTCATCCACTAGCTCGACGCCCTCAGTCAGCTTCCCGCCAGCCACTGCGTGGAGGACGGCCTTCCCCGCCCTGGTTAAGGCGTCCATGACCTCGCCTATGGTTGACTCCCTCCCCTCCACGAGGTTCGGGAGGGTTGCCTCCGTCAGCATGGCGACCCTCTCCATGAACTCGTAGCTCGGGTAGACCGCCAGGATAATGCCCTCCTCAACAGCGCCAGCAACAGTGTCGACCAGGCGGGCGTAATCCTCGTAGGTCCTATCTGTTCTCTCCGCGTACCTTGAGGTGATTGACGTGTAGGCTATGACGGCCCTGTTCCTCCTAACGAAGTCGACGCCGTAGTCCCTCTCCGCGTCTAAGTAGATCACCTCCTTACCGACTATCTCCTCCAGCACCTCCTTAGGCGGGAGGGTGCCGCTCATGAGTAGCGCGCCCTTAGCCGCCCCGACCTTCTCCCTCACCACCCTGTAGCTGATTGGGTACGCCTTGAGGTAGGCGACGCCGTTCTGGCGGACGGCGTACACCCGGAAGTCAGGCTGGAAGGCGTAGTAAGCGAACTTAGCAACCTTAGCTATCGCCGTTGAGAGTGTCGCCGCCTCCCCGAGGGCCATGCTCCTCAGTAGCTCCAGCCTAACCGTTATGACGGCGTCGTTCAGCAGCTCCAGAGTGAATTGGTCAGGCCTTACGAGCTCGTCGGGCACCCTCTTGAGGAGCCTGCCAGCGTGCTCCATCGCCTCCTTGAGGGCCGTGACGTACTTATAGACCTCCTCCCCGAGGGCGAACCTCCTCACCTCCTTAACCGCTCTCTCGACGTCGACCTCGCTGACCTCCGCGTCGGCGAGGGACTGCGGGTTGATGAGCGTGTGGGCCTCGTCAAGGATGAGGTAGTACTCGCTTATGTCCTCCTCCTCGGGAAACGCTGTCGACCAGACCTCCTCACGGAAGACATACGGGTACGTAACGACAACGAACTCCGATGAGGGAATCAGGCGGGAGAGGGCGAAGAACGGGCACACCCCCAGGCGGTCGGCGAGGGCCCTAGCTATGGCGTGTGGGTCGGGAGGGGCATTGGCCACGGCCTCACGGATCTCGTCGTCCTGGACGCCCCCGAGGTTCAGGTAGTAGGGGCACATGTGCTTGGACCTAAGCACCCTGCAGTTAGCCCAGAAATCCTCCGGCGGCGGGGCGGACTTACCCCGGAGGAGGGGGCACGACCTCCTCCCACTAAAGACCACCGTGTACTGTGCGCCAACCCTCCTCAGCTCCCTAATAACGGGGGCCATCTCGTTCCTGGTCCTCACAGCATAGACCTTCCTACCGACCCCTAAGTGGGAGTAGACAGCGACGATAGTCTTACCGAACCCCGTCGGAGCCCTAAAACCTATGACAGAGCCTAGCGCCTCCCTAATGTCCTTGATGGCCTCCCTCTGGCCCAGCCTGTACTCGCTGTAAGGGAACTCCCCCACACCACGCAACCGATAAACCTGCCCTCACACCCTAATCAGAGTTCTACCCCAACTAAAGAATGGAAAAATGTGATGT
>JALSOP010000051.1 GCA_026986435.1 Desulfurococcales archaeon | reverse complement strand
AGCGAGGCTGTGGGGGAGGCTGCCTACACAGCGTTAGGGATGCCGATACACGGAAAAGAAGCCCAATGAGCTGAGCGAGCGGTATCGTTCGTATCTCGCAATAGTTTTTTCGGGCAAGCATGAAGCCTTCTACTGTACCAGAACTATAATTTGGGTATGCATGCCGCATTATCTTAGGATGCGTAGCTCGAGCCCCAGCTACTTTAGCAGCTCTCCTGCTTTCTCGAAGCCTGTGTCCGCAGTGAGTATCCCCTCTATTGGCTCGCCTTCCTCCTTCATTAGCTTGGCATAAGCCACGTGTAGCAAGTCAAGTGTTTTCAGGCGCGCCTTACTTGATAACTCAATTGCTGTGGCTATGGGCCTATACACCTTCCCGAGTAACGGCAGGCGAGTCGATCCATCAACGAGCCTGTACTTTAGGCCGAATCTGTTCAGTATGTAAATCAGTATAGCTACCGACGCTTCGTCCCTACTTAGGCCGAGGCGCTTAGCAATATCTTCTACAAATCTCCATCTCCTCGAGATAACACAGCGAGTTCCGCGAGCACAATCTCGGACACAATCTTATTCTCAGTTTCCTCGAGCAGTTCCTTAGCCCTATTGTGTCTCGGATCCTGGGAATCGAGGGCGGCGACTATGGTGCTTGTATCGACATAGATCACTGCCTTCACCTCTCCTCTCTATCTTTAAGAAGTTCTTTGGTGGCGCCGTCCAGCTTTATCGGTATCTCGCCCATTTCCTTCTCGATCTCGAACAGTTTCTCAACGCCCTTGGCTATTCTCGCGAGTTTTTCATAATCCTTCATGCCTGTCTTAATAAGTTCCCTCAACGCCTCACTCCTTGAGCTGAACACGCCCAGCTCGATGAGCATGTCGATGGCTCGCAATATTTCCTCATTTAAGCGGAGCGGGACTACTTTGGTGCCCATACGATGATCCTCAGTAACATACGAATACGTACACGTACATAAGAGCAAAACCCGTTAATTCTATCTCAGTACTAGGTTGAACGTTCAGGCACACAAGTTTACTCTGAATGAGGTCGGGACTACAGCTTGCGATGGCTCGTTTAGACACCCTACCGTACTATGTAGGTACTTGCTGAGTCAGAGTTCTATCAGATATGTGAGCTTAAGCGAGGCTGTGGGGGAGGCTGCCTACACAGCATTAGGAATGCCGATACACGGAAAAGAAGCCCAGCGACTTAGGCAGCATATATATACCTGTTTTTCCTTGCCCTACCCCAGCCTAATCACTCTCCCTTTCCGAGCATACCTCTCCAGGCCCTTGGGGCCGACGATGTGTAGCTCGACGGGGGCGTAGAGGGGGAGCCCCACCTCCTCTGCCTTTCTCAGTATCCTCGCCCTTAGATCGGCGGCCCTCACTATGTCTGGCTCCTCTGGGAGCACGATCAGGACATCAATATCGCTCCTAACGGTGAGCCTCGCTTCCGCAGCCCCGCCGATCAAGTAGATCCGGGCCTCCGGGGCCACGGACTTAACTGCCTCAGCCACTGCTTCCACGTATTTTCGCCAGGAACGGATCACCTTTAGTGGTGTCAGGGCATCACCCGACTCAGTCACCGATGACGCCCTCCTCGACCCCCTTAAGGAGCTTAATCACCTCCTCCGCCAGTGAGACCAGCGCAGCCGCTTGCCTCTCATCATACTCGAAGACACCGTAAACCGCCCTGGTATGGGCCTCCTCAAGCTCTGCCAGAGCCCTCCGCCCCCTCCTCACATAGTCCACGACCTTCTCCGCCTCCTCCCTGAAGCCGGAGCTCTCGAGGACGGTTGCCAGCGCTCCCAGGAGAGCCCTTACTCCGTGCCCCCTCCATTCCTCGCCCGCAACTCTGTAGAGGAGTGCCTTGAGATAGAGCTGTGCAGCGTACTCGGCATTGAATGCTGCCAGATCGTACTCGCCCTCACCTAGCAACCTCTCAGCTAGTCTAAGCATTGAGTGTGCCCTCTTCTTCAGTAAGACGGCGTAATCACCGCTCACCCTGCGTACCCTATCTGTCCTTCTTTTTTCTGAATTCATATATCTGTGCTGGTGAGGCGTTCGGGTCTTTCAAATTAATGTGTTTTAGTTATTAAGGGAAGAACGGGGCAAACCTATTAATGAACCCAGTTGACAAGTCATCGGTGCCGTGATTGAGCAAGTACCTCGATAGGTCTAAGCTCTATAGGTACGTGAGGCCTGAGGACGTTGTTAAGCGCCTCATCACCGGGCTGAGGAGGAGGTCCGAGGTCACCGATGTTAGGGAATCGCTCGGCAGGTTCCTCGCCGAGGATGTTAGGGCCCCTGTGGCGAGGCCGTGGACGCACATCTCACACGTGGACGGCTTCGCTGTGAGGGCCTCCGACACCTCGGGCGCCTCGTCCACCTCCCCCGCCGTCCTGAGGCTTGTTGAGGGTGTTGATTCGAGGAACGCGCACCTGTACGAGATCAGGCCCGGTGAGGCCGTTTATGTTGAGACCGGGTACCCCTTACCCGTAGGGGCGGACGCCGTCATACCTGTTGAGGCCACGAGGGTTGAGGGCGGTAAGGTGTACGTATTTAGGTCTGTAAGGCCGGGGCAGGACGTCTTCCCTAAGGGCGCTGATGTTGAGGAGGGGGCCCTAATAGCTAGGGCCGGTACGAGGGTGACGCCGATGCTCAGGAAGCTCCTCATAGACCTCGGCGTGGCTGAGGTCAAGGTATTCGCTAGGTCGAGGGCCGCCCTCTTCCCAGTGGGTGACGAGATAGTTGATGAGGTCGTCCCGCCTACGACGAGCAAGATACCGAACTCGAGCGGTTACGCGGTGGCAGACGCGATCAGGTACTACGGCGGCGACGTCGTTCACACTAAGATACTCCCGGACGACCCCGCAACCATAAGGGATGAGGTGGCCGCTGTCATAAGCGACGTCGACGTCGTCGTCACAATTGGCGGCGTCTCACTCGGCCCGAGGGACAGGACGTGGTCAGCGATAATGGAGGGTGTGGAGGCGAGGTGGTCCTTCAGGGGGATCATGGTTCAGCCCGGGAGGGTCACGTCAGGCATAGCCCTCGATGGGGCGGCGGTGATCAACCTCCCAGGCCTCCCGCAGTCGACCTTCAGCGGCTCCCTATTCGTCCTCATACCCGTGCTCAAGCACCTCCAGGGCCAGGAACCCGTGCCTAGGTACCCAAGCGCCACCCTAACGCATAGGGGCGAGTACGTGGTAAGGGAGTACGCCTCATTCCGCCGCCTCAGGTTCGTCAGCATCGACAGGGTGGCGGGGGAGGCGAGGATATACCCGAGGAAGGGCTCCTACTACGTCTCACCGATGGCCCTAAGCGATGGCGTCACCGTGGTCCCGCCTGGAAAGGAGGTCGTCGGCGACGGCGAGGAGATAAGGGTGTGGTTCCCGCCACCATTCTATTACTGGGGCGCTGATGAGAGTATGTAGGGTTCTTGACTCTTTACCTGGTAAAACCATATTTTCCTGGTAAACTGGTCATGATCTGGTAACTAACATGGGTCAGGTTGTTCTGAGGGTTGGTAAGAAGGGCGCGATATACCTTCCAAAGCGCGTGATGGAGGAACTAGGTATAGAGCCGGGGGATGTCTTAGTTATGAGGGTCACCGAGGGCAGTAAGGTAGTGCTGGAATTCGTACCTGACCCACTCACCTTAGCGATCAAGAGCAAGAAGTGGGCTAGGACCTCTGTAGAAGACTTCGAGAGAGAGTCTGAGAAGGAGCAGGAAGAGCTCTATGGGTGAGGTCATTGCGCGTACTCCTCGACTCCACGTATCTACTCCCCGTCTTCGGTATAGAGGTGGAGGGCCTCACGATCAGTGATTACCGCGTACTGAAGAGAATGGTTAGGAAGGGCGTGCTTGCCCCGTACT
>JALSOP010000050.1 GCA_026986435.1 Desulfurococcales archaeon | reverse complement strand
TATGAGAGCTTCCTCGCGAGGAAGACGTCCGAGCTCCTCAGCCGGGCGCTGGCCCTCATGAACATGCCGGAGAGAGCCCTCGACCTCATAAAGGACATCAGCCTCAAGCTCGGCGTTGAAGAAGCCAAGAAAGATGCTATGATACTCTAAAGCAATCCAGGGAAACAACCCGCTCACACCCACAATAAGGAAATTTGCGCCGACCACCCTCAATGGCCAGCAGCGCCTAGTCTTTTCTCTTCAGACACCCATCTTATTAATATGTGGGCCTCCCCGCCGCATGGTGGTTTTGTAGGGTTACTCACCGTTGTCTCGAGGAAGTAGCAGTACCCCCTTACCTCATCATATAGAACACAGTCCCTGCAATCACCGTGGCCGCCCCGGACAATAGACCCACTAAACTTACTGATCCTGTGCTTTAGGTACGACGTGAGCCCCTTCGATACGAGCCTCTCCACGAAGCTCGCGTAGTCCTTACTCCCAAATAGGTCGGCCATCAGCCCCGCCTTCATGAGGGCCTCTGCCTTAACGAACACGCCCCCATGCCCTGGGTAGAGCACGACCCTCAGGGTGAACCAGTAGGGGGAGTCGGGCTCGTACGCCACCTCCACCCCGTTCTTAAGCGTCCTCTTAACGACCCGTATAACAACGCGGAACTTCCTCGTTATGCCGAACTTCCTCCACTTGAACACCACCTCGTACACGCCCTCACGTACCTCCTTAACGCTCTCGGTGTACTCGCTGCTCCCTAGGAAAACCCTTGGGTCTAAGAGGCAGTCTAGGCATCGTAGCAAGTCGACCCTGACGAAGTGCTCGGTTGAGTGCTGTAGCACGACCAATCACCTCGTTAGTGAATTATTGTTTGTATTATACTTACTATACTTACTGGGAGCGTCCTTAAAAAATATCGCAGATGCGGTAATGAATTTCTCTCAATAGATTAGGTAATAGAATAGATTAGGGCTGGTCTAGCTAAAAACATCTTTAGCCGTTCTTGATAATGAACCAGTCGCTGTATGCCCTACTCAGGTCTTTCCCATCGTATGCCTCGATCATCAGAACGTACTCCCCGTTCGGTACGGATGACGTATCCCATACCAGCGACCCTTTGTCAGACGCATTCACTATGAGGTAGTGCCACTCTTGTGGTGGGCATGTAGCACATGTGGGGAAGGGATCGTCCGTCACCGCTACTATTACTATCACAGGGTCCCCGTCCGAGTCGGTTATGTCCCACCTGATCGTTACAGCGCCTGAGAGAACCTCCCCTCCTATAGGGTAGATCAGCGTTATTTTGGGGTAGTGGTTCAATTCCGTCGCTGGCGTAGCTGAAGTAGTGGTTGTGGGCGGCGTCACCTGCTTCTCGGCCTGCTGCAAGCTTAGGGGCACCGCGATTAGGGTAGCTCCTGCGAGTGCTACTATAATGACGATAATGTACTTCAGCATCTTTAACCCTGTTAACAAGGAGCACCAAGGGATTTAAGTTAATTTGGCTAGAACAGCGGACTAACCTAATAAATCACTAACCCCGTTAATGTTTGATGACAGCGATGAGGCTGAGGGCGAAGAAGAAAACGAGCCTAACTAATATCATCATAGGGTCGCTACTGCTCACGTTGGCGACCGTAGCCGCCGCATCCTGGCTGAGCCACGGATCACCTAATATGGTGGTCGTTTATGACACACCAACGCTGGAGAAAATCATAGGTGAGTCACCTAGGGTGCTCGTGTTCGTTGAGCAGCACGCGTGCCCCTCCTGCGCCATTCTCAGACCCTATGTAGAGCGGCTCCCCCACCGCGTGAGCGGCCTACTCATCGTAGGTTACTACGTCGACTCAGCCTACACAGCCTCCCGCAGCGATACCCTGGGCTTCATCAGGGCATACGGTGTCAAGGTTACCCCCACGCTTCTTCTATTCATAAACGGTACCCTAATAGGCAGGCACGAGGGGCTGTTCCCAGGAGACCAGATGGATGGGCTCATGAGCTTCGTGTCTGGGGCAGTGCCTCAAGCTCCAGAGGAGACAGGGCAGGAGAACGCTGCAAGCACTAATCTAGCAATACTGGTGCCGGCCGCGGCCCTCCTCGGCGTCGCCGCCGCTTTCTCGCCTTGCTCATTCCCGCTCATGCTCTCATTCGGTGCCCTGAGGGCTACCTCGAGGAAGTCAGCGATAATGAGGGAGGTTGGTAAGGCCTCAACTATCGTTGTCGTCTCTGTCCTTCTTGCTGGTGTCCTCCTTGGCTGGGTCGGCGGCGCCGGCTTGGTCCTACTGGGGTTCCCTGCCGTCGACGTCGCCGCTCTGTTCGCAGCATACTTCTCTATTCTATGGGGTGCGGCCGAGTTATTAGGTAGGGAGGTAGTGTCTTCCGGTCTGACAGCGGTTAGTGGTGTGCTGCCTGCCCTCGGTCTGCAATGTTCTCTGCCGTTCTTCATGACTGCTCTCTCGCTTTCGGCGGGTCTAGCCCCCGCCCTTGCAACCGCTGTCGGGTTCTCCCTGGGGTTCTCTGCTCCCTACGTCCTTGCCTCTTTCGGGTTTGTGGCGCTTTTCTCGCCTGTTGTAAGGCTGTTTGGGAAGTCAGGGATGCTGAGGGGGATCATCCTTATCGCTGTTGGTGCTTACCTCATGTATGAAGTGTTTGGTGTGTAGTGGGGGAGTTATCTGAAAGAAAAATCACTTCCATTTGCTCTCGTCGAGCTCGCCCTCGGTCTTCGCGACTATGCTCGTACCTACGAGGTCGCCAGTTACGTTGACCATTGTCCTCCCCATGTCCAGGATCACGTCGATGCCGGCGATCATTGAGTATGCGAGAGCCACGTTCGGATCCGTTAGTGGTAGACCGACTCCCTCGAGGACCATCGCAAGCATTATGAGGCCCGCGCCGGGGACGCCGGCAGTGCCTATTGATGCGAGGACTGCGGTCAGCACGATCAGTAAGTGCTGGTATGGGGCTAGGTGGATGCCTAGGGCGTTGGCTATGAATATCGTCGCTATTGCCTGGTACATAGCGGTGCCGTCCATGTTTATGGTGGCGCCGAGTGGTAGGGTAAAGGCGTAGACCTCCTTACCAATGCCGAGCTTCTCCTCAGCGACCCTCATAGTTACTGGTAGGGTGCCCGATGATGACCTGGTGACGAAGGCTGTGAGCATGGCCTCCGAGGCCCGCTTGAGGAACTTCAGTATGTTTAGCCTGAAGATCGCCAGTATGCCGCCGTATACCAGGAAGATGTGGATGAAGAGGCCGACGTACAGCGCTATCACCGCAATGCCGAGCGGGCCGAGGACGCCTGGGCCATAGGTGGCGACCACGTACCCGATTAGGGCGAAGACACCGATGGGCATGTACTCGAGGATGCCCCTAACGATCTTGTACATGGCCTCGGCGAGGCCGTCGAAGACCTTGAAGACCGTGTCGCCAGCCGTCTTTAGGCGCTCGTCCTTGGAGTTCATCAGGTAGGCCAGCGCTATGCCGAGTACGATGGCGAAGAAGATTATCTGCAGAACCTTACCCTCGGTGAGGGCGGGGTCTTGGGGGCTATCTGCTGGGCCTTGCCAGCGAGCTGGATACCGCTCCCTGGCTGGAAGGCAGCGGCGACGCCAATTCCTATGAGGACTGCTAAAGCCGTCGTGAACAGGTAGTAGATTATGATCTTGACGCCTATCTTCCCAAGCCTCGCCGGGGATATGGAGGCGGCGCCGACCACCAGCGAGAACAGAACGATCGGCGCTACAATCATCTTCAGCAAGCGTATGAGTAAGTCGCCAAGCGGCTTAATCACGGCTATCTGCGGGCCGACGACGGCGCCGACTATGATGCCGAGGACGAAGCCGATCAAGATCTTATAGATCACCGGGAATCGTTTGTAGGATTCCCAGT
>JALSOP010000049.1 GCA_026986435.1 Desulfurococcales archaeon | reverse complement strand
CAGCGTCGCGTTGATGAGTACGGCGTCATGGAAGAACCCCTTAACACCGTATCCCTTACCGGAGACCTCGACAACGACCAGCACATACCCCCTGGCTAGGCGCTGGGCCACGTCGTCCACGGACTCTGGCACGAAGACCGCTCCATCAATGATGAAGTGGAGCTCGTGCCTCGGCGGCACGTAGTAGTTCATCGAACCCGAGAGGACACGCATCCCCTCACCCCTTAACAGGTCCCCAATAGCTAGGTAGCCGTTACCCAGCTTCCCAGGCCCTTCGACGGGCTTCATGCACTTACTAGAGACCCCGGCCCTCTCGCCGGGCCCTGACACGCCAGGCACCACGGTAACGGTTATGTTCATCTTGCTCCCACCGCAATCGGGGCTCTCAACATAGACCTCCGAGGGGATGCCCAGCTGGACCCTCTCAAGCAGTATCCCGTCCCCAACCTCCTTATTCACTATAACAACCTCCGCCACGTAGTAGAGGATTGTTCCGTTCCCCAGTACCGGGTCGTCACGCACCTTAACGGGCTCCAGCCTGAGGTATGCTAGGCCGGCGTCAGCGCTGAGTTGCTTAGGGGGCGTTAGCTCCTCCTGAAGGGCTATGTACCCCGCCATAACCCCTAGGAGGATGGCCAACACGAGGGCTGAGGCCGCTGCCAGCGCCCGCATGCTCTCACCGGTAACACCGGTCTTCGGGGCATAAACATCAACGCCTGTGAACAGTGCGTTAAACCCCATTGAACACCTCCTCAGGCACAAGGAAGCTACTGTTGCCCGGGCCTCATCCTGGGGCCGTAGACGTTGAAGTACCTGAGCACAGCAGTTGATAAGCCGTAGTTGCCTCCGTAGGCCCTCACTAGGGCCTCCCCTGCTAGCTTGGTCGCGCCGTAGACGGCCGCGCTTGATGCGTATACGAATCCCTCGACGCCGTGCTTCCTCGCTGCTTCGAGGAGGTTGAGGGTGCCGCGGATGTTTACCTCGAAGCCGCTCGCAACAGCCGCTAGATGGATCACCGCGTCTGGCCTTTCTCGCCAGAATACCTCATTTACTACATCCGCTCTTATGAGCTCCGCCCTCCCAGCTATTCCCGATAGGTTCCTTGGATCGCCCGCCGATAGATCGTCTATGATAACTACCTCGTGCCCCCGGTCAAGACCACTCTTATCTCGGTCACACCAACCGATCCCTATCGTCACCCACATCTTATTATAGTGAGGGCGGGAGGGGTTGGTGGAAGGTGAGGCATGGGTAGGGCTTCCTTACTCTTCTCAGCCATCGAGGTCCTTGCCCTATCACTGATCAGGCAGGAGGCCCTACTCATTATGGTTGTCACGCTGTCAGTCCCCGCCGCCATTGCTACTTCTTACTCCCTCCTCCCGGCCGCTGCTGAGGAGCAAGCAGCTACCCTCATGAACTACTTTAATGGCCGCGAATTCGTTGAGGTGCCCGGCGCTGATGGGGCGGAGCTCTTCATAGGCACTGTTAAGGGCGGCAACACCTCCGTTGGGGCATACGTTATCTTTGCTGATGAGGGCTTCTTCAGGGAGTACT
The DNA here is from genome assembly GCA_026986435.1 of Desulfurococcales archaeon. Classification (GTDB taxonomy): domain Archaea; phylum Thermoproteota; class Thermoprotei_A; order Sulfolobales; family NBVN01; genus WAOK01. The sequence continues at coordinate 2,370 of JALSOP010000049.1, read as the reverse complement.
TGCCGGTCCCCAGGAACGGCTGTGGCGACGCTGGTACCACACGTGTGTCTCTGGGGTCTCTTCTCGCGTCAGTGCTCAGTGTTGGGAGGGGTGACTCGGTTGAGGTCTGTGTTGATGGGTGGTGCGGTAGGTATGCTGTCGCATGCGTGAACCGTGGGGGCGGTGTGTTCCGGGCCGCTGCCGTCGTGGTTGGTGAGGGCCCCGAGCCGGGTGGGTGGTCCTTGGGTGTCGGTAACTCGTCGTCCGTTATCGAGGGTCTACTGGGGGGTTTCTCGTCCTTCCTCTGGGAGTTCTCTTCCTTTGTCACATTATTTATCGCTATTGCCTACCTTCCAGTTACTTACTTCGGTGTTAGGAGGGCCTTCTCCTTAGTTGGTGATTCTGTGGTCGTCTTAATTGGTTTGGGCGTTCCCCGCTATGTTATTAGGTCCGGCCTCTTCATCTCCTCAGTTCTCCTCGCTTTAGCTGCTGTGTTGTTCGGTCTAGGCCTCGGTACTGTTATGGCCCACTTCGGTGCTTGGGTGGCTAGTTTCTTCGGGTTGGTTGTGGGTGTTAGGCCATTACCTAATGCCTGGGTCGCTGGCCTCGTTCTCGGCCTTCTGTTGGGTGAGGGCGTCGCTGCCTCAGCAATTGCTGTACTGAGGGGTGATGTTCCGTGGCACGCGCCTTAATTGTTTGGAGGGTTATTGGGTTAGGACACGAGTCCGTCCTCGCCACTGCTTCTACCCTCTTCGTTGTCGCTGCCCTAGCTACCGCGGGCGTGATCGAATCTCTTTACGGGCTCTCTGAGGAGATGGTGACGCCCTCTTCTGGGCTGAGCCGGTACTATGTCGTGATCACCTCCTACTCGGTCGCTCCCTTCACGTCAGTTGTTAGGGAGAGCTTTGTTAAGGACAGGCTGGCTGGCGTGGGGAACGTTGTCGATGTTGTTTACGAGGTCCTCGCTCCCGTATTGGTTAACGGGTCTGTATACATCCTTAGGGGTGTTGACCCAGCCGATCTTGGTGTCGTGGCGGGTGACTACAGCGTTATTGGGAGGGACTTTACGAGCAACTGCTTTGGGTGCGTCTGGGTAGGTGAGTCGCTCGCCCGTGAGCTGGGGTTAGGGCCTAATGATACGGTCGTTGTTCACTCCCCCCTAGCCTCCTCAGACTTCGTTCTCAGGGTCAAGGGTGTCCTCGTTACTGACTCCGTGCTCAGGTACGAGTTCGTTACTAACGCCTTGATGGGTGAGGCGGTTAGGGGTATGGGCCAAGGAACCTACTCCTTCGCCGTTATATTCGTTGATAGTCCGGAATCTCTTAGCAGGGTCGCTGAAGCCTTCAATATCTCGCTCGTGGGTAAGGGGCTGCTTGAGAGGGCTCTTCTGGCGATCCGTTTCGCGGGGCATAGGATCAGGCCGTACTTCCTTGAGTCGCTCTCAGACCTTTACCTGTCAAGGTTCGGGCTGAGCAGGGACCTGCTGACCTCTCTCTTGATAGCTACTATGGCCGTGCTGGGCCTGGGCTTCTACGTGCTGGGTCAGGCGGTCACATCATACGCTACCGAGAAGATTACTCTCCTCCACGGCCTCGGCCTCTCCACCAGATACCTTAGGGTGTGCGTGGCTGGCCTGGGTGTTTTGCTTACTGCCTTCGGCGGGGCAGCTGGATTAGTCATCGCACACGCCCTCTTCCCTCGGATAGGGTTAGTGGTGCTGGGTTACGTGACGCACCCAGTCATTGATTACTCGTTCTTCCTTGCCTCCGATGGCATAGCGTCTTTACTCGTCGCCGCCGGATCGGTTTCTGTGAGGGTGGGTGAGAATGGGTAGGTCAGCTATCTTGGTTACTGTGATTGTTCTCATTGTTCTCCTCAGGCTTATTCCCGCGTTCTTTAGCGGCTCCTTGTTCTCCACCGATGTCTGGCCCCTGTATAGGGGAACTAATGCCTTGCTGGCTGGCGCGAGAGTCTGGGACGACCGATGCTTTGACGGCTACAACAACCACTGGCCAGGGGTAATGCTTCTTGCCGCCGTACTCTCGTCTGTCACGGGTCTGGGCACGCACATGCTATTCGCCTACGTCCTAACTACGTGGTTCTCGATAGCGTTCGCCGTGACCCTCTACGCCCTCCTGAGGCGCTTCTTCCCTCCCGAAGCAGCAGCTATTGGCTTGGCTGCCGCTGGTTTCACGCCCTCCTTTGTTGTCTTCACTTCTGCACCGCTTAAGGAGGTCATGGCTTACCCGATCATCGTTACTGCCCTCCTCACCGCCCTCAAGTCGGAGTTGGGCAAGGGTAAGCAGCTGGCCCTCCTGGCCTTGCTCTCGCCAGGCCTGGTTATGACCCATCATCTGGGGACATTCATGCTCCTTGGCTTCCTCGTAAGCC
>JALSOP010000048.1 GCA_026986435.1 Desulfurococcales archaeon | reverse complement strand
TATTTCTCGCCTAGGGGGCATGTGGCGCCCTCTATCGAGAGTACCTCGCCCCCCTCTGTGGCGACCCTTATCTCGCAGCCCCTCGGGCACACTATGCAGGTTATGACCCTCTCCTCAGGCACGCGGAACCACCTCCAGAACCGGTTCAGCCACTTCCCTCAGCACCTCGGCCCTCACCCTAGCCCTGAACATCACGGCCGGCACAGCCTTAATGAGCGGTAGCTTATAGGGTGCTCCCTTAATCCTCAGGATGACGGAGTCCTCCGGGAACGACACCCTCCCATAGAATAAGGCGTCCCTCAAGCCGCTGACGTACTGCGGAATCGCTAGCCTGACGTTCCTCCCGAGCCTAACCCTCTTCTCCCCGGCTGTGGGTAGTGAGTACCCGCCCTCGATGTACGCCCTCGCTGACTCAGCCGCGAGCTCGCCCTGCTCGACAGCGTAGTCCACGTAGTCATTGATTATTAGGGCGTTCCCAGCAACGAAGACCCCGGGGAGGCTTGTCTCGAGCCACTCATTGACGTAGGGACCGCCCGTCCTCGAGTCTATGGCGGCACCCATCCTCTTTATTGTCGAGGCCCTCGGCACGAGCCCAGTCGCTATGATCACGGTGTCGCAGCCCATGACCTCCTCAGTCCCCGGCAAAGGCCTCAGGTCCTCGCCCACCTCAGCCACGACGGCGGCCGAGACCCTCCCGCCCTCCTCCTTAATCGAGACAACGGCGTGCCTGAGGTAGAGCGGTATGCCGTAGTCGAGGAGGCACTGCTGAACGTTCCTCGGGAGCCCGCTGGGGTAGGGGAGGATCTCCACAACACCAACGACCTCAGCACCCTCGAGGGCGAAGCGCCTCGCCATAATGAGGCCCACATCCCCGGAACCCACTATCAGGACTCTCTTCCCTGGGAGCACGCCGTAGATATCCATGAGTGTCTGGGCCTCCCCGGCCGTCATGACCCCGGCCGGGTTCGGGCCACCTATCCCTATTTCGTACCTGTTCCTCTCCCTAGCGCCGACGGCGTATATGAGCGTTGGCGCCTCAACGACCCTTGTCCCCTCGGGCGTTATGACCTCGAGAACCTTCCTAGCCGGGCTCACGTACTCAGCCCGAAGCACGTGGGCGTTCAGGAGAGTCGGTATACCAAGCTCCTCTGCCTTACTTATGAAGCGGTGGACGAACTCCGGCCCGGTAAGGTCCTCACGGAAGTAATGGATACCGAAACCCGGGTGAATGCACTGCAGCGGCACCCCGCCCAGCCTGTCCCTAGCCTCGATGATAAGGGGCCTCAGCCCCAGCTCCGCCGCCTTAGTAGCGGCTGCTAGGCCCGCGGGGCCGCCGCCCATGACCAGGACGTCGTACGCCTTACTCATCCCTGCCACCCCTCAGCAAGGCCTTTATGGGGGCGAGGGCATACCTCGAGCCCTCCCTGTTGAGCATGAGCTCCCAGGGCGGGACACCGTACCTCCTCCATATGAGGTAGGCTATGTGTGCCCTGCACTGACTCCCCTGGCAGTCCCCGTACATCGCCCCCACACGGAACTTTATGCCGTCGAGGGTCAGGCCCGCCCCCAGGGCCCTCGCCCTCTCGACTGCCTCGATGACCTCGCCCTCGCTCACCTTCCTGCAGGCGCAGATTATTCTCCCGTACTCCGGCACCGCCCTAATGAGGGCGTCCCTCTCCTGCCTCGCCATAGTGGCGGGGTGGGGTATGCCCTCCCTCACCGCCACCCAGTCATCCCTCTCCACCAGCCCGCCTAGGGCCTCTCTCACGAGCCTCGCCACCTCCTCACCTATAGCGGGGGCGGCTGTCAGGCCCGGCGACCTTATGCCAGCGGCCTCCACGAAGCCCCAGGGTTCCTCGTGGAACCTTATGATGAAGTCCCCGCCGGTCGGCTCTGGCCTTATGCCAGCGAACGTCCTTATTATCCTCCGCCTCGGGGGAAGGGACTTAAGGATCTTCGCCGCCTGCTCGAGGACGAAGTCAATGCCCTCTCCCGTAACCTCCCTCGCCTCTCTGGCATCATCGGGGAGATCCTCGGCAGTTGGCCCGACCATGAGGTTCCCGTCCACGGTCGTGACAGCGTAGACGCCCTTCGTCTTCGGCGTCGGGGCGGTGTGGAGTATTAGCCTGGGCTTGGGCCCGACCTTATCGCTGAAGACTGCGTACTGCCCACGCCTCGGCCTTATGCGGTAATCCCTAACCCCGGCCATCTCAGCCACCTCATCAGCCCACACACCGGCCGCGTTGACGACGACGTCGGCCTCCAGCACGCCCCTGTCCGTCACGACGCCCCTCACGGCGCCGCCCTCCACGATGATGTCCCTCACCCTGGCCCCTAGAAGGAACCTCGCCCCGTTAGCGGCGGCGTTCTCCGCAATAGCTATGGCCGCCTTCATAGGGCTGATCAGGCCGGCCGTCCTCGCCAGCAACCCGCCGACATTGTCGGGGTTAACAGCGGGCTCCACCTCGATGAGTTCCTCCCTATCAACGAACCTCACTCCCGGCACGCCGAGCCTCCTAGCCACATCAACGTACTTGCTGATACGGCCCAGCTCCTCCTCAGTCCTAGCGACTATGACCTCACCGGGCCACCTAGAAGGTATGTCAAGCTCCCTAACCCAGTCATACCAGAGCCTGTGACCCCTCACACAGAGCCTCGCCCTAACAGGCCACCTATCCGGGTCCTCCTCATGACACGGGTGAATGATCGAGGTATTCGCCTTAGTCACACCCCACCCCACATCAGGCTCCTTATCAACCACCACAACCTCAAGGCCCTCGAACCTCGTCAACCACCTCGCCACCGACACACCAACAATTCCGGCGCCGATGACGACAACCCTCCTCCGCAATCAGTGCACCCCAACCATGCTCAAAGCTCGTGTACGTGCCTAAAACTATTGAGTAAGGCAACTCGATAGCCCTGCACTATCTTTGATTACTACCCCACCGCGCTTCTTGCAACCATGAGAGGTCAAATATGGCTCTGGAGGTTCGCTGATGGAGCATGCATAAGTAATTCTGTGCAAATTAGTTATGATACGGTGTGGGCGAGGTAGTCGTTGATGATCAGCAGGGATGATAGCGGAGGAGAATTAGTGTATGTTACCCCGAACATAGCGCTAGACCCGCGTGCCAGGCTAATATATCTGACAAAGGAATCTTTGGTGCCCGAAGACATCCTGGCGACGACCCTCTCTAAGGTGCTGGAAAATAACAGAGTGAGGCATGCGGTTGTTGCTGGCTATGTCGCCATACTGTTCGGCAGAACGAGGAGAAGCGATGATGTAGATTTTCTGATAGAGCCCCTCGATGAGAGTTGCTTCATCAAACTGGCTAAGGAGATCGCCTCAGCGGGCTTCAAGCTAATGCAGGGGGACATATACTCCGAGACATCTGTTCAAAAGGTTTTCGAGAACTATCTGAGGCAGGGATACGGTATAAGGCTAATGCTTGATGAGCAAATCCTCCCAAATATAGAGCTAAAAATAGCTGAGACCACTATACAGAACTACGCTATAGCGAACAGCTATAAAGTAATCATAAATAGCGAGCACCATGTCAGGATCTCCCCGCTCGAGCTACAGATAGCCTATAAACTTTACCTAGGCTCTGACAAGGACGTAGGCGACGCCATATTCCTATATACGCTGTTTCGGGACGTCCTCGACAGCGATGAACTAAGGAAATGGTGTACTGCTCTCCACACAGACTGCAGCGCTCTGGAGGCTGTGCAGTGATGGAGTCCAGCTCTCTTGCGGCAGAGATTGAAGCAGAAAAGAGAAGAAACCTAAGGGACACCATACGTCACGCTAGGTGGGAGGCAGAGATGGTCAAGAAGCTGGGTATGGAGTGGTTCCGGATGAGGGACGAATGGTTAGTGAGATCCTACGAAGCCGACAAGAAAATGTGGGAGGACCCGGTGGT
>JALSOP010000047.1 GCA_026986435.1 Desulfurococcales archaeon | reverse complement strand
GTCACTCAGGCCTGCAGACCTCGGCCGGCGGAGCCTCTAAAGACGCCAGTTCATCGGCTCTTTCAGCTATTTTCTTGAGGGCGTCCACGAAGTAGTCTATCTCGTCTCTAGTGTTGTATATGTAGAAGGAGGCCCTCACTGTTCCCTCGAGTCCTAGGCGGTAGTGGAGTGGGTGGGCGCAGTGTTTGCCGGTCCTCACGGCTATGCCGAATAGGTCGAGGGCCTTACCCACTATGTGGTGGTTCAGCCTCCCACCGCTCGGTAGGAGGACGTTGAACGGGATTATACCGCCCCTCTCCTCCGGCGGCGGGCCATAGGTCTCGACCAGGCCCCTCAACTCCTCCATGCGCTTTAGGCAGTGGCGTGTCAGCTCTTCCTCATGCGCTCTCACGTTCTCCATCCCGAGCCTCATGAGGTACTTGGCTGCCTCAGCGAGCCCTATCATGCCCGCTATGTTCGGTGTGCCTGCCTCGAACCTCCATGGGAGGTCATGCCATATGACGTCCTCCAGTGTGACATCCTTTATTGTGTCCCCGCCGACCTTGAACGGCTCCAGGCCCTCCAGGATATCCTCCCTACCCCACAGTATGCCGGTCCCTGTCGGGCCCATCATCTTGTGCCCGCTGAAGGCGAGGAAATCTATGCCGAGGTCGTAGACCCTCACAGGCATGTGGGGCACGGCCTGCGCGCCGTCAGCAACGACTATGGCATCGTAGTCGTGGGCGAGCTTCGCCACCTTCCTTATGTCAACGATTGCTCCGGTGACGTTGCTCATCATCGTCATCGCGACGACCTTAACCTTCCTGCTCATCACCTCCTCGAGGGCCTCGTAGTCAAGGCGGCCGTAGTCGTCCACGCCCACATACCTTATCCTCGCCCTCGTCAGCTCCGCCACCCTCCTCCACGGGAGCATGTTGCTGTGGTGCTCCATAACGCTCATCACTATCTCGTCGCCCTCTTTCAAGTTCCTGAGCCCCCAGGTCCAGGCGACGAGGTTGAGTGACTCGGTCGCGTTGTATGTTAGGATGATCTCCTCCCTTCCCCTAGCCCCTATGAACTCTGATATGATGTCGTGAGCCTCCTCAAAGGCCTCGCTGGCCTCCTGGGAGAGGGTGTAGAGCCCCCTATGCACGTTCGCGTTGTACTCCTCGTAGAACCTCCTGATCGCCTCTATGACCTGCCTCGGCTTCTGGGTCGTTGCTGTGTTGTCGAAGTACACTATGGGGACGCCGTTTATCTTCCTCTTAAGTATGGGGAAGTCCTCCCGGATCTTGTACGGGTCGAGCAACGCGATCACCTACCGAGCAGCGACCGAAGGATCTCCTCAAGCATCCTCTTACGTATTGCCTTCCTAGGATCAGGCGGTTCCTCACCCCTCAGGTAGGCATCGACACGCTCCGGGAACCCCTCGACCACGAGCTTGAGCTCCTCAGCGTTGAGCACGCCCTCATACCTCTCCAGGCGCACCTGCTCACCGCCCTTAACCGCCATGAGTATAGTTGTGGGAGAGGCCCTTACCCCGTACTTACGGAAGCTCTCCGCAGCCGCCTTCGACCTGCATTCCCTCGCGAACCAGTCACACAACACAATAATGAATCGAAAGCCCCTCCCCCACAGCTCCGAGGCCTTCCCCTCAACGTATGGGAACCAGATCCCGTCATAGGCCCTGCATGCGGGACACTTAGTGTTGTCAAAGTACATCACAAAGAAACCGTCTGACCTCGGGGTGAAGGGTTCCTCATCACCCTCGTCGGTGACCAGCATCCATTTCCCGACTTTCGGTGAGAAGACGTATATGCCGTTAGGCGAGTCTTTGCCAGGCCTGTCGTATGGCCTGGCCTGGAACTCCTCCATCAGCTTCTTAATACATTCCTCCACGAACTCGTCGCTCAACACCCTCCCCACAGACTCCTACCGCGAAATGAAGAAAAATCTAAACTACCGGTTATTCATCACCCAAAATAAAATCCCTAATGACATACATAATGACGAGGCGAGTTGCTGCCGCACGAACTCGTGTCCAAGTACGTGATCCCCTGGCTAAGGGCGCTGGTAGCGAGGAAACTCGCGCAGGCAGGGATGACCCAGGCTGGCATAGCTAAGGCGCTCTCCGTCACCCAGCCAATGGTCAGCAAGTACCTGCGCATGCCAGAAAAGGAGCTGAGGAAGAGGCTTGAGAAGGCCGGGGTCGAGTTCAGGGAGGTATCAGCCATCGCTTCATCGGTTGCTGACGCCCTAAGGAGGGCCTCGTTGATTGAGGCGAACCGACTTATGACCTCGTACCTGCAGCAACTCCTCGCCAGCGGCAGACTCTGCGAACTGCACAGGCGCGTGGACAGGTGGGCTAGGCCGGAGTGCAGGATATGCGTTGAGGTAATGGGTGGACCGGTGTTGGTGACCGTTGAGTCTGTGAAGACGGCCTACCACATGCTCGCCGCCCACAGGCATGCCATAGTTGCCGTGCCAGAGGTGGGGTCTAACATAGTGGAGGCGCCTGAGGGAGCCAAGGCCGCTGAGGAGTTCGTCGGGTTCTCGGGGAGGATAGTCAAGGTAGGTAGGCGGCTCATCGCGCTCGGTGACCCGGTTCCGGGAGGGTCGAAGCACACTGCTAGGGTGCTCGAAAAGGTCATGGAGGTAGAGCCAGGCTATCGCGGCGTGATCGTTGCGAGGGGATCTAAAGAGATCATTGAGGGGCTTAAAGTGACGGGTGCGTCTGTTGCGGAGGCCGGTCCTGCCGACAGGCTTGAGGACGTGGGGGAACAGGTTGCTGAAGCCGTTGGCCGCGGCGCGGACGCAGTGCATCACCTGGGCGGGCAGGGTATAGAGCCTGTCGTGTACGTCTTCGGGTCGACCTCCATTGATGCCGCAGCGAAGCTTGTGCGGGCACTCGACACTATCTCTTCTTAGGCGGCTCGACACGGACATGCCTCAGGCCGGCCTTACCCAGTGCCTTAGCCGCTGCGGGGGTTACTGAGGGAGAGGCTAGGTAGCCCCTAACCTCGAACCCCAGGCCCCGGAAGTACTCCACGTACCTCATTAGCTGGTAGACCGCCGGGACGTCTGCCCTGGAGCGCTTCACCTCAACCACGATGAGGGCCCCGTCACGCCCCCGGAGAACGACGTCCGCCCTCCCGTAAGGGGTCCTCGCCTCCCTGGTCACGAGCTTAGCTCCTTCCTCAACGATTCCCGGGTTCATCGCTATGACTTCCACAATGTCGCTCTCCGACCCGAATAGCTCAAGGCCCCTCTGCCCTAGCCTCGCCGCCATCACCGTTATCGGCGGGTATAGCTTGATGAGGAGCCTCTCCCTCGGCCTCGACCTGAGGGCCTCAACGTAAGCCACCCCCTCCTCGGACCACGCCCTCACAGTGGCCTTCGGCTGCCAGTTTAGGGGTTCCCTCCCACTCGATTCATGCACGAGCACCGTACCGTCCTGCTTAATTATTATTAGACGGTAAGCCCTTCCCGCCTTACTGGCTGCCCTGCCCTCGTAGTCTATTGAGCACTCGGCCACAAGCGCAACTGTGTAGGTCTTGAGTAGAGGGCGCAGGACGTCGGGAAACTCCTCCGCCCCGACCTCACCCACGATGTTTACCCTGTCCTTCGTCTCTTATCCCCCGCCCTCACCACCTTAGCTACCTCGACGACTATCCTCACCGCCTCCTCAAGGCTTATGTCCGGGAGCGTGGCAGAGGCCGCCTCCGGGTGGCCCCCGTACCTGCCGGACGTGACCTCCGCTAGCCTCCTCACGAGCCTGAGGGCCCTGTCGCTAAGGGACCTCGCGGTGACGACGACCTTCTCCTCCTCCTTCCTTATGAGGACTACGTCCGACCTGCTTGCCTTAGCGAACTCCGTCGAGGCTATTCCAAGTAGGCCTGCGAATATCCTGGACTCCGCCAGGTCAAGCGCCACTATCTTCACCCCGTACATGTCTATCGCCTTATCACTCATCTTCCTCAGTAGGGTGTTGA
>JALSOP010000046.1 GCA_026986435.1 Desulfurococcales archaeon | reverse complement strand
AAAGGAGATGAGGGCCGCTGGTAAGAAGGCATCCCGGGCAGAGGACGTGGTTAAGGCAGCGTTCGACTCAATAACCAGGTCAAGGATCCTGCAGGAGGTTGTCCCCACCGCCGAGGACCTCGAGCTAGCCCTCAAAATGAGGTTGCTTGGTCACAGGGACGTCATCGACAACCTCCTATACTCAATGGCCTTCAATAACGGGATGATCCTCCTCTCAATGGATAGAGCGCTGAGGGACTTCATTAAAGAAAATAGGGGCGAGGGCCTCGACCCCGGCATCATCAAAGACCACAAGACACTCTTTTATGAGACGCGATCTCTATGATAAACCCGCCTCAACAACATATTAGGTGCGGCGGTTGAGAGTCCACGAACTGGATGAGGCCGTTCGCAGCCTCCTCCTCTGGCTGACTAAGGAGGCCGGCATAGATAAAGGCGAGCTCGTGGAGTGCTCCACGCTCACGGGCACTGACCTAAGGTTAGTGAGGGATGACTACGCCCTAGTAAGGGGGCCGGAGGTCCTTGTGTCGTGCGTGGTCAGGGGCGCTGTCGGGCAGGCATTCACGGCCGCTCCAAGAGGTTTCTCCGGGGTGATCGGGGAGGTTCTGGAGGCCGACCTGAGCGACCCGTTCATGAGGGGCGTGTTCTACGCCACGGCCTCAGCGATAGCGAGGCTCGCCGGGGTCGTGGAGGGCACCCAGCACTGCGAGTCCCTTGAGGCAGAGTCCTGCGCTGAGGAGCTGGCTGAGTGGGTCAGGGCTGAGTACGGGCAGGGCGCGAGGGTCCTACACATCGGGTACCAGCCAGGGCACGTCGAGGCCCTAGCCACCTTACTAAGGGACAACCTCATAGTCACTGATCTCAAGGAAGATAACGTGTGGGGGGTGAAGCACGGGCGCCTCGTATACGATGGGATTTACGGGAGGCACTACATAGCCCTCGCCGACCTCGTCCTCCTAACAGCCTCCGCCCTAGTCAACGGCACTGCCTGGGAAATAATTACTGACGCCGCCCTACTGGGTAAGGACGTCGCCGTGTACGGTGTGTCCGGCGTAGGCGCCCTGTCGGTGCTCCAGAAGCACGTCAGGTTAGTAAAAACCAGGTTCTGCCCATACGGAAAATAACGACTACCTCAAGCGCTTCACAACCACGAAGGCAATAACAGCCGCAGCTGCCAAAACAATAGCCAGCCACACCACTGAAGGCACATCGCCAGCAGCGACCCCAGCCGAGCCCTCCTCACCCCCAGCAGAGCCGAGGAGCGCCGCCCTCTCCTCATCTATCGGGTCCCCGGTGACGCCGTCATATATGGCGTAGAGTGCCTCATCACCCGAGTAATGCCTCACTAAGTACACAGGGTAGAGGCCGCCAGCGGTCAACAGCCATGCCTTCTTAACAGAGGATACCGACGCCCCGGCCCTGGCCGCGACATCATCAGCGCCCACACTGAAGTTCCCCAGGGTTTTCACAGCCCCGTTCCTCAAGCTGAAGAGGTCGTCAGCTATTGCGACTGTTCTTCCGTATCTCGTTATGGTTAGGCCAGCGCCGAAGTAAGTAGATATGATGATCGGGTAGCCCTCATACTTTAGTTCTCTCAATGTGATCGCATATGGTTCGTGCTCGGTATCCACCGAGTAAGTGAATTTTATTCCATTATTCTTAAGCACATCTCTGATTTTCTCTGAATATGCTAAGGCATCGTTCCACACCTTATCCAGCAAGACACTATCTCCCCTATGTTTTACAGTTACAGTGATAGACGCGATGTCTAGGTTGCTGTCAACGTACGCTGTAACCTCTAGCTCCGAGTCACCGGCGACCCATTTTATTTCGTACCCTTTAAATATGCTCAAATTGTATGTTTCCCTAGCGTACTTCATTGCTGCTCCCTTGCTCAGGATGTCATTATATATTGTCGGGAAATTGTCCCTGAGATAGTCAGCTACTTTCCTAGCAACCTCTTCTTCGGGGGCGGGATCGATTAAGGTATTCTTATCGCCTATGAATGCTGCGGTATAAGTTGAATCGTAGTTTATGAGATCGTAGTAGTATGTCGTTGGTGATGTGAAGTACACTATGTAAACATTGATCCTTGCATCTTTGGCGGCATCAAGCACGGCCTCATATATGCTTTCTCCTTTAGTTATTGAGTTGTAGAGAGTGATGTTTATGAACTTAAGGATTGCTTCACTTCCATCTATTGAGGTTGTGAACCCTACGAATGCCCTGCCTGCCCAGTAGTAGTCGTAGGGTTTGTCCAGTGAGGAGAGCTTGTAAGCGTAAAGCCATGAATCATTGAGCCCTAGTGCAGGAGCGCCGCCGCCTGCTGAGTCACACCCTATCATGAAGACGAAGTGCGGTAGGTCCACAATGCTTTTCGTTCTTGTGTAGGGTGCTATGCTTGTAGCGTATACTCTTATGGCTCCGTCGACTGCCCATTCGCTGGGGTAGGGCACGAACCCCAATGAATAACCGCCGAACTCCGTCGGTTCGTAGTAGTTACCGTTGGTGTCGTAGCCGTGGTGGCCGAACGTCATCAGCATCTCGCCGGGCGGTGGGTTTATGAGTTTGTCGCTGACGTAGCTTACGAGTGCATCCGGGTCATAAGGTATTGTCCTGATGTAGGACAGCACATCTGTTTTGTATATGCTCTTTCCGAGTGGGGTGAACTGATCCAGTATGTTATTTAGTGAGTTCTTTGTGTTGGTGAACAGCGGTTTCTCAACGGCGTCGAGGGGATTGAATTCAAAGTGATCGCCGTCTGTTCCGAGTATGACGCTGTACTGATTAAGTACGTATGAGTGGGCTGGTATTGATGATAGTGTTGATGCGAGGGTTATCCCGACGATGGTGAGGACTATTAACTTGCCTAGATTATTCTTACGCAAAGTAATCACCCTTCGTTCTTCTTTTTGTTTAAGCCATTATATGTTTTTTTTAATTCCTTAAAACGTAGGTCATGATTTATGATACGGTGATGGGTTGATGACAGCTTGATGCGGGTCTATGGTATGGTAAGAGTTTGCTGAGGTAACTGGTGTGGCTGGGAGGTGCTTAATCCTGTTGGTGTGGTAACCAGAAGGTTGTTAATTTACCACTCTTCAAGTTCATTGTGGTCTGGCGGGGCTCTGTCTTGGTTAATTTAATTTTTATTTAATTATTTAAAAGGGTGTGTCAGCGCCTGAGGAAGAACAGGGCGCCCACAATAACAGCCGCTACCAGTACACCGGCGATTATCAGGGTGGTCTGCCCGGTCATGCCGCCCGCCGGCGTTGTCACGACTGTAGTTACTGCCTGCCCAGCCTCTCCGCTCTCCGTTGATGTAGTTGTTGTCGTCGTCTGTGTTGTAGCAGTGGTTTCGGTGGTTGTGGTGCTTTCTTGCCCGCCATGACCTGTCGTCGTGCTTGTTGTGGTTTGTGTGGTTGACGTGGTTGATATGGTGGTGGTTGTTGCTGTGCATGCTTGCTTCCCGGTTGCCGGTGTCTGGGGGAGTTCGTAGTTGCCGCTCTGTTGGTATGATTTCACGACATCCCTCGCCCATCCAAGGCCTATGTTGATTTTGCTGAGCTGGGCTTCTCTGTAGCCCTCGCCATTAACTGCCGCGGTGCCCTCAGGCGGTGTTATGGGCGCTGTTGTCGGCGGCGGGGTCACTTCAGACGCTCCGGGGACACCATCATTCGGGTCCAGGCTCGGGTGCGCCTTCTCGTTGTCGAATCTCATGAACGTTACCTGTGTGATGCCGGCGAATTGGGTGGTGCCGTTTGCATCCCCCACGGCATATATCCTTAGTGTTCCGTGGAGGGGGGCTGTGAGGTTAGCAATCACTATGTTCTTCCCCGAGTCGTTAGGGGTCACTTCAACAGCGTTGAGCGGTATCATTGAGGCGTTGAAGGCTATTAAGTAATAATTCGTCTCTATGTTATCGATTAGCTTTACTTTCACAGGGCACGTCTCTCCCGGGGTGCAGCTGCTCCAGCCTACCGAGTGAACCGGG
>JALSOP010000045.1 GCA_026986435.1 Desulfurococcales archaeon | reverse complement strand
ATGCAGGCTCGTGAGTAAAGCCGAGGCCAATCAGATAAAGGGCATGCTCTACGAGGGAGTGAACAACCCGAGAGTGAGGAGAGGGTTTGTCAAAGCGGGGGGACTCTGTCCCTATCATGCCTGGCTACTCGCATCGATCGTGATCTCGGACCCCCTCCTGCACCCGATATCCCCTACACTGATGTACGCGTCAGTTCTTGAGAAAGCTATCGAGGATATTGAGAAAAAGCGCTACAGGAGCGGCGGTGGATGCCCCCTATGCGATATAGCAAAGAAGTTCGAGGAAATGTATGTAGAGGTCATGGCAGCGTGCTTCGACAAGGGCGAGCTTATCCGAGAGTACTCGGCTTCCCAATCAGTTATGTGCCTCACCCATTACAGAGCGGTGGCATCAGCTATGGAGAGTGATGAGATGAGGGAGAAGCTCAAGTCAATACAGGTGAGGAAGATGAGGGCGATACTAGAGAGAATGAGGGAGTACATTAGGAAGCAAGACTACAGGGCCAGCGAGGCCCCAACCGAGGAACAGGAGAAGGCATGGCTCGCGGCCATTGAGGCACTGAAGGGGTACAGGACATCAGTAATGATTAGGAGGTGTTAAAAAGCCTCCTATACCTCTTAACAAGCTCCTCTATCTCATCGAGGAGCTCGGAATCAGTTATGTACTCGTCCTCACCCCTGTCCAGGTCCTCCCTAAATCTCTCGATGTACTCCTTCATGTAAGCCCTCAGCATCCTCTCCTTCTCGGAAATGACCCCCTCATCGAGGCCCTCCCCACAGCACTCCTTCAGCCTCCTCGAGCAGAGCCTGAGTTGGGCCAGGAGCCCGGACATCTCTATAGTCATCCTCCTGAGCTCCTCGACAGCCTCCCTAAGCCTGTACCTATAGTGGGCGTAGCCAGCCTCGATCCTGAGTAGCCTGAACCTGAGGTCCCAGGCGGCCCTGCTACTCACCTCTTTCCCAAACCTCCTCTCCATGACCAAGTAACTATACCCCTTGGAGACAAGGGCCCTAACAGCGTCTACTACGCCGATGCCCTCGCTTTCGGCGAAGTACCTAACTAAACGCATGGTGTCGTCCCCAAGTAGCTTTTCTAGCCCTTCTCTCCTGTCACCGAAGAACCTCATCTGATCACCAACCGCTAGTAGCGTCCAAGCAAATAACTTGGTCATAACTGTGATTATTCATGCTAGCGGCAGGCTGATAACCAGTGCCCCAGCCGTTACAGAAGGTGATATCCTCGAGGGATAGCCCCAGCTCCTTAACCTTCTTCCCCTTCGGTCTCCCAACAGGTATGATCGCCTGCAGGAAGTAATTGCGGTGGACACCCAGCAACTCATTAGCCCAGTCGACCCTCGGCGGCGTGTACGTGAGTGGCGCAAGCCCAGCCTCCTCCAATGCAAGAAGGAGGTACCCAATAGATAGCCGCACGCTCTGCACCCAGTAGGGCTCGGTTTTCTTACCGAAGACGAGTATTAGGTACGGTGCATCCTCCAGGAACGGCTTCCTCCACGTTATCCCCTCTCCCTAAGGAACCTCTTCAGTCCCTCTGGAGCGGTCTCGTGGAACTCCTTCTCAGCGGCCTCACACACCTCCCTGATCCTACGCTTTAGGCCAGGATCAGAGACAATGACGAATCTCCAGGGCTGGGAGTTAGCTCTCGATGGCGCCTCCTTGGCAGCGCTTATGGCGTAGAGTATGCTCCTCGGATTAACGTGCTCTCTGGAGAATGACCTTGTGCTGACACGCCTCCTAGCTAGCCTCTCTCAATGATCTTACGCGGTTCCTAAGTAGCTGGTCACGCACAGACACATAAGCTAGGGTCAAGGGCAGTGCCCACATCTGCCTATGGGCCTAGCTTATAGTGCACGGCTTTGCTCAGTCCCTTTTAAGGAGAGCGCCAATAATCCCGCCCGCCCCCGCAATGACGGCCTTAATTATGCTCCCCACAGCCAGGCCGGCGAACCCCACCAGGAACCCCGCTATGGCACCGAGCGGCCCGGCCACAGCGCCGAGGATCGCCGCCAGTATGAGGCCGAGGATTATCGCCCCTAGAAGCCCCGCGAGTACGCCGGCTATGAAGCCCCTGCCTATCCCGCCCCCGGCTATGTACCCCGCTATGATGCCGGCGATCATGGGCCCTATGATGGGCATCCACCCGATCGCTATCATGGCCAGGAACCCGGCGAGCGCTGCCAGCGCAAGGCTCCCTTCCCTACCCATTCCTCATCAACCGATCTGATCCCTTAGCTGGCCCTATTCTCTTTTTCCTCTCGTGGGTTCCGCCTTATTCGGTTCCTTAGACTTAAGTGAGGTGTGGGGCGGGCTTGGACATAATCGCCTACTACTCCCGGCCCGAGGTTGCTGGCGAGATCGCGGAGTTCCTTAGGGGTAGGTGGGCGGCCATCGAGGGCTCCGCCGGAGGGAAGAGGATCTTCATCAGGTACAGGAAGGGCAGGCCCTTGACGATTACCTCACCCGCAGAAGTCTCCGCCGTCATCAGGTCCTACTCGGGCATAGGTGCGAGGACGTTCTACGGGACTTTGGCGGTGTATAGGCGGATAGAGTCGGTGGAGGACGTCGAGGACCCCGCGAACATCACTGCGGCCACACCCTTCTGGGACATAGACGTTGAGGGAGGTGCGTGGGAGCACGTCGTCGAGGCAGCTGAGGCGATCGTCGAGTACCTCGAGTTAGAGGGCGTCACGGACTCCGTCTACATTCTATGGAGTGGTGAGGGAGCACACGTGAGGATAAACGAGGGAGCTTTCTCCGAGGAAATACTCAGCCAGCACCACCCAATAGAGGTTGCTGACGCGGTTGTGGATCACGTCTTGAAGGCGATCAGGCCGAGGCTGGAGTCCATCGTTAAGGCTTCGGGAGGGGCCCTAAAGGTCGAGAGCCTAGTGGACCCGAAGAGGGTCTTCACAGCCCCGCTCTCACTACACAGGAGGCTCGACAGAGCAGCGGTGTGCTTCAAACCCAAAGACCTCCCGTCATTCGAGCTGGCGTGGGTGAACCCTACTAGGCCGAGGCACGACCCCACGGCATGGCGGAGGTACTCGAGGGGGGAGGCCGACGACTTAGCAAGGAAGGCCCTGTCATTGGATAAGAAACCGAGGCTCCCGAGGGTGGGGGTGTTAAAGAGGAAGACGCCCGCTAGGGCCACGGCCGACGCCGCAGGGCCCAAGCTGGGGAGGTTCCCTGTCATGGCTCTCTTGCAAGCGGCGAGGTACTACCTAATAACTGGTGATCTAGAGAGGGCGAAGTCCTTCGGGCTTAACAGGGCCATATTCTACGCCTGGGCCAAGCACTACGGGAGGTACTACGCCGCTAAGAGGCTCCCGAGGAGGTGGGTGGGAACAGGCGCAGTGGTTGGTGAGGGGGAGAGGAAGCTCGTTAAGGCACTGGGTGATGAGGAAGCGTACGTATCGTCGAGGGGCTACTTCGTCATGGGGGACAGGGAGCAGACACCCGAGGACTACGACAGGTACGTGGCTCAGAAGATAGACGCTGTGGTGCCGTACGAGGTGGCGTGGGAGGCCGCCCTCAAATATGTCTCGAAGTTCCCCAAGCACGTGCTCCTAGACCAGCAGAAGTTCTACAAACTTGTCTACGAGCCGGTGAGGGACAGGTTCATAGAGGAGGTCGTCACAGAGAAAGCCATCGAGGAGGCGGAGGAGAAGAAACCCATGGCAGGTAAGGGAGGGAGGACCGACACCACACCGAAGAAGGAGGAGAGAAGGGTTGAGGGAAGTGCCAGAAAGAAAAGGTTGACGCTCCTGGACTTCCTCAAGAAGGGTGATGGAGAAGAACGAGGATAGGCCCCGTTTTTAGGTATACAGCAACCCTTCATTGGTGGCGGGGATGATACCTAACAGCGTCAGATTCGCCGTGTGGGCCCTGATGGTGGGTGGTGGGGCAGTAGCTAGTAAGGCATGGCTCGATACTCTCATCCCAGTGGACCTCAATCCGCTCATCAGCGTCCCTGTCGGTGTTGGCCTCCTTGCCTTG